>NZ_JBEXVQ010000107.1:0-1009 GCF_040629405.1 Lentzea sp. NPDC005914 | reverse complement strand
AGTGCTTGTTTCCGAGCTTGAGCGGGTGAGAGCTCTTTGGTGCACGGACAGGGGAACTCCTGGTAGATCGGACGTTGTCGAAGCGCCGTTCTGCCAGGAGTTCCGTTGTTATCGTGCCCGATCCCCGCGGGCGGTTCCACCGCGGGTTCCGCCTGTTGCCGTTTGGCCGTCACCCATCAGCCCGGCCAGCGGGCGAGCCGCTATCCCACCGACATCACCGACGCCCAGTGGGCCGAGCTCGACCCTTTGCTGCCCGATCCGGCGTGCCTGGCCGGTCGTGGCGGGCGGTGGGAGAAGCACTGCCGCCGGTTGATCGTCGACGCGATCCTCTACGTGGTCGACAACGGCATCAAGTGGCGTGCCCTGCCCGCCGACTTCCCGCCCTGGCCCACTGTCTTCAAGCGCTTCACCGCCTGGGAGAAGACCGGTACCACCCAGCGACTGCTCGACGCGTTGCGCGACCGTGCCCGACTGGCCGACGGCCGCAACGCCGCCCCGTCGGCGGCGATCATCGACTCCCAGTCCGTGCGAGCGGCGCCTACCGTGGCCGCCTCGACCCGCGGCTACGACGCGGGCAAGAAGATTCAGGGACGCAAGCGCCACATCGCCGTGGACACCCTGGGACTGCTGATCGCGGTACTGGTGACCCCGGCATCCACATCGGACAGGGTCGCCGCCCGCTCTCTGTTGCGGCGCCTGCGATCCGCCGCGGGGCCGCGAGTCCACCTGGTCTGGGCGGACGGCGGCTACACCGGAACCCTGCTCGACTGGGCACGCAGGACCCTTGCTCTGACCGTCGAGATAGTGAAACGGCCCGACCTGCCGCACTTCACGGTGCTACCACGGCGGTGGGTGGTGGAACGGACCCTGGCATGGATCACCAGCCACCGCCGCTGCGTCCGCGACTACGAACGACTACGCCACCACCACGAGGCCATGGTCCGATGGTCGATGATCCGCATCACCGTCCGACGACTCACACAGCCTCAGTAGCTCGGAAACAAGCACT
>NZ_JBEXVQ010000106.1:0-1020 GCF_040629405.1 Lentzea sp. NPDC005914 | reverse complement strand
GGGTGGTAGATCCGTTGCAGACCGGCATCGGTGATCAGCACTCCTGCGGTGGCGTCGTCGTCGGCGACGGCGCGCAGCAGTGTGTCGATGCGGCCGCACTCCCACGGGATCCGGCTGATGTACACCTGCGTCGTCGAGGACCGTGTTGTAGCGGTCCAGCACGATCGCCCACTCGTCCTCGGTGTCCGGGGTGGGTCGCACGCTGGAGTTGGACGCCACCTGTGAAGGTGACTCGAAGTTCAACGGCTTCTACGGTCACGGCATCGTGGACGCCTACGGTGCGGTCACCCGTGCAACCTCAGCCGCTACCCGCAGGCCGCCGCCCGGCACCGCTTCCGCCTCTGCTGCGGCTCAGCCGTCTTGTTCTGCGGGGCAGGTTCGGTGAAACTCCTCGTCATGGGCAGAGCGGCGATCTTGGACGAGCAGTCGCACGTGGCCGAGGTGCTGATCGAGCTCTTCGAGACCGGGCTTCCCGCAATGGTGTGGTATGTCGCCGACGCGCCCGGCTGCGTGATGGGTTCTCCGCTCGCCGGCCTCAGCGACCACGAGACCTACATCGTGATGGTGCAGTGCGCCGAACTTTTGGGGATGCAGCTGACAGTTGAGTCCCCACGCCCGTACTGGCAGAGCCAAGGCTCTGATGAAGAACACTCGCCACCTGCAATTCTCGTTAGGCCGTACCACGAGGATTACCTCATCAAAGGGGTCTACCGCGGCGTGCAGCTGTCGTGCAGGGGCTCAGCGCGTGAAGGCACCGCCAAGAAGACGAATGTGCCGAAGTCCCACGCCCGTTCGCCGGATCCCGTCGTCACCGCTCAGCTCCAAGCGCTGACCGTGATGATCAGCCTGCTGTCGGCAGACCTGCCACCCCTCAGCTGGCGGCTCCGCCCCGAGAACCACGAGCCGCGACTCACCCCGGAGATCCACGTCCTCAAGCGTCGCAGGCAGGCACGGGGCGAGCTCGTCCAATGGGCCGACTTCCTAGGAACCCAGATCCGCTACGACCCCAGAAGCATGTAT
>NZ_JBEXVQ010000105.1:0-1077 GCF_040629405.1 Lentzea sp. NPDC005914 | reverse complement strand
TGTAGTGCCCTGAGACGTTGTTGATGCGGGTGATGGGTGGTTTGCCGCCGAGTGCGGTGTGGGCCCGGTGGTGGTTGTAGTGGTGCAGGAACTCGGGCAGGGCGTCGGCGCGTTGCTGGCCGCTGGTGAAGACCTGGGCGTAGGCCCATTCTTCGGCCAGCGTGCGGTTGAAGCGCTCGGCTTTGCCGTTGGTTTGTGGCCGGTAGGAGCGGGTGAGCCGGTGGCTGGCGCCGATGTCGGCCATCGCTTCCCGGAAGGCTCGTGACCTGCGGTAGGCCATGGCGTTGTCGGTCATGACCCGTTCGATGACCGGGATGCCTTGTGCGGCCAGGGCTTGGGCGGCGCGGCGGAGGAAGGCGGCGCAGGTGACCGCGGTTTCGTCGGGGTGGATCTCGGCGTAGGCCAGGCGGGTGTGGTCGTCGATGGCGCAGTGGACGTATTCGTAGCCGACGCGTGGTGCGGTGCGGGCGGCGTTGCGCTGGGCGCTGTCGCGTCCGTGGGCGCGCCAGCCGCCGCCGTCGCGCAGCCGGCCGAGTTTCTTGACGTCGATGTGGACCAGTTCGCCGGGCCGGGCTCGTTCGTAGCGGCGGATCGGTTGCCCGGTGGGGCGGTCGAGCCAGGCGAGCTTGGGTTCGTGATGGCGTTGCAGGACGCGGTGTGTGGTCGAGGGGTGCAGTCCGAGGATTCCGGCGATGCGGGCGGGTCCGAGCCGCCGGGTCCGGCGCAGTTCGAGAATCTGGGACTCGACCTCGGCGGTGGTGCGCCGGGGTGAGTGGTGCGGTCGGCTGGATCGGTCGACCAGGCCGGCGTCGCCTTCGAGCCGGTGGCGGCGGACCCATTTGTGGCCGGTGGCGCGGGAGACTCCCATTTCCGCGGCGACGTGGGCGACCGGGCGTCCGGCGGCGACACGCTCGACGAGCAGCCGTCGTCCGTGCACGGTCAGGCGGGCGTTACGGTGGTGCACGAAGACCTCCGTTGTGCGGTGCAGACCTAGACACCTTCACCACACACGGAGGTCTTCCTCATGATCAAGGCGACATGCCGGACACGCCGTCAACAACGTCCGTGATCACTACA
>NZ_JBEXVQ010000104.1:0-1094 GCF_040629405.1 Lentzea sp. NPDC005914 | reverse complement strand
CGTCATCTGGGCGCTGCTGCGTGATGGCCGGGAGTTTCATCGCTCACCACAGCTCACGGCCCAGGCGGCTTGACACGATCATTGAGACTCCTCGGTTCTTTCGTGCTCGGGGCTCTGGCGCGGGTGTTGCCCGATGCTTGTCGTCGATCTGACGATAAGCCTATACTCGTCGGTGTGTACAGGCCAAGTGATTTCCCTCCCTTTGCGGTCACGGTCGACCTGGTGGTGCTGACCGTGCGGGCCGATGCGCTGTGTGCGTTGCTGGTTCGGCGGGGGGAGGCGCCGTTTCGGGGGCGGTGGGCGTTGCCCGGGGGGTTCGTGCAGGTTGCCGAGTCGGTGGATGCCGCGGCTGTTCGGGAGTTGTCCGAGGAGACTGGGGTGTCCGGGCTGCACTTGGAGCAACTGGGGACGTATGGGGAGCCTCGGCGGGATCCGCGCATGAGGGTTGTTTCTGTTGCTTACCTGGCGTTGGCGCCTGATCTGCCGGTTCCGGTCGCTGGGACGGATGCTGCGGCTGCTTCATGGGTGCCGGTGTCCGAGGTTTCCTCGTTGGCGTTCGATCATGCGCGGATCTTGGAGGACGGGGTGGAGAGGGCTCGGGCCAAGTTGGAGTACACGCCGTTGGGGGCGGAGTTTTGCCCGCCTGAGTTCACGGTCGCTGAGTTGCGGCGGGTTTACGAGATCGTTTGGGGGGTTTCGTTGGATCCCCGGAACTTTCATCGGAAGGTCACGGGGGTTGACGGGTTGTTGGTGGCTACCGGGGAGACGACTTCTCGGGATGGGGGGAGGCCGGCTGCCTTGTTTCGGAGGGGGGAGGCTTCGGTGTTGTATCCGCCGTTGGTTCGGGGGGCTGGGGGGTAGGTGGGGTTTGGGACGCGACCTTGCGGGTGGGTTGCGTTGAGCGAGTCCCGTTCCGTACGCGGGTTGCGTTGGTGGTCGCCTTGCGTAGAGCGAGTCACGTTCCGTGCGTTTCGCGACCGGGCGGGTGGTCATCTTGCTTTGGGCGTGTCCTGTTTAGGGCGCGGGGCTCCGCCCCGGACCCCGCCAATCTGATCAAAGACCGGCCAGCGCCGCTTGCGGGTTGATGGCACGCC
>NZ_JBEXVQ010000103.1:0-1095 GCF_040629405.1 Lentzea sp. NPDC005914 | reverse complement strand
TTAGAGTGTTCCCAAGTAGCAGCGTACTCGTGAAATTCGCTGTGAATCTGGCGGGACCACCCGCTAAGCCTAAATACTCCCTGGTGACCGATAGCGGACTAGTACCGTGAGGGAAAGATGAAAAGTACCCCGGGAGGGGAGTGAAATAGTACCTGAAACCGTGTGCCTACAATCCGTCGGAGCCTTTAGGGGTGACGGCGTGCCTTTTGAAGAATGAGCCTGCGAGTTAGTGCTACGTGGCGAGGTTAACCCGTGTGGGGTAGCCGTAGCGAAAGCGAGTCTGAATAGGGCGCTTGAGTCGCGTGGTCTAGACCCGAAGCGGTGTGATCTAGCCATGGCCAGGGTGAAGCGCGGGTAAGACCGCGTGGAGGCCCGAACCCACCAGGGTTGAAAACCTGGGGGATGAGCTGTGGTTAGGGGTGAAAGGCCAATCAAACACCGTGATAGCTGGTTCTCCCCGAAATGCATTTAGGTGCAGCGTCGTATGTTTCACCGCGGGGGTAGAGCACTGGATGGTCTAGGGGGCCTACAAGCTTACCGAAATCAACCAAACTCCGAATACCGTGGTGTGAGAGTGCGGCAGTGAGACTGCGGGGGATAAGCTTCGTAGTCGAGAGGGAAACAGCCCAGAACGCCAGCTAAGGTCCCTAAGTGTGTGCTAAGTGGGAAAGGATGTGGGGTCGCACAGACAGCCAGGAGGTTGGCTTAGAAGCAGCCACCCTTTAAAGAGTGCGTAATAGCTCACTGGTCAAGTGGTCCTGCGCCGACAATGTAGCGGGGCTTAAGCACACCACCGAAGCTGTGTCATTTCAGCCTTGTGCTGGGATGGGTAGGGGAGCGTCGTGTAGCGGTTGAAGCGGCGGAGGAATCCAGCCGTGGACGCTATGCGAGTGAGAATGCAGGCATGAGTAGCGAAAGACGAGTGAGAAACTCGTCCGCCGGATGACCAAGGGTTCCTGGGCCAGGCTAATCCGCCCAGGGTAAGTCGGGACCTAAGGCGAGGCCGACAGGCGTAGTCGATGGACAACGGGTTGATATTCCCGTACCCGTGTGAACGCGCCCATGATGAACCTTGTGATACTAACCGCCCGAAGC
>NZ_JBEXVQ010000102.1:0-1151 GCF_040629405.1 Lentzea sp. NPDC005914 | reverse complement strand
AAGGTCAAGATGGAGCAGCACAACACCCAGCTCGCGACCCAGCTCGCGGGTGGGCGTGGTGCCGCGGACATACAAAATCATATTGGCTGTCACTTCTGTATGCACTGTTATTATTCTAGGTGTAAGTATCTTTTTTGTTACACAAGCAGTAACAAACAATAAATTAGAAAACACTAGTCAAACAACTCAACACTCAAGCAGCAGCTCAAAACCTGTTGAAGATAAACAAACGACGAAACAGCTTGATCAAGCAAAACAGCTTGCTGCAAGTTATCATTATGATGAAGCCATCGCCTTACTTGAAAAAGACGACGCCAAAGAAGCGCAACAATTGTTAGCAACTTTGAAAAAAGAAAAAGAATCCTTGGTAAAATGGGAAGACCCGACCAAAATCTCACACGTCTTCTTTCATAGTCTGATTGTTGATCCAGCTAAGGCTTTTCATACCCAGCAAGCACAAGGGTATAAAGATTATATGGTCACTATTTCCGAATTCAATAAAACCATTGATCAGTTATATAAAAATAACTATGTTCTTGTTAATCTAAATGGATTAGTCAAAAAAGGAACAGATGGAAAACTGACCTTTACAGGTGTTTCTCTTCCAGAAGGAAAGAAACCGTTAATTCTTTCGCAAGACGATGTCAGCTATTATGAATACATGGACAATTCAGGATTTCCAAGTAAGTTGATTGTCGATAAACAGAACCAAATCAAGAATATTTATATCGACAATAAGAAGGAAACTGTTGGTGACTATGATATGGTTCCATTGATCGATTCATTCATTAAAAAACATCCCGATTTTTCTTATCAAGGCGCCAAAGGAACATTAGCTTTAACAGGCTATAATGGTGTATTAGGTTACCGTACATCAAAATCAGAATATGGTGATAACGAAAAAACAAACAAAGAAATCGAAGCAGCCAAAAAAGTTGCTGATCAATTAAAGAAAGATGGTTGGAGTTTTGCTTCTCATACTTGGGGACACTTGAATATGACACAAGCTTCTTTAGCCGATATCCAACAAGATAATGAACGTTGGCAAAATGAAGAGGGATGTCGTGGTCGTCGAGAAGGACGAGCTGGGTTCCGGCTCCACCTGCAAAGCGGCGGGTGGAGTGCGCGCCCAGTTCTCCGACGAGCTGAAC
>NZ_JBEXVQ010000101.1:0-1300 GCF_040629405.1 Lentzea sp. NPDC005914 | reverse complement strand
GCTTGGGTTCTAGGAGTCGTCGCAACACCCTGGTTGAGGGGTTGCGATGGAGTTCGAGATCCGGGACAGGTCGGTCGTTCAGGGCTCTCGTCGGCTGACGCGTGAGCGTGAGGCTTATCTTGCGCTCGTGCGTCAGGGCGTGAGCAGTCGAGAAGCATGCAAGATCGTCGGGATCAACGTCCGGACCGGCAAACGCTGGCGCAACGGCCGTAACCAGACGGGCAACGAGGCAGGGACGCCGCCGATCACCTCGGCGGCGTCTTCTGTTGTGCGGGGCCGGTTTCTGAACGAGGACGAGCGAGTCATCATCGCTGACCGCCGTCGCGCGGGCGCCACCCTGCGGCAGATCGCCGAGGATCTAGGCCGCGATCGGTCGACGATCAGCCGGGAATTGCGGCGCAACGCCCATCAGATCAGCGGGGACTATCGGCCGTATGCCGCCCAGCGGCGGGCCGAGTCACGCCGGCCGCGGCCCAAGACAGGCAAGATCGCCGCGAATCCCGAGTTGCGTCAGGTCATCCAGGACGGCCTGGACCTGCGGTGGAGCCCGGAACAGATCGTGGCACGCTTGCGCCGGGACTTCCCCGATCGGCCGGAGCTGCACGTGGTCCACGAAACGATCTACCAGTCCCTCTACGTCCAAGGACGAGGTGAGCTGCGCCGCGAGCTCGCCGTCGCGTTGCGCACCGGCCGGGCGATGCGCCGCCCGCGCCGCCAAGCCCAGCAACGCACACCTCGGATGGCCACGCCCATGGTCATGATCAGCGAACGCCCTGCCGAGGCCGACGACCGTGCGGTCCCCGGCCACTGGGAGGGCGATCTGATCATCGGCAAGGACAACAAGACCGCCATCGGCACCTTGGTCGAACGAGCCACTCGCTACGTCATGCTCGTGCACCTTCCGCACGGCCGCACGGCCGAGGTCGTCCGCGACGCCCTCATCGGCACTATGGGTAGCCTTCCCGCGCATCTGGCCAGGTCATTGACCTGGGACCAGGGCAGCGAGATGCATCGCCACCACGAGTTCAGCGTGGCCACCGACATCCCGGTCTACTTCTGCGACCCACACAGCCCCTGGCAGCGCGGCAGCAACGAGAACACCAATGGCTTGCTACGCCAGTACTTTCCCAAAGGCACCGACCTGGCCGCCCACACCCGAGACCACCTCGACGCGGTCGCGGTCCAGCTCAACGGCCGCCCACGCAAAACGCTCGGCTGGGACACCCCAGCCGAGCGCTTGGCTAAGCTCCTGACCGAAGCCAGTTGATCAACTGTGTTGCGACGACCCCTGGAATCCGCC
>NZ_JBEXVQ010000099.1:0-1438 GCF_040629405.1 Lentzea sp. NPDC005914 | reverse complement strand
CTGGTTGTTCTTCCAGAACCGCACAGTGGATGCGTAGCATTTTTGTAACAAGTCCTCGGCCTATTAGTACCAGTCAGCTCCAACCGTTACCGGTCTTCCACCTCTGGCCTATCAACCCAGTGGTCTAGCTGGGGGCCTTAACTCACGAAGAGTGGGATACCTCATCTTGGAACGAGCTTCCCGCTTAGATGCCTTCAGCGGTTATCCCTTCCGAACGTAGCCAACCAGCAATGCTCTTGGCAGAACAACTGGCACACCAGCGGTCCGTCCGTCCCGGTCCTCTCGTACTAGGGACAGCCTTCCTCAAGTATCCTACGCGCGCGGCGGATAGGGACCGAACTGTCTCACGACGTTCTAAACCCAGCTCGCGTACCGCTTTAATGGGCGAACAGCCCAACCCTTGGGACCTACTCCAGCCCCAGGATGCGACGAGCCGACATCGAGGTGCCAAACCATGCCGTCGATATGGACTCTTGGGCAAGATCAGCCTGTTATCCCCGGGGTACCTTTTATCCGTTGAGCGACCACGCTTCCACAAGCCATGGCCGGATCACTAGTTCCGACTTTCGTCCCTGCTCGACCCGTCAGTCTCACAGTCAAGCTCCCTTGTGCACTTGCACTCAACACCTGATTGCCAACCAGGCTGAGGGAACCTTTGAGCGCCTCCGTTACTCTTTGGGAGGCAACCGCCCCAGTTAAACTACCCACCAGGCACTGTCCCTGATCCGGATCACGGACCGAGGTTAGACATCCAATACGACCAGAGTGGTATTTCAACGATGACTCCACAACCACTGGCGTGGCCGCTTCACAGTCTCCCACCTATCCTACACAAGCCGAATCGAACACCAATACCAAGCTATAGTAAAGGTCCCGGGGTCTTTCCGTCCTGCCGCGCGTAACGAGCATCTTTACTCGTAATGCAATTTCGCCGGGCCTGCGGTTGAGACAGTCGAGAAGTCGTTACGCCATTCGTGCAGGTCGGAACTTACCCGACAAGGAATTTCGCTACCTTAGGATGGTTATAGTTACCACCGCCGTTTACTGGCGCTTAAGTTCTCAGCTTCGCCCTTGCGGACTAACCGGTCCCCTTAACGTTCCAGCACCGGGCAGGCGTCAGTCCATATACATCGTCTTGCGACTTCGCATGGACCTGTGTTTTTAGTAAACAGTCGCTTCTCGCTGGTCTCTGCGGCCGTCTCGCCCTAGCCTGCAAGAGGCTTCAAGCGCTACGGCCCCCCTTCTCCCGAAGTTACGGGGGCATTTTGCCGAGTTCCTTAACCACAGTTCGCCCGATCGCCTTGGTATTCTCTACCTGACCACCTGTGTCGGTTTGGGGTACGGGCCGCGTGAAAGCTCGCTAGAGGCTTTTCTCGGCAGCATGGGATCACTCTACTTCGCCTCAATCGGCTACGCATCACGTCTCAGCCTTGATGAG
>NZ_JBEXVQ010000098.1:0-1450 GCF_040629405.1 Lentzea sp. NPDC005914 | reverse complement strand
GAAGGAATCTGAATGATCGTGTCAAGCCGCTGCGGTAGCGGGTTGTGGCGCGGTCGGGGTGAACTTCCGGCCGTCGCGCAGCAGCGCCCAGAGCACGTCGACCAGGCGGCGGGCCAGGGCGAGCAGCGCCTGGGTGTGGATGAGCCGTTCGCCGCGTTTCTTGTCGTAGAAGGCGCGGGAGGGGCCGCTGACCTTGAGGCTGGACAGGGCCGCCATGTAGAACACGCGCCGCAGCCTGCGGTTATAGCGTTTCGGGCGACGCAGGTTGCCGGTGACCCGGCCGGAGTCCTGCGGCACCGGGACCAGCCCGGCGTAGGAGGCCAGGCGGCCGGAGCTGGCGAAGGCGGCGAGGTCGCCGCCGGTGGTCACCAGGAACTCCGTGCCCAGGATGGGCCCGAGACCGGGCAGCGACTCGATGATCTCCGCCTGCGGGTGCGCCCGGAACCTGCTGGTGATCAGCTTGTCGGTGTCCTTGATCCGCCGGTCCAGGTCGAGCAGCCGCCGGGCCAGGTCAGCGATCAGCGTGGCGGTGGTCGCCTCGCCGGGCAGCCGCAGCGTCTGAGCCCCGGCGGCGGCCAGCGCGTCGGCGACCATGCCCGCAACACCCTTGGCCCAGGCGCCGTGCTCACGCAGATAATTGTCCAGACCGGACTGTCCCGCGTCACGAATCGCCTGCGGTGTCTGGAAACCGGTGACCAATACCAGGGCGCTGCGGGTGGAATAGTCAAACGCGCGTTCCAGCGCGGGGAAGATCCCGGTCAGCATGTCCCGCAACCGGTTGACCCCGCGCACCCAGTCGGCCATCAGGTCCTCACGGTGCGCGGTCAGCCGGGTCAGCTCGATCACCAGCTCGTCGGTGGCCGTGACCGGTGTGAGGTCGGTGCGCATGCGGGCGGTCTCGGCGATCACCCGCGCGTCCTTGGCGTCGGACTTCGCCTCACCACGGAACACCCCGCTCATGCGGTTCACGACCCGGCCGGGCACGTAGACCACCTGCTGGCCCGCGGCGATCAGCACCGCGACCAGCAGCGCCGCCGCATTACTGGTCAGATCGATCGCCCACCGCACCTCAGTGGCCGCCTGGCCGGCGCGGGCGACGAGCTGCTCGATGGCGGCCTGGTCGTTGGCGAACTTCTGCGAGAACACCACCTTTCCCGCGGAGTCCATCACGCACGCGTGGTGCGTGGCTTTGCCGACATCGACACCGACCCAGACCAGCGGTCGACCCATCGTTCCCCTTCTCCAGTTGTCTCAACTCAATCCCGTGGACAGCCCCGCCAGCAGGTCCCTAAACAGCGACGGTCCGCACCAGATCTGAATCAGCGGCCAGGGCGTCCAGAACGACGGGGCGGCCATTCCTTCGGAGCCACCTCACGGCAACAAGTCATCAGCCACACCCCATCGCACTGGGCATCCGGAGCACTAACCCCGAACAACATCAACCTTAGGG
>NZ_JBEXVQ010000097.1:0-1485 GCF_040629405.1 Lentzea sp. NPDC005914 | reverse complement strand
AGAGTCAATTTTAATAAAAAATGAAGTTGCTCTTAAAGAAGTTATCACAAAAATAGACTCCCCCTCTTCAAATAATGATGTAGGAACGCTTTTTTATACATCATTTTTTGAAAATTTAGGTAATAAAAATTCTGATATTGACATTTATGGACCAATGTCAAATATTTAGACACAAAATGAGCTATATTTTTGGAAAGTCAACGAAAAACTAGACACGGAGTTAAGAGAATTTAAGAATTATATTTTTCAAAGTCTTTTGGAGACTTGTAATCAAGACCTGAATGCATCCTTTTTGTATTGTAATAGGTCTCAATGTATTTAAATATTTCTTGAGTAGCCTCAGCTCTTGTCTCAAAATGAGCATCATTAATAAGCTCCCTCTTTAGCGTCTTATAAAAAGACTCCATCATTGCATTGTCATATGGATTTCCTTTACGACTCATGCTAGATTGAGCACCGACTTGACGAAGAGTAGATTGATAACGAGAGCTTGTATATTGACTCCCTTGATCAGTATGGACAATCAAGCCAGGCTGAGGATGTTCTTTCCCACAAGCTTGTAAGAAGCAATCCCTCACCAGTTTATCTTGCATCCGTGAAGACATTGACCAGCCTACAATCTTACGTGAAAAAACGTCGATATTCACGGCTAAGTATAAGGTGCCTTCTTTGGTAGGGATATAGGTCATGTCTCCCAGCCATACTTTATTAGGAGCTGTTGCTTTAAAGATCTGATTAATTAAATTGGGTCTTGAAAGCGAAGCTCCTTTTCTGTTGTAATGTTTATATTTATAACGGCTTCCCTTGGCATAAAGTCCCATCAAGTGCATCAGTTTCCCAACACGTTTCGTGTTGGTCATAATACCAGTATTATGAAGTACCTTGGTAATTCTAACCGCACCATAGCGTCCCTTATGCTCATGAAAGACAGCTTTTATCTTCTCTGAGAGAATTTCTCTCTCCACTTGTTGTTTTGAAGGACGACGATGCATGTATTCATAGAAACCTGAGCGAGAAACCTTAAGAACTTTTACTGCATGTTTAATTTTTATCTTCCCATGATGTTTCAAGAGAAATTCAAAACGTTTTACTTGCTTCGCTTCAAGAAGACCCGGAACTTTTTTAGAAGTTCAAGTTCCTCCTGAAGATAACGATTTTCTTTCTCTAACAATTTAATCTTATGTTGGGCATTAGCTAGGGCTGTCCCATTGCCTGGAAAAGCACTTTCTCCATATTCTTCAACTTCTTGAACCCAGCGATAAAGACTATTGGCATGAACCTCAAGCTCTTGGCTGACTTCTTTAACAGAGAAACCCTCTTCAAGAATGAGTTTTACTGCAGAATTTTTAAATTGTTTATCGAATTTTCTTCTTGCCATAATAAACCTTTCCACGATTTCTCTTAACTTTGTGTCTAGTTTATTATAACCTTTCCACCTTTCATTTTTGTGTCTTAATAGACAGATTATAACACCCAATTTTCTGT
>NZ_JBEXVQ010000096.1:0-1542 GCF_040629405.1 Lentzea sp. NPDC005914 | reverse complement strand
CATGTCCAGGGTCCGACACGCCGCGCCTGCGTCAACCAGTCACAGCAGAAGTCCCTTGTCCGCCAACACATCCAGACCAGGATGAAAAAGGCTCACTGCGCGATATTTTCGCGCAAGGCGGCGACCTGGATTCACCGAGCTACCGGGAAACCCTTACGGTGTACCAACATGCTCTCAAGGACCTTCGCAATGTCATGCGGGAGGACCTCGGAACCCCATCACTCGTAGACGACGTTAACTTCTGATCGTCCGCACGTGCCGCAGCGGGTGTGATCGAGTAGCTGACACACCGGCCGTCGTCTGTCGTCGAGGTATGACTCACACAGATGCGCCGCCTGTTGATGTTGTGCTGCGGCTAGCAGCTTCCGCGTATCTCGGCCGCTACACGGGTGTCTCACGGATGCACTCGGAGTCGGACCTGCAGATCTTCTTCACGTGGTGCCAGCAGCGCGAGCTCGTACCGCTCGCGGCGGGACGGGCGCAGATCGAGTTGTACGTGCGGTGGATGCAGGAAGTCCGGCGGTTCAAGCCGTCTACGGTGTCACGCAGGATGTCGGTCGTCACCGGATTCTACCGCACCTGCGTCATCGACACCGTGCTCGAGCACTCGCCGGCGGACTATGTGCGGCGCCCGGTGGTGCCCAACGAATCACCGACACTTGGCTTGTCGCATCTGCAGTTCGAAGCGCTGCTGACCGCGGCGCGGGAATCGGCCAACCGGTTCGACTTCGCTTTGGTGGCGATGCTCGGCCTGCTGGGGCTACGAGTGTTCGAAGCCTGCGCAACGGACATCAGCGATATCGGTGAGGAACACGGGCACCGGGTTCTGCGCGTTGTCGGCAAGGGCGGCAAGGTCGTGCTGGTGCCGTTGCCGCCCGCGCGATCGACCACGCTGTCGGCGAACGCGACCACGGCCCGATCCTGCTCAACCGACGAGACGTGCGCATGGACCGGCACTGCGCAACCCGCCGACTGCGCAGGCTGTCCGAGGTATCGGTTGTGCGCCTGCCGCGGATGCATCCACACATGCTGCGCCACACCTTCGTGACCACGATGCTCGACGCCGGCGTCGACCGACGCGACGTTCAGATCGCGGCCCGGCACGCCGACCCACGCACGACCATGCGCTACGACCGAGCCCGCAAGAACCTCGACCGGCACCCGAACTACATCCTGGCGGCCTACATGGCATCCGCAACCTGACACCTGATGCACTGTCCTGCCGACGAGCGGATGAACAGGCTTTGCGTGGATGGCTCCACGGGCGGGCTCAAAGGACACGATCGATCCGGTTGGGGCTGATAAGTCAGCAGCCATTCGGAGAAGCCGAGTGGATCTCGGACTACGGCATCGTCGCCGCGCCACCTGCGCCGAGGTGCTCGATGACGCAGTCGCGTAGGTCATCGCGGACTACCACAGCACTACTATTCATAACTTTCGTCGCAGTACTAGTGTTCTGTGATTCTGTTTGCTTTACATGCGTGTGACTGGTGATGGTGTTGGCTGTCGGGGTGGAGCTGACTGCCGATGAACAGGCTGAGC
>NZ_JBEXVQ010000095.1:0-1609 GCF_040629405.1 Lentzea sp. NPDC005914 | reverse complement strand
ACTAGTGGTCACGCCCGTTAGTTCGTCGGGGGTTGCAGCCACGCGGTGTAGTCGTTGAGGTAGAGCCCGCAGGCGCAGTCGAGTGCTTCCTGCGGGGTGCCTGAGGGGTGGCCGCTGGGCAGGTAGGAGTTCTCGTAGTCGTCGTGGCTGGCGCGGTAGATGGCGAAGCCCCAGGTGGTGGCGGATCCGTTGTAGCGCAGCCGGAACAGCGGCATGGTCGTGCCGTCGGGAAGGTGGCCGGTGACGTAGGCGAACGCGCCGTGGTGGCGGACGGTGACATCGCTTAGTTGGGGCCAGCGTTCCCTCGCTCGTGCCAGCAGGCGTTGCCGCAGGGAGGTCTTGGTCGAGTCGGGCGGAACGGCCATGTGGTTCATGGTGCCCGATACCGTCACACCCACATAGTTGATCTTCGTGGGGTGTCGTGTGGGGCCATGCAGCCCGTATGTGGTCATTCTTGGCGAGGCCGACCGGCGGGCACTGGAAGCCCTCGCGCGGCGGGGTTGTGCCGAGCATCGTCAGGTGCTGCGGGCGCGGATCGTGCTGGCCGCCGCCGCGGGTGATCGCAACGCGGTGATCGCGCGCCGGCTGGCCACCACCGACGATACCGTCCGCAAGTGGCGCAAGCGGTTCTGCCGCGACGGCCTGCCGGGTCTGGCCGACCGGCCCCGCAGCGGGCGGCCACGAGTCTTTCCCGCCGCGGTGGTGGCCGGGGTCAAGGCGCTGGCCTGTGAGCCGCCCGCCCAGGCCGGTGCCGCGCTGGCTCGGTGGAGCTGCCCGGAGTTGGCCCGTGAGGCCGTGGGCCGCGGCGTGTGCGAGCGGGTGTCGGCGTCCACGGTGCGTCGCTGGCTGGCCACGGACGCGATCAAGCCGTGGCAGCACCGGTCGTGGATCTTCCCGCGTGACCCGTATTTCGCGGACAAGGCCACCAGAGTGCTCGACCTGTACGACCGGCTGTGGGACGGGGAGCCCTTGGACGACAACGACTTCGTGATCAGCGCGGACGAGAAACCGGGCATCCAGGCGCGTCCTCGTATCCATCCCAGCCTGCCGGCCGGGCCAGGCAGGGCGATGCGGGTCGAGCATGAATACGCCCGGCGGGGAACCCTGGCCTATTTCGCTGCCTACGACGTGCACCACGCTCGGGTGTTCGGGCGCTGCGAGCCCACCACCGGTATCGTCCCGTTCTCCCGGCTCGTCGAGCAGGTCATGACCACCGAGCCCTATGCCTCGGCCCGGCGGGTGTTCTGGGTGGTGGACCAGGGCGCCTCCCATAAGAACTGGGCCGCCGCGGACCGCATGTCCAAGGCCTGGCCCAACGCCCACATGGTGCATTTACCCGTGCACGCCTCCTGGCTCAACCAGGTAGAGATCTACTTCTCCGTCGTGCAACGCAAAGCACTCACACCCGACGACTTCCGCGACCTCGACGACATAAGCGAACGACTTCTGTCCTTCCAGGACCGATACAACCGCACAGCACAGCCCTTCGACTGGACCTTCACCCGCGACGACCTCAACCGGCTACTGACCCGACTCGGCCATCACGACCACCGCACACCCCCGCCACTGGCGGCGTAACCCCGACGAACTAACGGGCGTGACCACTAGT
>NZ_JBEXVQ010000094.1:0-1636 GCF_040629405.1 Lentzea sp. NPDC005914 | reverse complement strand
GCTGGTTCGCGCCCCTGGCCAGCTCGCCGAGCAGCACCCATTCCGCCGCGTCGATGGAGGCGCCGACCTCGCGCAACCATTCGCCAACAGGCTCTTACAGACGGTAAAGGCCTCCATCACGTGGCCGATTGTCTGAACACCTCGTTCGGGAGGGGGCACGACGTCCCTTCAGGCCCTCCCGAACCGCCAGTCACGGCGTGCGGTGCCACCCCGAGGTCAGCTTCAGCTTGACGGGCTGGTCTCCAGTTCGAACTTCGGCACGCTGCTCCAGTTCAACTTCTGGCTGAGGTCCGCGGCCACGACATCGGCCAAGTGCTGCGCACCGGTGCGGTACACCCGTGCGCAGCTGATCGCGCCGTACAAGTTGACGGAGTGGCGGCCGTTCAGCTTCGGACGCAGCACTGTGGAGGCATGGGGCTTGTCTTTTCGCATAGGGGCCGGCCACACCTCGGGTCCTGCACCGCTCACCAGGCCGTGGGTCAGGCAGTGCCTCACCTGCATCCACCCGGCGGCTTCTTGTTTGATTTGCGCCCAGTTAAGTGTGTGTTGCACCCACCCCGGTCCCGATCGACGAGGCGAGCTTCGGGAAGTTGGTGCTGATCAGCTTCTCGGTGTCTTCGATGTCAGGGTTGTTGATGTTCAGCTTCTTCGCGATCTGGCCGAAGCTCTGTCCCTGTAGGTAGAACGCGGTCGCGAGAAAGTCCTCGGTGAAGCCTTCGAAGGCCGAGATGATGCCCAGAGCGATGGCGGGAGCCAGGGCCACGGCGTTGCCGGGATTGCCTTGTCTGCGGGGGTGCAGCGCCATCAGCTTGGACGGCACCACCAGCGAGCGCGCGAACCGGTCGAGGCACGTCGGCAGCTGCGGCGCAAGCGTTGCTGTGGCGACTGCCATGATCGGCTCCTCCTGGGCTTCTAGATCTTCGAGACCCTAGTTCACCCACGCCCGAACCGGCCCGGCCTTCGGTTCAGATCATCGGGCGTTCCAGCTCGGCGAGAATGACCTGCATGAGTGCACCAGGTGTCAGCGAGCTCATCGCGTGGATCCGCTCCGAGATCGCGTACGACAGGGCGCGCGCCGAGAAGGAGAACGCGGCGACCAGCGTGTCAGATTGCCTCAACGCCGAGCACGATCCGAAGGACGTGCTGGCTGTCGCCGACGCGCACGAGGCGCTGCTGGACTTCATCGAGTCCAACGCCCGGTCGACGATCGAGCTCGACGCGACGAGTGGGGCTGATGTCATCTACGAGATGTTCTGGTCGCTGAAGGGCAACACCTTGCTCGGTCACGTGGCCGGTGCCTATCGCCACCGGCACGGCTACGACCAGGCGGCCGCTTGCTTGGCCGGCGCCGGGAGCAGGGTGACGTTTCAGCTCAGTAGCACCGTGGCTGACGATGAACTTTTCCAGCGGCGCCTGAAGCGCTTGGAGGACAAGGACAAGTGACGTCCCCAGGGCTGCGCTGACCGATAGGACCGGCTGACAGCAACCGGTTCAAAAAAGGGGCAGAGCGAAGGTGCACGATGATGGACCTGCAACTTATGCCTAAAGGTTGTCCCGTAATGATCAAGAGTGTTGGCGGGGACGGGTGACAGCGGCATCGCCTGCGGCCAATGGCCGTTCAGGCGGTCATGGTCAG
>NZ_JBEXVQ010000093.1:0-1699 GCF_040629405.1 Lentzea sp. NPDC005914 | reverse complement strand
GCTCTGGGCGCTGCTGCGCGACGGCCGGAAGTTCACCCCGACCGCGCCACAACCCGCTACCGCAGCGGCTTGACACGATCATTCAGATTCCTTCCGGCGTGGTTCAGGTGTTCACGCAGCGTGTCGGCGACTGGTTGCAAACGGTGACGCCTTCCCATCATTTCCTGGGATTCGACACATCGCTCTGCAAGCGCCGGTCACTTGGTGGTCGCCAGGTGACACTTCTCTGCTCTCCTTCTTCTCTGCCCGAGCTCGGTGGCCGGTTCATCTGCTGAAGCCGCGTTGCCGGCGTTGCGTTCGGGGGGTCGGCTCCGTGTGGTCGGTGTGGACTGGGTGCACGCCGAAGGGGAACGACAGCCGGTCGGGGCCTGCTGACCGACGTCCACGTTGGTTTCGAAGCTCTGTAAACCTTGTGTTGCAGGCACTTCCTGTTGCTCTGGGCGAGTCTCACACTGAACGTTGTGGAGCGAAACTGGAGCACGGCAGGGAATTGAACGTCACCGAACGGCGCGCAACGGCACTGAACGGCAGTCAACGGCTTTGGATCTCCTGGGGTAATTGGGTTTCCGCAAGTTAAAGTCCTTTGTGGACCAAACTGGCAGTCTGAGGGTCAGGGGTCATGTCCGCTCTCGGCGGTGAACACGAACTCGTTGTCGTGCCGCTCGAGGTGCTTGCACGGCAAGTTCATGAGGAACGGCGGCAAGGTGATTGTCCGAGCCGATGAGGCGCCTGGCGGTCGACTCCTGCCGGGTCCACATCGTCGTGCACGACAGCGGCCCGCCCGACGTCGAACCCGCGCCGGCGGCCAACCGGCCTGAGCGCCGTTTTAACGGTCGTCTCAGGTCCGCTCGATATGAAGTAGGCATCGCCGGGCGGCACGGTCAGCGCCGGCCCCGCACCGGACGGCGGCTGGACCGTCCACACCCTGAAAGGCAGCCGTTCATGATCTCTGTGCTCGTGGTGGACGCCCAGCCGCTGCAGCGCTTCGGGTTTCGCATGCTGCTGGAGAGCACGCCCGACACCGAGATCGTCGGCGAGGCCGAGAACGGTGTCGAGGCCGTTCGGTGGACCACCGAGCTGCGTCCCGACGTGGTGCTGATGGACGTCCGCATGCCGGGCGTCGACGGGATCGAGGCGACTCGGCGCATCGTCGCCGCCAGTGGGCGCTCGCGGGTCCTGGTGCTGACGACGTTCGACGTGGACCGGTACGCGTTCGCCGTGCTGCGGGCCGGGGCTAGCGGTTTCCTGCTCAAGGACACCCGCCCGGAGGAGTTGCTCGCCGGCATCCGGGCCGTCGCCTCCGGGGACGCGGTGATCGCGCCGGCGTTGACTCGGCGGCTGCTCGACGTGGCCGCCGATCGGCTTGACGATGACCTCTGCGGGTCTGTGCGGGAGGATCGCCGGCTGGACTCCCTGACCGGCCGCGAGCGCGAGATCCTCGTCGCCATCGGCCACGGCCTGACCAACGGCGAGATCGCGCAACGGTTCACGCTGTCGGAGTCGACGGTGAAGACCCACGTCGGGCGGGTCCTCGCCAAGATCGGTGCACGGGACCGGATCCAGGCCGTCATCCTCGCCTACGACCTGAGACTCACCCGGCCGATTTAGAACTCCTAACTCAATGAGAGGTTGCGGAGTCGGCGCCAGCAGATGATCGCGCAGGCCAGGCTGAGGAAGGCTTCGTGGATGTCATCGCGGA
>NZ_JBEXVQ010000092.1:0-1990 GCF_040629405.1 Lentzea sp. NPDC005914 | reverse complement strand
CCCGCTACGCCAAGCGCGTCGCCTACTACCAGGCCGAACTCACCATCGCCGCCATCGTGCTCTGGCTCCGATGACTTACAGGACACGCACTAGGCGCACATCCTGGGCGCTGTTCAGAGCGCGGAACCACGCCGTCGCCGACGGTGCGATCACGACGGGATGGCCGCGCAGGCTCGGCAGGCTGCCCCACGGAACTCCGTAGAGCTGGCCGACGGGAACCACCACCAGGCTGCGGTCGCCGATGATCCGCAGCAACGGCCGGATCAACTGAGTGTCCAGGCTCGCCAACCGGTTTTGGGCGGAGTAGGCGATCACGTTGCCGACCGGCTTCGGGACCTGGTCCGGCGCCATCGCGGCAAGGTCGAAGTGCAACTTGCGGGCCTGCTCGGTCATCTCCGACAACTGTCCGAGGGGGACCAGGTGCTCCGAGCGGTCCGCGACCACCACAGCGGCCAGCGTGTCACCGGAGCCCACGAACGACACGAAGGCTTTGTCCTCCAAGGCATCCGCGAGTTCGTGCACGCTGACCAACGCATCTGAGCCCACGCAGGTCGTCGACCACCACCCGAGGTGGCTGACGCGCTGCAGCGCGATCTCGTGCCGCAATACTGCATCGGCCTCGACCGGGCCGTTCACCCGTTGCTGCTGCACGGTGCGGGTCAGTCGGATGAAGTCGTCGACGGCCGCGGACACCGCGGGGTCGGGTGAGGCGGCCGGCTGGTGGCGGTGCAGATGCGCGCGGGCGCGTTCGAGCCAGGTCAGCACGTCCTCCGGGTCCGGGCTGTCACCCCGTTTCAACGCGATCCGCACCGCGAGGTCGCCGAGCTCACGACCGAACAACCCGGCACCGCGCACCAGATCCGTTGCGCCGTACCGGTCGAACGCAGCGAGCAGACGGTCGAGACCCGACGACGCGCAGTCCAGTGCGTCGTCGAACTCGCCCCGTTCGGCGGCGAGTTCGGCCTTCACCAGCCAGCGGAACACGACATGGTCGAGCGGGGCACCGTCACGCGGGGCGGCGGTGCGTTCGACATAGCGCTGGGCGGCGGCAACGTCCCCGAACGACACCGAAAGCCGGGCTGCCCACAGCAACGCGTGGTCGGACTCCTCTGCGAGGCCCATCCCGCGGAGCTGCAAGGCGAGCTTCTCCGCGAACGCCGGCAGCTTGGCGGTAGGCAGATCCGGCCACGCCCTGGCCAGCGACATCGCGGCGCGCAAGGCCGTCAGCTCCGCGACCACGGCCGCCCGCCGGTCGCCGACCCGCCGGAACCGGATCGCAGCCTCCCGCGCCGCCTCGCTCGCGCGCTTGAAGTCTGACTGCAGGAGCGCGCACTGTGCACGCAGGTGCTCTACCTGCGCGATAAGGCGATCGTCTGCTGTTCGCGCGCTGTGCAGGAGGTCCAGCACGTTGTTGAGATAGACCGATGCCTTGTTCGGCATACCCGCGGCGAGCAGCGTATCGACCTGATCCAGCCACAGCGCGTGGCCCGCGGCCGGGGTCAGCCGCCAGGCTCGTTCGAAGTGGGTGAGCGCAGCGGGCAGGTCACCGCTGTGCTGGGCGAGGAGGCCGAGGACTTGTTCGGCAGCCGACCGGATCGGCTCCGCCACGGGGTCCACGGAGGTGAGTATCACCGCGAGGTTCTGCTGCTCGTCACGCAGCCAGCGCCAGGCGGCCTCGCTGTCCGCGAAGCGAGGCGTCTCGATCTCATCGATGTGCCAGCCCGATCGGCGGTTCGGCAGAGCCGCGTCGACCGCACGGCACGCGGCCGTCAAGTAGTAGTGGAACAGCCGAGCCAAAGCCACATCCCGGTCGTCATCGATCTGTTGGAGCAGATCTGCCGCGTACGAGCGCAACAGGTCGTGCGCACGCACGCGCCCGTTGCCGACGGGCTGCACTAGACGAGTAAGTCCTAAATCCAGGCGGTGTCTGGAGACGGACGAAGGGTGTTCAAGATCAGTTTGTGAGGACCGACCTGAACACCCTTCTGAC
>NZ_JBEXVQ010000091.1:0-2846 GCF_040629405.1 Lentzea sp. NPDC005914 | reverse complement strand
AGCCCCTGGTGCTGCGGAGCGGTCTTGGTCGATGGCTCTGTTACCAGGGGCTTCGCCATGTCCAGGGTCCGACACGCCGCGCCTGCGTCAACCAGCCACAGCAGAAGTCCCTTGTCCGCCAACACATCCAGACCAGGATGAAAAAGGCTCGATGTTCCCGGACGTTTCCCGCCATCAACCTCGGCCTGCCGGACCCACGTCCGCAACGCCTCCCGATGCACCCCGAGCTGGTCCGCAACCCGAGCGATCACACCCGTCCGCTCGCCCTGCTCACGTGTCACCTACTCGTGCAGCAGACCCCTCGACCGACACCCGAACTACATCCTGGCGGCATACATGGCATCCGCGACCTGACACCGGATGCACCGTCCTGCCGATGACCGGATGGCGTCGCTATACCGGTAGGGCAGCCGTCGATGAATCGATGCGCTGTCGTACCGGGGGCATCCTGAATACTCAAGTCGTCCGAGTACCCCAAGAGCGTTCGCGCGGTGAACCTATCTGGCCGCTACTCGCCATTGGGCCAATCGGGTGGTCGACCGACCGCGAGGGAACGGCGACTGCGCGGCCAGCGACCTCCCAGTACTACAGCCCTGCGGCGTGACCTTGGTCGGTGGCCGGGTGACGTGAGACGGCCACCGTGATCAACTGCGAGGTGTGTTGGGACTCGAAGCGAAACGGTCGCCGCGTTGCCGATCTTAGACCGGGTGCGCGAGTTCAAAACGACCTACAGCGAGCGGAGGTCGTCCTTCGTTATCAGGCGCCTGACAAGGACGTACTCTGCCAGGTTGGTCAACGCAGCGGGGCCGTTCATGTTCGGCACCCCTGCCGCATGCAGCCGGGCACGCAGATGCTCGACCTTCTTTCGTACTGTCGTACCTTCCATGCCCAACCGAGCGCCAGCGGCGGCGTAGGTCCTAGGGTAAGGGTCGTACTTCTCGCCCTCCAGCAGGTAGCCGGCAAACAGCGCTAGCAACACCGCACGGTCCGACAAGGTGAGCAAGACCGCGTTCTCAGCCATCGCAGACTCTTCATCCGCCATGGGCTCCATTGACGGATGCTCTGCAAGCGGCGCCTCTACGGTGAGCTCATGGGGCTTTGCAGCGTTGCCTTGCAACAGAATCCGCATACGCCCCTGGAGGGCGCACCTCCTGCGCGGCGGCAAGACGCTGCGAAAGCCGATGTCGTCAACGACGGCGAGCGGATGCCGCACGCTGGTGTTCACCACAAACCATGTGCCGTTGTCCGCACGGATCACACCAGCACACCTGGAAATCCCTGTGTCGCTTGTGTCTACCGGCAACTCGCACCGAGACGAGCGTCCGAATGTGACCTCCTCGCCAGGCGAGAGGGTCCGCGATACCGCGCCGAGGCGCACGTGGACCTGATGCGGGATGGCCGAGCCGGCGCCTTCTCGTGATCGGGACGCGGCGCCCAGTTCGTCAGCGGGCTGCTTTCTGCGGCTTGTACCAGGTTCACGGTCACTCAAGGCGGGAGGATCACCTGCCGATGATCGTGCGGGGGCTAGTGTTTCTGGCGCTGCAACTCCGGCCATGCGGCGCAGTTCCACCAAATCGCGGACGATGATCTGACGGTAGCCGAGGTCCACCAAGCCACTGTCGCGCAGCTCTCTCAGCGCTCGTTCCATCCCACGACGAGATAGCCCAATCGCAGAAGCCAACTCCGCCTGGGTCAATGGGGGAAGCCTGATCCCGTCGTTGTCGGACGTGCCATAGGCCGTCCCATGTCGTACCAGCAAGCGAGCAACGCGTTGGCGCGCTGAAGTGGAGTAGTCAGCCAATCGCGCAGCGAGCTCGGCGTTGGTGTCCGCTAGCTCCCGGACCAGGTCACGACACAGCGCCGGCGCCTCGGTCACGGCTCGCGTCACCACACCAGAGCTGATGTACGAGCCCACGACGTCGTCCACGCTGTACACACTGGCTTGCCGTGTGAGCCCACCGATCGGCTCAAGGCCAACAAGCTCTCCGGCACCGCGAACGAAGAGCAGTGTTTCTTCCCCGTCGGCGCTGGTCAACATCAGCTTGACCAAGCCCTTGACAACCACGAAGACGAAGTCCGCTGGGTCGCCCTGCTGGTACAGCCGCGTACCAGCAGGAAAACGGCGCAGCACCCCTCGCCGCTCCGCGAGCGTCCGCCACGACCGCGACGGGGGGTGCCGATCAACCGAAGTCACAGCTGCAGGGCGTCGATGACCGCAGGAATGACGGCGATCGCGACGGCGACCACAGCCAACACCCGCACCAGCCCTCGATACCTGCCTACCGTGCCGAGCCGCCACACGACAAAGCCGATAAGCACGATAATGGCAAGGCTTACCACCACCGCCGCCCAGACGACCTGATGGTCAGAGTGCATGAAAACTCCCGAGTCTCCTATTGCCGAGTCCGTTGACGTTGGCCCACGTCGAGATACGTTGCAGGACCGTGGTAAGGGGTCCACGCACACAACCAGGCGAACACCGGGGGAGAGTAGAGCAAGATCCGGATCCGGACCAGAGAGACGCGACCAACGCGCCGAGATGTTGCGGGACGGCGGTCGGGCTACCAACTCCGACGGCCGTCCCACGTCGCTGATCACGGACTCGGCAAGAGACTCGTTAGCCAGCGAGTGAACATCATCGAAGCGATCCAGCATCAACAATCCGACACGTGACGGAATCCGCTTGGGAAGCCCTCCCGACGGTGCGACACCGTGGATTCACACGTTCGGCACAGCCGGACGCATCGTCAACTAGTGTCTCGTGATCCTGTTGGTTTTACTTTGCGTTGTTGTCGACCAGCTTCTTGACGGTGGTCTGGACGACGCGGACCTTGGCCAGGATCTCG
>NZ_JBEXVQ010000090.1:0-2923 GCF_040629405.1 Lentzea sp. NPDC005914 | reverse complement strand
CTCGATACCATTCGAGATATATCTCCTGTCTATTTTTATGCTACTTTTGGGTTAGCTCAACTCAACCGCCTTTTAATCTCCCAACAACAATAATACCCAATCAAACAACCCAAAAAATTCAAGATAATATCACTAATGGCAAATGTGCCCAAATAAAAGATAAATTGAATGGTTTCAATTCCTAAAAGTGTGACCAAACTGACAATGACAAACTGTTTGAAATCAGTATTGATACAGTAAAGGCCACCTAAAGGAATGAAGTAGATAATATTTAGCACTGCCTCTTGAATCGTTCTGGTATCCGCTTTTATAAAGTCAAAAGGATTCAGTGATATCGCCTGAAAATCCGTTGTTTTAGTAAAAAGCACCATGAATAACAGTAATAAATACACACTGAAAGCAAGATAGAGATAAATAACTGAAAAATCTTTGAGGTGATACTGGATGCCAAACAACCAGATAATCAGCGTTAATAAGAGTATTAAAGTTAATGCGGTATAGTCAAAGTGGTTAATCAACCTAGCCAGGCTTTGATAGCGAGTGAGAACGGGCATAATCAGCCAAGTAATCGTCGCATAACTCAGGATAAATGTGACCAATAAACTGCTGAGGTAGATCATATATTTTCGCAACTGTTTCTAACTCCTTTTCTTGATGAGATTAACCCTATTTGGTTCTGTTGCGAAGTTTGAAAATCAAACGCGCCCGCTCTGAACTCCAAATATCTTAGGCTGGTATTCCCATTAATACCTTGATTTCAGTAGACACCGAAAAGCCGAAGAGCGTTCCATTTCTTCGGTTCTTTTTATATATTCCTCGAAGGGTCTCCATGCCCTTAATCGTGGAAGAGGCTGTACGGAGACTTTGATAAAATTTATTCCGTCGTTTAATAGGTCGATGGTCTTGTTCTATTAAATTGTTAAGATACTTCACAGTTCGGTGCTCTGTCTTAGGATATAAACCCACACTCTGTAACTTTCTAAAGGCGGAGCCAAGAGAAGGTGCTTTATCGGTCACAATTGCTTTCGGCTCACCAAACTGTTTATGGAGTCGTTTTAATAAAACATAGGCTGCTTGCGTATCCCGTTTCTTTCGTAACCAGATATCTAAGGTTAAGCCGTCCGTATCAATTGCACGATAAAGATAATGCCAACGTCCCTTAATTTTGATATAGGTTTCGTCCATTTTCCATGAATAGAAGGATTGTCTATTTTTCTTCTTCCAAAGATAATAGAGGACTTTGCTGTACTCTTGCACCCAACGATAAATCGTAGTATGACAAACATTTATTCCACGATCATATAACAATTCCTGAACTTCACGATAGCTTAGATTGTAACGCAGGTAGTAACCAACAGCGACAATAATGACGTCTTTTTTGAATTGTTTGCCTTTAAAATGATTCATTACTCTGTCCTCTCTGTCTTTTTTCTCAATTTTACACTAAAATAGATTTTTTGGAAAACTTTGCAACAGAACCAAAGAAATAATAAATTCTAGGCCCTTAAAAGAAAAAATCAAATTTTTAACAAAGGTTATTATTATTAAGGCGAAAAACCATTAAGCCGTTAAACGAAAATGCAAAGGGTTCATATACAATTATGTTAATTACGACCCGAATTGCTAGTTGATTATTTAGCCATGACTTGATACCCGATAGAATATCTTAAAGTCTCTGGTTCCAGTGTTTTAGCTGATTTTAACAGTAAAGAATACGCTAAAAGTATCATCTCTAATTTCAATTGAAAACCTTGAGGCGAATGACTTTTACAACGCTCAGCTCCTAGATTTGTCAAAAAAGAGAAAACTCGCTCAATCACTTTTCTACGTTTTGAAAAATTAGGGAAAAGGATTTTCTTTTGCTTCATGTTCTTCCTGACAGGTGTAATTAGATCAATTCCTTTTAATTCCAGCCTATCATGCAGTGACTGACCTAGATATCCCATATCTCCAAGGACTGTTGGTGTCCCAAATTGACTCAACACTTCCTCGGTCATTGAACGATCAGCCATTGAAGCAGGAGTAATTGTGTAGTCGATGACATAGCCTGATTCACTGACTAAAGCATGACATTTACATCCATAGAAGTACTGTCCCTTTGTAGCATTGTAGCCAACATTTGCATCATCTCCAAGAACTTTGCTTCTGAAGTTACGAATAGGCTGACACAAAGGAATGGGGAAGCTGTCAATAATGGATACACTCATTCCTTCAACCTCTTTAAAGACGAGTGCTTGGCGAATGACTTGGATACTCGGTAAGAGGGCATTACAACGGCGGACAAAGCGAGAATATTCTAGGAAATTAGGAAATAAACTTTGAGCCAATTGGTGCTTAGCTTTAAGCGTTTCACTAAAATGCAGTACGCCCCAGAGGTAACAAGCGATAACTAAGCAATCTGATGTTGCGAGATGGACGTTCTTTCGGTTTTGAACCTCAAGGGGAACACTCGTTTGATAAAGCGTCTCAATGGTTGTCAGTAAATAAACAAAAACTTTTGGAAGTGTGCTATTATAAGTCATATAAGTCGTGAGCTTTCTAATGCTTAGTGCTTTAAGATTAGGATAGCACGACTTATTTATTTTCCAATGAAATTAACTAGCAATTCGGGTATATAAAAGTATTGCTTGATGTATTTCTGAAAAATTGTAATTTTTCTGAAAGTAAAGTTGAAAAACCATACTAAATGATTAAACTTATATCTTTATTTATACGTAAAATTTCTTGCAGTTTAAAATTTGAAACCCATACATTCACTTGCATTAACAGGTTTTGTTTTATATAATAAACTAATATAGTATAGAAAATTAAAAAAAAACACCAAAATGGTTTAACTTAAGCAAGTTTTGATTTAATTTATCAGAAAAATTAGGGTTTTTCTTACAGAATTTAATAAAAAGAGGGATTATATTTATGAATGATT
>NZ_JBEXVQ010000089.1:0-3126 GCF_040629405.1 Lentzea sp. NPDC005914 | reverse complement strand
TCGCCTCCCCTCTCCTGGGTCTTGCCGTCACGCGTCAAAATCGCGTGTCCGGTTGACACCCCGATCCTGGCGCGGCAGACGATCAGGCACGACTCGTGACGGGACCCCACCCGAAGCGCACGTTAAAAGCAGCTCGCCTGCGGCGTCGCCATTGCCTCGGCTTCGCCTTCGGGTCGCCTCGGCTTCGCCATCGGGCGCGTTGGGCTGCTCGGTGCGTGCGGGGGTGGCTAGGCCTTTTTTAGCGGGCGGGCGCCTAGTTCGTCGGCTAGGAGTTTGAGCATTACCGACTCTGGGTCTTGGTCGGTGCTCACGGCTGTTGGGTCGGCTGGGCGGGCCGCTTCGGCCAGCATTGCCTCTTCGTCGTCCGGTTCCGGTTCCGGCGGGAGCGGGTCGTCGGGCTCCGGCGGTTCTGGGGGTGGGGGGACGTCGTCTGCTGGTGGGCGTGGGGCTTGGGGCTGGTGTTGGGGTTCTGGTTGGCGCGGGGGGTTTTGGGCCTGGCTTGGGCGGGTTGGGGCCGGGCGGGCGACCTTTGCCGGTTGGGTGGCTTGGGGGGTCGCGCCTGGGGTGCCGTGGACGCAGCGGACTTGCCAGGTGCCGCCGAGGATCGCGGTCAGGGCGTTGGCGATCGCCTCGGTGTTGCGGGGTTCGGCCAGGCGGCGGGCCAGAGGGGCCGAGGTGTGGGCGATGGTGACGACGTTGCCGTCCACCTCGCTGACCATGGCGTTGGTCAGCATTGCCTCGGTGCTGCGGCTGGAGGCTCGGACCGCGGCCAGCAGTTCGGACCAGACTCGGCGGACCGCCGTCGCGTCCAGGGTGCCATTGGCCGCTGGGGCGGCCTCGGCTGCCGGCTCCGCCGGAGGGGCCGAAGGCTCCTGGGGCGAGGGTGCAGCCGAAGCCGAAGCCACGGCCGGCGCCGAGGCCGGGGCCGGGGCTGAGGTCGGGGCCTGGGCTGCGGGTGCGGCCGGCTGCGTTACGGGGGCCGGGCGGGCCGGTGCCGGAGCCTGAGGCTGCGGTTCTGGTTGGGAGGTCTCGGAGGGTGGTTGTTGGGACCTGCGGGTGAAGGTTGGGGCGCCTGCTGGTGGGGCCGCCGGCTGGTCGGTGCTTGAGGCGGGCGCGATTGACGCCGGGGGGCGGCGTTCCAGTTGTTCTAGGCGCTGGAGCAGGGCGGCTTCCGACTGGCTCACCGAGGGCAGGAGCATGCGGGAGACGAGGAGTTCCAGTAGGAGGCGGGGGGCCGTGGCGCCGCGCATGTCCACCAGGCCCGTGTGGACGATTTCGGCGTAGCGGGTCAGGGCTGCGGGGCCGATTCGTTCTGCCTGGGCCGACATGGTGGCCAGTTCGTCTGCTGGGGCGCTGACCAGGTTGCGGTCGCCTGCGTCGGGGACGGCGCAGAGCAGGACCAGGTCGCGCAGGCGGTCCAGGAGGTCGCTGGCGAAGCGGCGGGGGTCGTGGCCCGCGTCGACCAGGCGGTCGATGGTGCCGAAGACCGCGGCGCCGTCGCCTGCGGAGAGGCCGTCGATCACGTCGTTGATCAGGGCCGAGTCGGTCACGCCCAGGAGGGAGATGGCGCGCTCGTACTTGACGCCGTCCGGGCCCGCGCCGGAGAGGAGCTGGTCCATGACGGACTGGGTGTCGCGGGCCGAGCCGCCGCCTGCGCGGATGACCAGGGGGAAGACGGCCGGGTCCACCGCTACGCCTTCGGCCGCGCAGTTGCGTTCGAGCAGGCTGCGCATCACGCCCGGAGGGATCAGGCGGAACGGGTAGTGGTGCGTGCGGGAGCGGATGGTCGGGAGGACCTTGTCCGGCTCGGTGGTGGCGAAGATGAAGATCAGGTGGTCCGGCGGCTCTTCGACGATCTTCAGCAGGGCGTTGAAGCCCTGCGTGGTGACCATGTGGGCCTCGTCGATGATGAAGACGCGGTACTTGGACTCGGCCGGGGCGTAGAAGGCCTTCTCGCGGAGATCGCGGGTGTCTTCCACGCCGCCGTGGGAGGCGGCGTCGAGTTCGACCACGTCGACGCTGCCCGTGCCGTTGGGGGCCAGGCCGATGCACGAGTTGCACTCGCCGCACGGGTCGGGCGTGGGACCCTGCACGCAGTTGAGCGAGCGGGCCAGGATTCTGGCCGAGGAGGTCTTGCCGCAGCCTCGGGGGCCGCTGAACAGGTACGCGTGGTTCACCCGGCCCGCCGCCAGCGCGACTCGCAGCGGATCGGTCACGTGCTCCTGGCCTACGACCTCGGAGAACGTGGCCGGACGGTACTTGCGATACAGAGCGAGCGCCACGCCGCAGACAGTACCGGGGACCCCCGACAGAAAAAGGGGACCCCGTGCACCCACCAGAGCCCGCTTATCCTTGCTGCCTTCCGGCCCTGGGGAGGTTCGCGAGATGTGTGCCGCACGAGGTCCGTCGCTAGTGTAGCGAAGGGTCTAGATCGAACGTGTGTTCGAGTTGCCCACAGTGTTGTCCACAGGTGGGGACAACTCGCGGCCCGTTGCCAGCATCAGCAGCTCAGAGGCCGGAAGAGCAGGCAGAACGCCGCCGGGGAAACGCTTGCGGGCACCCCAGAAAGGGCTCTTCATCACATGATCCAGAGTCGCCTGAGCCGGTTCGAGAGGCATCTCGCGGGTGCGGCCGAGCGGGCGGGCGATGTCCTGGCCGTGGACGAGGAAGTCGACCAGCGGGTCGATCGGGGCGGCCATCGGTACGCGCTTCGACGAGGCTGCCGTCGAGCGGATCTGGGCGATCAGCTCCGACCGGGTGAACTGCGTCGCCAGTTCGTGGGCCTTGGCGTCCTCCATGCGGTTCCAGTCGAAGCGTGCCCGGACGGCGCCCCTGATCACGTCGCCCCAGCCCGTGCGGGTCGAGGTGGTGAGGTGGGCGGCCATTTCCTGCATGGTCCAGCCGGCGCAGAGTGTGTCGCGCCGCCATTCGTCGTCGGTCAGGTCTTCGAGGAGGTCGGCGACGCTGCGGCGCTCGGCCTCCAGCCATTTCATGATCATGATTGCTCCATAAGATTGTTGATGTTCAGGATGGGATGTTCTGGATGCCTGGAGCGACGAGGTGTGGCTGATGGTTGCTTGTCGTTGGGTGGCTTCCGAGGAGTGGCCGCCTCGTCGTTGTGGACGC
>NZ_JBEXVQ010000088.1:0-5309 GCF_040629405.1 Lentzea sp. NPDC005914 | reverse complement strand
ACCTCACGGCAACAAGTCATCAGCCACACCCCATCGCACTGGGCATCCGGAGCACTAACCCCGAACAACATCAACCTTAGGGACACGTCATGACCGCCACCGCTCCCACGGCCCCGACTGCACCAGGGGTGCGGTCCTGGTGGGGCATTCCGTATGCCACCGCCGAGCGGTACCGCCGTCCCGTGGTCGCGGGCTTCGATCCGGACCGTTCCCATGACCGCAAAGGCGTCGTCTCCATCCAGCCCGACAGCGGCGACTGGCTCGAAGCGGACAGCGGGATGGGTGAAGACTGCCTGAACCTGAACGTGTGGGCTCCCGAGCAGCCGGTGTCGAACGCGCTGCCGGTGGCCGTGTACGTCCACGGCGGCGGATTCGAATACGGCGCGAACACGCAGATCACCTCGAACGCCGCCGGTCTCGCCGCGACAGGACGCGTCGTGGGCGTGTCGGTCAACTACCGGCTCGGCGCACTAGGTGCGCTCTCGCTCTCGCAGTACGGCGGACGGCTCGCCGAGGCCAGCAACCTCTTCCTGCAGGACATCATCGCCGCGCTCACCTGGGTCAAGCAGAACATCGCCCACTTCGGCGGTGACCCCGACAACGTCACGGTCTACGGCCACAGCGCCGGCGCCTACTCCACCTTCGGGCTGCTCGGCGCCTCCTCCGCCAACGGCCTGTACCGGCGCCTGGCGGGCTTCTCCGGCGGGCCCGCTCGTATCGTCCCGGCCTGGTGGGCAGAGGAGCTCGCGCACCGGTTCGTCACCGAACTCGGCGTCGCGGACAACCCCGACAAGCTGATCGACCTCGACGCGACCTCCCTGATGGCCGCCCTGCGCAAGGTCTGCCCGACGGATCTCGGCGTCCGCGGCGGGGTGGACAACCAGGCCACCGGTGTCGTCCTGGACACCGGGCAACCCGGCTCGGTGGTGCACGCCCACCCCATGGACGTCCTGGCCTCGGGCGCGCACCGCGATGTCGACATGCTGCTGAGCATGGCCAGTGACGACATGGGCTGGTGGGTGGCGAACGACCTGGACCGGTTCGACCCGCGCACGCTCGGTCGTGTGACCGACGAGGTCGCGGGGTGGCGCATTCCCCGCTCCCGCGCGAAGAAGATCGTCGACACCTACGACCAGGACGGCCACACTCCGGCCGAAGTCCGCGCCGCGGTCATGGCGGACTACCTCTTCGCGCTCCCCGCGGCCCGTGGGGCCCTGGCCCATGCCGCCGCGGGCGGCACCGCTCGTCTCCTGATGATCGGGCCCGCCGAGGGAGCACCCGCCGTGCACGGTGGCGAGATGCACGCCCTGGTCGGCCAGGAACAACCAGGCCGCAGCGCGGACCAGGCCGAGCGTGACACGCGTATCCGCGACATCGTGCTCGACTTCGTCACCGGCGAGCAGACCCGCCTGTGGCCCGCGGTCACGGACCGGCCCACCTCGGAAAGCGTCGGCCACCCGCCCTTCGAGGCCGGTGCCCACTACCAGGCGGCCCTCGACCTGTGGGACGGCATCGACCGCCCTTGAGGTCAGCGGGCCGGTACCGAGATGCAGAACTTCGCAGGGAACGAACAGAGCAAGGAGCTTGGCATGAGCCATGCCGTACAGGCGACGATGCGGGCCGTCGTCGTCACCCGGCCCGGAGGCCTCGACGCACTGGAGATCAAGGACGTGCCGGTGCCCGTGCGCAAGCCCGGCTGGGTGCGGATCAAGGTGAAGGCGTTCGGCGTCAACGAGTCCGAGGTCACCACGCGCAAGGGCGAGTCGAGCCCGGAGGTCACCTACCCACGCGTGCCTGGCATCGAGGGCGTCGGCGTGGTCGACGAGGCCGACGAGGACAGCGGGCTGCGGCCGGGACAGCAGGTGGCCACGATGATGGGCGGCATGGGCCGCTCGTACGACGGCGCGTACGCCCAGTACGTGACCGTCCCCGCAGCGCAAGTCATTCCGTTCGAGACCGGCCTGCCGTGGGATGTCGTCGGTGCGCTGCCGGAGATGTTCCAGACCGCGTACGGCTCCCTCGCCACCGGCCTCGGCCTGCAGGCGGGGCAGACGCTGCTGATCCGCGGCGGCACCTCCACGGTCGGGCTCAGCGCGGCCACGATCGCCAAGGACCTCGGAGCCACCGTGTTGTCCACCACCCGCAGCCCAGAGAGGGCCGGGGAACTGCGGGCCGCGGGCGTCGACCATCCCCTCGTCGACAACGGCACCATCGCCGACCAGGTGCGCGAGCTGATGCCGGACGGTGTCGACGCCGTACTGGAGCTGGTGGGCTGCTCAGTCCTCGCCGACACCCTCCGCACCGTCCGCCGGTACGGCACCGTCTGCTTCACCGGAGCCCTGGCAGGCCAGTGGACGATCTCCGACTTCACCCCGTTCATGATCCCCAACGGGGTGCGGCTGACCTCCTACGACGGGCAGGCCGCCGACCTCCCGGCTGACGTCTTCGCCCACCAGCTCCAGGCCATCTCCGCAGGGCGCCTCACAGTCCCGGTCGCGAAGGTCTACCACGGCCTCGAGCAGGTCCGTGACGCCCAGGCCGACCTCGAGTCCGGCACCACGCCGGGCAAGCACGTCGTCGTCCTCACCGACTGACCGGCTGACGGTCGACGTAGAGCCCGAACGAACTTCTTGCTTTTAGATCAGGAGAATCCTTGTGCAGCACAGGACACTCGGCACCCAGGGCCTGACCGTCTCGGCGATCGGCTACGGCTCGATGGGCCTGACCATGGGCTATGGCCCCGGTGACGAGGAGGCGGGCATCGCCGCCATCCACCACGCCCACGAGCTGGGCGTAACCTTCTTCGACACCGCCGAGCTCTACGGCTGGGGCACGGGCAACAACGAGGTTCTGCTCGGCAAAGCCGTGAGCGACTTCCGCGACGAGGTCGTGCTGGCCACCAAGTTCGGCTTCGCACGGACCGAGCAGGGCCTGGGCCTCAACAGCCGCCCGGACAACATTCGCACAGTCACCGACAACAGCCTGCGCTACCTGGGCGTTGACCAGATCGATGTCCTCTACCAGCACCGCGTCGACCCGGACGTGCCGATCGAGGACGTCGCGGGCACCGTCGAGGAACTGATCGACGCGGGCAAGGTCAAGTACTTCGGCCTCAGCGAGGCCGGCCCGCAGACCATCCGTCGCGCGCACGCCGTCCAGCCGGTCTCGGTCCTGCAGACCGAGTACTCGCTCTTCGAGCGCGACGTCGAGCAGCTCTTCCCCGTCCTCCACGAGCTCGGCATCGGCTTCGTCCCCTACTCGCCCCTCGGGCGCGGCTTCATCACCGGTACCGCGAAGCCCGCGGGACAGTACGACGCCACCGACATGCGCAACACCGACCCGCGTTGGCAGCCTGGCAACTTCGAGAAGAACGTCGAAGCGGTGGAGCGACTGGGCCGGCTGGCCATTGCCAAGAACATCACCGTCTCCCAGCTCGCCCTGGCCTGGCTGCTCGCCCAGGGCGAGCACATCGTCCCGATCCCGGGCACCCGGAGCGCCGCCCGCGTGGAGGAGAACGCCCTCGCGGCCGACGTCGAACTCACCGAGGCCGATCTCTCAGCGATCCGCGAGATCCTTCCGACCGGCGGATTCGGCGCCCGCTATGCGGAAGAGCACGCCCCCGACTGGGTCTGACCCCACTCCCCGCTCACGGTTGGGTCGTGGCTTCGCGGGCCGCGAAGGCTGCCGGGGTGAGACCGGTGCGGTCGCGGAAGAAGCGGCCGAAGTTCGTGGGATCGGTGAAGCCGAGGTGAGCGGCCACGGTCCGGGCATCCCACCGGGCGCCTCCCAGCAGGCGCCGGGCTTCGAGCAGCCGCCGCTCGTTGATGAGCTCACGCACCCCTCTGCCGGTGACGTCCTGGGCGGCGCGGCTGAGGGTGCGGACCGAGCAGCCGAGCAGTGCGGCGTAGTCGGCGGCCCGGTGCAGTTCGCGGAAGTGCAGCTCCAGGGTGTCCACGAACCGTCCGTAGGTGTCACTTCGGGCCCTGCCGGCCGTCGTGTCGGCGGGGGCGATGCCGTGGGCGTTGGCGAGGCGCAGCAGCAGCGATTCGAGCAGGCTGCGACGCAGGGCGTGGTGGACATCGAGAGGGCGGCGCCCGAGCGCCCGGTGTTCGTCCAGCAGCTGGAGTGCCGTCTGCTGGAGCCAGGCGACGTCATCGGGGTGCGGGCTCAGCACGGCAGGGGCCTCGTGCGCGGTGAGCGGGGCCAGGAGGTGAGCGGTGCCGGGCATCAGCACGTCCGGCTCGAACAGGATGAACGGCCCGCGGGCGGCGCCGGGCGGATGCCAGCACTGCGCGTGCCCGGGACGCACCCACAGCCACTGACCGGGAGCGACCGTCCGCGTGACGTAGTCGACATCGTGCAGCAGCTCACCCTCGGTGACCAGGATGAGGTAGTGAAAGGTCGCGCGACCCGGAACGGGCGGGTTCCACGGCCAGTCGTCGTGCTGGGCGAAGAAGTCCTCGACGGTAGTCACCTCGAGCCCGTACGGAGTGCCGACCGGGGGCTGGAAACCGTACAGCCGAACCGCGGCCGGTCCAGCCTGACCGCGCGTGCGGGAGTGTCGCTTGTGGACCATCACGTGTCCGCAGCTTACTGCCCGTTTCTGCATGTTTCAGGGAAAGGATGGGTTGTGTCGCCGGGACCGCGCGGCGCGCCCTCCGCGTCGTTCGATGCCACAACCCGTCACCACCCGAGGAGGCAACGCCCCATGAACGGATCGATCCTGCAGAAGACCGCCGCTGACTGCGCCGAGGAACTTCCCGGAGCCCGGCTGGGGCATCCCTTCGGCCCTGACTGGGAAGTCTTCAAGGTACGAGGCAAGGTGTTCATGCTGATGACCGAGATCCCGGGGCGTCCCGTCGTGATCCTCAAGGCAGACCCCGGCGAGGCCCTTGCCCTACGGGAACACAACAGCCACATCACCCCCGGCTACCACATGAACAAGAAGCACTGGATCACGCTGGAGGGCGGAGACGGCGTCACCAAGGAGTTCGTCAGGGAGCTCGTCACCGACTCCTACAGGCTCGTCGTCGCTCACCTGCCCAAGGCAGAACAGCCCGTCGACCCGCACACCTGCGGCAGCGCAACGCGGGCGGCCCGGTGAGCGCGGAGTTCGCATCGGTGCGACATGCGCCAAGGCTTGCTTCTCGGCGGTCTCGCCGGAGAAAGGATCTACTGAGCAGTGGTGGGTTTGTTGGTCCCGGTGAGTTGGCGGCGGAGCGCCTGCCAGAGGCGGGTATCCGACAGAGGACGCCGGAGGTATGCGGTTATCGTGATGGGGACGCCGTCCACGCGCCCGGTCACCTCGG
>NZ_JBEXVQ010000087.1:0-5654 GCF_040629405.1 Lentzea sp. NPDC005914 | reverse complement strand
TCAAAGGAACTACCTCGACGAGGAGGTAATTCATATATTACTGGCTGTGTTATCGGCACGCTGTTGAGTTCTCAAAGAACACGCGCTCACCGCAGTGACGTCAGCTTTTCGGCTGATTACTTCCGGGGCTTTGTGTTGCCAGGCTCGTTCCGGCTTGTTTTCCGGCCCGTGTCGCTCTGACTTGGAGAACATTACATGGGGGTGTTTCGATCTCCAAATCGGGGGGTCACCTAAGCCCCCGCACTACCGCTGACCTGCGCGTTCTCCACCTGGAAGACCGGATGCCGCGAAGCCTCCGCCTCGAACGCCGAGACGGGGTCACCGACCCGTGCGTCGAAGAAAGGCCTCGTCACGGGCTCCTTCCGCACGTAAGCGGCCAGCACCGGCGCCGCGACGGCCGCGGAAACCTCCACCAAACGAACCTGACGTGACCTACGTCCCCTTCGCACGACGGCAGAACCGGCGGCTCGTGCGTTGCGCACCCAGTCGCGGACTCCGTACGGCGCGACGAACCACTCCTGCCCGTCGTGCAGCATCAGGCGGATGGGGATCGTGCGCGGAACACCACTGCGTCGTCCCGGGATGGTCAGCAGTACGTAGTGGGACGGCGCGACTCCGAGCGACACGGCGCCACTGATGACGACGTTGCCGACGCGACGGATGAGGGTCGTGCGGTAGGTCTTGGCCACACCGTCAATCATGGACCTGTGCTCGACGTGCTCGTGATCGGTGGTGGCCCGGCCGGCCGCGCGCTCGCCCGCGCCTGCGCACACGAGGGTCTGGACACGGCGATCGTCGACCGCCACCCACGCCGCGTCTACACGGCGACCTACGGCGCGTGGGCCGACGAGCTCCCACCGGGCACACCGACCAAGGCACAAAGCACGACTGTTCGCGCCTACGCGCGCGAGGAGCACCTGATCCCACGCACCTACGTCGTCCTGGACAACGCACGGCTCCACGAGCTGCCGCCACAAGTACAGGTCCTCAACGCACCAACGGCAGCGCGCCACACGTTCAACGCCACGGGCGCACGCAAGGGCCGTGCCGAGCAAACGGCCGTAGGCACTGTCATCGAGTCGGACAACACCGATACGACGCTGATGGACTGGCGCAACGGCGACACGTTCCTCTACACGGTCCCGCTCGGCGGCAACCGCACCCTCGTCGAGGAGACCTGTCTGGCCCGCCGTCCGGGCATGCCGCTCAGCGAACTCAGAAGAAGACTCCACGCACGGCTCGAACCAGGCTCACGAGAGGAGCGCGTCCGCTTCCCTCTTGACGCCTCACGAGCAGCCAACGCGTTCGGTGCGGCGGCAGGGTTCATCCACCCGGCAACGGGCTACAGCGTCGCCACCTCACTCGCTCTCGCCCCGAAGGTCGCGCAAGCCGTCAAGGCCGGCGAGAACCCCGAACACGTCATCTGGTCGCGCAAAGCCCGGACAGTGCACGCGCTGAGGCGATTCGGCCTGGAAGCGTTGCTGCGCATGGACGCGGACGAGACCAGGGACTTCTTCGAACTGTTCTTCCGGCTCGACCGAACGCACCAGCGCGCTTACCTCTCCGGCCGGGAGGACGTGAAAGGAACGGCGGCCGCGATGGCCGCTTTGTTCAGGGCGGCACCACTGCGTCTCAAAACGAAGCTGCTCTTCGGGAAACTCCCAGCGTGAGCACCGGATCACCGAGCGCAGCCGTGCCATGGCGGAACGTCGCCAACCTCGCGAACACCTGGTTAACCCTCTTTCGGGCCCGTCAGTGACGCGGGCACGATTTGAGATGTGCCCGCATTGCTGGATGACGTCAGGTTCGCCTTCCAGCCGCTGTTCAACCTGAACACCGGGGGCGTCGTCGCGGTGGAGGCTCTGGCCCGGCCGCACGACGGCAGCGTGCAGGATCTGCTCCAGGCCGCCTTCCAGGCCGGCCTCCTGGCGAACGCCGACGTCGGACTCGCCTGTCGCGCCATCCGTGCCGCGGCCGACTTCGACCTCATGCTGCCGTTGCACGTCAACCTGCTCGCGATCACCATCGCGGACAAGCCCGAGATCATGAGCCCGCTCTACGGCGCGCTCAGGGATGCCGGCCGCTCCCCCGACAGCATCGTGATCGAGGTCGGCGAGCCGTACTCACGCGCCAACCGCGCGCGTCTCGCGCGCGGAATGCAGACGCTGCGCAACAACGGCTTCAAGATCGCGCTCGACTGCGTGGGCGAGGGCGACGTGCCGCTCGGCCTGCTGACCAGCGCCTCACCCGACTACGTCAAGCTCGACCGCGAGATCGTGCGCACGTTGCCCGGCGACGCCGCGCGTGGCGCGCTGGTGAAGTCGTTGGTGCACCTCGGCGAGTACACGGGCGGTCAGGTCGTGGCCGAGGGTGTGGAGACCGAGGCGGAGCTGACCTACCTGCGCAAGCTGGGGGTGGGGTACGCGCAGGGCAAACTGCTCGCGCCCCCGCAGCGAAGACCGGCTGTGAACGCCCGCATCGCGCCCGAGGCGGTCACGGAGACCGGGGAGATCCGGCGCACCAACACCGGTCCCCGGATCACGGCCTTCCTGCACCCCGCGACCGTGCTGCCCGAGCACGCCACGAGCGACGAGGTGCGCGAGGTGTTCGCCACGCAACCGTCGATCACGGGTGTCGTGCTCGTCGACGAAGAAGGCCGCCCGAAGTGGTCAGTGGACCGCAACCGGTTCCTGCTCGCGGTCACCGGGCCGTACGGGCACGCCCTGCATGCCAAGCGCGAGGCAGCGCGGCTGGCGGACAAGCCGCACATCATCGGCACCGAGTCGTCGGCGCTCGACCTGCTCGACGTGGTGGCGCACGCGAACCGTGAGCGCACCAACGACGACCTCATCGTCGTGGACCACAACGAGCGGTGCATGGGCGTTGTGCGCGTGGCTGACGTTGTGCGCGGTGTCGCCGAGCTCAAGGTGGAACAGGCGGCCGCGCTGAGTCCGCTCACCAGGCTTCCCGGCAGCGACGCGATCGCGAGGGAGGTCGACCGGCGCATCGGGGTCGGTGAGATCTTCGCGGTCTCCTGGCTGGACGTCGACAGCTTCAAGCTGGTGAACGACTCGGTCGGGTTCGCCGCCGGTGACGACCTGATCCGCGAGATAGGGCACGACCTGGCGGACGTCGCGCACGCGTTCCCCGGTGTGCAGGTCGGGCACGTCGGCGGTGACGACTTCCTGGTCCTCGCCGGGCTCGACGAAACGGTGCCGCTGAGTGCCCGTTTGCTCGACAAGCCGTACACGGCGGAGGGACGACACATCACCCTCTCTCTTGCGACCCTTATCTGTGCCCCGGGATCAGTGGGGTCGTATCGCGAGGTGTCGCGGTTGCTGGCACCAGTCAAGGAGCACGCGAAGTCGCTCGCCGGGTCGAGTTGGGTCATGGGCCGGCCGGGTACCGATCGACGCGACGTGCTCAGGGGTGTCGCGCAACGCGCGGTGAGTTAACAAGTACAACCGAACGCCTCCTGTGCGACGTGCTGATCACTCATAGCATCGTTGTCGCTACTCAGCGCACAGGAGGTTCGGCGTGCAGGTCGGCAGCAGAACTCAATCGGTACCCGCGCAACGCACGAGCATGGACGGCCTCCTCACCGTTGGGGTGGAAGAAGAATTCGTTCTCGTCGAGGAATCGACCGGGCATTTGGCCAACCGTGCCAACGAGGTGCTCGCCGGAGCCGACCGCTACCAGGTCGACCTGCAGCCTGAAATCGCGCAGTACCAGGTGGAATCGGCCAGCGGAATCTGCACCGACATGTGCGAGCTGCGCGACGAGCTGGCCGTCGCGCGCCGGGCGTTGATCGAACGGGCGGCGCGGCACGACGCCAGGCTCGCCGCGACCGGAACTCCCGTGCTGGGCCTGACGATGCCCACGCCGTTGACGAACTCCCCGCGCTACCACCGGATGGCGCAGGAGATGGGAGCGCTCACCAACGACCTCGCCATCTGCGGCTGTCACGTGCACGTGGGGCTGCCCGACGACGAGTCGAAGATCTTCGTGAGCAACCACCTGCGGCCGTGGCTGCCGACTCTGCTGGCCCTGGGCGCGAACTCGCCGTACTGGCTCGACGCCGACACTGGCTACGCGAGCTGGCGTTACGTGGTCTGGAACCGCTGGCCCACTTCGGGTGCGCCGCCGCAATTCGACTCCGCGGCCGAGTACTACGCGGCCAGGGAGGAGATCGTCGCGAGCGGCGCGGCGATGGACGCCGGGATGCTCTACTGGGACGTCCGGCTGTCCGCCCGCCATCCCACGCTCGAGCTGCGCGTGTCCGACGTCGCGCCCACGGTCGAGGAGGCGGTTCTGATGGCCGCCCTCGTGCGCGGAATCGCCGCCACCGCACTGAGTTCCGGCGCCGCGCCCGCACCGATACCCCCGCATCTGCTGAAGGTCGCGATGTGGCGTGCGGCGCGCGATGGCCTGGAGGGCTTCGGAATCGACCCGGTGACCGGCTCGCCGACGCCCGCGTCCGCGATCGCCGCGTCGCTGCTGCGGTGGATCCGGCCGGCGCTGGAGTTCTCCGGCGACTACGGGATGGTGACCGACGGCGTCGACCGGTTGCTGCTCGACGGCACGGGCGCGGCACGGCAGCGGAGGGCGTTCGCGCGGCGCGGACGGCTGGACGACGTCGTGGGATTCCTGGTCGCGCAGACTGCGCCTGTTTAGGAGCAGAACCAGTCTGATCTTCCCTCGATCGGGTACATCTTCAGTCGGCTTGGTGTGCCTCCAAGCCCATGTCCGGTAGTTAGTCCCCGTGGCCACCCCCATCTGGGCACCGGGAGTGAACGGTCCGGAGAAACCCAACACCGCACGCGTCAGGGACTACTGGCTCGGCGGCACCCACAACACGGAGGCCGACCAGGAACTGGCGGCACACCTCGTGTCGGCGGCACCGCACCTGCCCTACCTGTGCCGCACGCACCGCTCGTTCCTGGGCAGAGTCGTCACCAGGCTGACCGCGCTGGGGATCAGGCAGTTCATCGACCTCGGTTCCGGCCTGCCCACCGCGGGCAACGTGCACCTCGTCGCGCCCGGCGCGCGCGTGGTGTACGTGGAGATCGACCCGGCGGTGGCGAGCGAGGGCCGCGAGCTCATCGCCGGCGACCCGCGGGTCTCGTACCTGTGCGCGGATCTCTGCCATCCGGAGAAGGTGCTGGAGTCGGAGGAGGTCCGCACGACGCTGGACCTGTCCGAGCCGGTCGCGGTCCTGGTGCTGGACGTGCTGCACTTCGTCCCGGACTCCGCGGAGCCGCACAAGGTGCTGGCCACGTACGTGGACGCGCTGGCGCCGGGCAGCTATCTCGGGCTCTCGCACACGTGCCGCGATCCGTTCATGCTGGCCGCGGTGGGGCTTTTCGGTGCCATGTACGGCGACCAGCCGTTGCCTGCGTTCACGTTCCGGTATCCGGAGCAGGTCGTGCAGTTCTTCGACGGCATGGAGATCCAGTCGCCGGGGGTGGTGCCGATCCCGTTGTGGGAACCGGATCCCGCCGAGAACGAAGACCGCAATCCGGAGAACTTCCAGGGATGCGGCGGTCTCGCGCGCAAGGTCTAAGAACTCCTAACTCAATGAGAGGTTGCGGAGTCGGCGCCAGCAGATGATCGCGCAGGCCAGGCTGAGGAAGGCTTCGTGGATGTCATCGCGG
>NZ_JBEXVQ010000086.1:0-6011 GCF_040629405.1 Lentzea sp. NPDC005914 | reverse complement strand
CCCCACCGCCTACGAAGCCACCCGATACCAACCAGTCGATCAGGTAGCGTGACAACACCTCATCGACCCTGTCCGTCAAAACGGGGCAACCCCATGATCGACGAACTCCGGCGTATGCGGGAGGACTGCGAGCCCAAGTCGAACCAGAACTCGAGGTACTGCGCTATTCGAACGCAGTAAGCGCCTTGCGATGGCTCATCGACGACCTGGCCAAAGAAGACCGAACGGCCTGATCCCATCCGAGGCGACGCTCTCTCCCACCGCCTAGCGGCATGAGAGTGCGTTGAGCTGGGCTTCCACGGATTGGCTCGTTGGGGGCGGAACGTTTCGGGCGGGCGGTCCGATGCTCTCGTGAGGGTGTTGGTTGCCGAGGGTGGGACGTTGTTGATGGGAATAGCCGGTGGTGACCCGGTTCGGGTGTTCATCTCATATGCGCATGGGTCGGATGAGCACGTTGAGCGGGTGCGTGATCTGTGGATCTTTCTTCGTGCGCAGAGGATCGATGCGAAGCTGGACCGGGCGGCGGCGCAGCGGCGGCAGGACTGGGCGCTGTGGATGGCTGATCAGGTCCGGGAGGCTGATCACATTCTGATCGTGGCGTCGGCGGCGTATCGAGAGCGCGCTGAAGGTCGCAGCGGGCCTGATGTGGGTCGTGGGGTTCAGTACGAGGCGCGGCTGATCCGGGATGCCTTCTACGCGAACCAGGACAATCTTGACCGGTTCGTGCCGGTGGTGCTGCCCGGTCAGTCGAAGGCGGGTGTGCCGGACTTCCTGACACCGGCGACCAGCACCGTGTACACCGTTGACGAGTTCTCCGTTACGGGGATGGAGGCGCTGCTGCGATTGCTGCTGAACCAGCCCGAGGAAACCGAGCCTCCGCTGGGTCTGCAGTCGCCCGTGTTCGGCCGGCGTGATCACAGCCTGTCGTTGCCTGCTCAGCAGCTGGCCCATGAGTTCGCGTTGCGGCTTAGTGTCGCGGGGAACGGTCAGGTGCGGACCGAGACGCTGCTGGCGGGGACGGTGCTGGGTGAGCAGACGGCGGTGTTGCCGCCGGGCCTGGTGGCGTGGCAGGCGGAGCTGGCCAGTCCGACGGGCGATGCACGGTTGGTGGTCCTGGGGCAGGCGCTGTGGCGTGCGTTGCTCGACGATGCGACGAGCGCGCGGCTGCTGGAGCTGATCGACCATTCCCCGTGGGGCAGTGTGGTCGACGTGGTGGTGGAGCTGCCGGAAGAGGTGTCGTGGCTACCGGTGGAGTTGCTGCAGCTGCCGGATGGCCGGCTCGCGGCGACGGCGCCGGGGGTGCGGTTGTCCCGCAGGCTGGCTGGAGTGCAGAGGCCGCCGGCGGCGGCGTTGCCGGGGCCGTTGAAGATCCTGGCCGCGGTCGCCGCACCGGAGGAGACGCTGACGTCGAGTCCGCCGCTGGATGTCGAGGCGGAGATGCAGGCGCTGCTGGACGCGGTCACCGATCTCGACGCCGATGACGGGGTGGCGGCGCAGGTCCGGATCCTGGAGGTCGCGTCACTCGCGGAGATCGGGCGTGCGCTGGCCGCGGATCAGTACCACGTGCTGCATCTGTCCGCGCACGGCTCGGCGACCACGGTGGAGCTGGAGGACGAGGACGGCCATCCGGTGACCGCTGACGCGGACCGGCTGGTCGCAGCGTTGCGCGCGGGGGAACGTCCGTTGCCGCTGGTCGTGTTGTCCAGTTGCCGCGGCGCCGAAACGGGCACGGCCGGGCTGGCGGCCGCGCTGGTCCGGCATGGCGCCGATCGGGTGGTGGCCATGCAGGCCTCGGTCACCGACCGGTTCGCGACCGCGCTGGCGCGCGAGCTCTACCACCAGCTAGCCCGTGACGTGGGCATGACGGTGACGCAGGCGCTGGCGGCGGCCCGGCGCGAGGTGAGCGAGCACCTCGCCGAGCAAGCACGCAAGGCCAGGGACCGGATGCCGCGGCCGGAAGCCGTGGTACCGACCTTGCTGTGCGGCGGCGCTGACCGAGCGCTGCGCGATCCCTCCCAGCCGGAGCAGCCGCTGCGCCGGATCACCGCCGCTCCGACCGGCACGGGCGGCGTGCGGGAGTTGCCGGTCGGGTATCTGATCGGACGCCGCTCGGTCCTGCGTACCGCGGCGGCGGTGCTGCGGCGCACCGCCCAGGATCGGGAACAGGTCGGGGACTGGGCGGGGCTGGTGCTGACCGGGATCGGCGGGATCGGCAAGACCGCGGTCGCCGGCCGGATCCTGGCCCGCGCCCGCGAGCAGGGCTGGGCGATCGCCGAGCACGTCGGCGTGTGGAACCCGGCCGCGTTGACTGCCGACGTCGCCTCGGCACTGGCCGAGCACGGCCACAGCGAGCTCGTGGACGCGTTGCGCGACCGCGGACACGACGACACGACGAAGTTGTCGCTGGTGCTGACCGCGTTGACGCGGGTGCGGCTGGTTGTGCTGTTCGACGACTTCGAGCAGAACCTCACCGCCGCCAGCGAGTTCCTCGATCCCGGGTTCGCCGAGATCTTCACCGCAGTATGCGATCACGCCCAGACGGGACGGGTCCTGGTCACCTGCCGCTATCCGATACCCGGTGCCGAGTCCGTCCTGCTGCGACTCGAGCTGCCTGCCCTCACGCCCGCAGAACTGGGGCGGCTTCTGCTGCGGCTGCCCGCACTCCGCGATCTGTCCACGCAGGACAGAAAACTGGTGGTCAGGACGATCGGCGGCCATCCCCGTCTGATCGAGTTCCTCGACGTCCTGCTGCGCAAGGGCACCGCGGCGGGATTCCGGCACGTCACCGGCAAACTGCACGCACTGGCCGCGCGCGAGCACATCGATCTCACCGCACCCCGCGACCTGACCACCGGGATCAGCAACGCCGTGCGGCTGGGCAGCCGTGACATCCTGCTCGACACGATCACCGAAGAACTCACCCCCAACCAGCGCGAACTCGCCCACCAGGCCGCACTAGCCCGCGCGGCCTTTACTGCGGAGGACCTCGCCCGCACCCAGCACGACACCGACCCCGCTCGCGACGAGCTGGCGGCGACGGTGCGTGACGTCGAGCGGCTGCGCGATTTCACCCTGCTGTCGGCCACCTCCGACGACCATCTCCTCATGCACCCGTGGGTCGCCGGATACTTCACCCACGGCCAGGCCGGCGCCGACACGATTACGCGACACCAGCGTGGCGCCGCGATGCGGCTGCGCCGGCTGCAAGCCGGCCGCGGCGGCTTCGACGACGTCGTGGACCTCATCCGCCACCTCGCCGGCAGCCACAACTACGACGATGCCGTCGATGCTGCGTTCCAGGGATGCGATGTGGTCGGTGGAGAAGTCGCTGTCGCGGCACTGCTGGCCGAGGCTGTCCCGCTCATCCCCACCAACCATCCCGACTATCTCGTGCTCGCTGACCGAGAGTGCACCGCCCTGCGAACCATCGGCCTCACCAGCGCGACCAAGAACCGGCGCCTGCATCAGCTGGCGATCTCGGAGCGGTTGGCGGCGACTGATTCGAGTAACGCCAACTACCAGCGAAACCTCAGCAACAGCCACGAAAGGCTAGGGAGTTTGACGGTGGCGATGGGTGACATCGCGACCGCACGCGAGCACTATCAGACTGGTCTCGACATCGTGGAGCGGTTGGCGGCGGCCGACCCAGGCAACGCCCTGTACCAGCAAGACCTCACCATCAGCCACAACCACCTGGGAGACGTGGCGGTGGCGATGGGTGACATCGCGACCGCACGCGAGCGCTTCCAGGCCGCTCTCGACATCACCGAGCGGTTGGCGGCGGCCGACCCAGGCAACGCCGCCTACCAGCGAGACCTCAGTATCAGCCACGAAAAGCTGGGGAACGTGGCAGTCAGGATAGGTGAGGTCGCGACCGCACGCGAGCACTACCAGGCCCGTCTCGACATCACCGAGCGGTTGGCGGCGGCCAATCCGGGCAACGCCCTGTACCAGCGGGACCTCAGTATCAGCTACGGAAGGCTGGGGGACGTGGCGCTGGCAATCGACGCCATCGCGACCGCACGCGAGCACTACCAGGCTGGTTTCGACATCACCGAGCGGTTGGCGGCGGCCGACCGGGGCAACGCGCTGTACCAGCAAGACCTCAGTATCAGCTACGACAGGCTAGGGGAAGTGGCGGTGGCGATGGGTGACATCGCGACCGCACGCGAGCGCTTCCAGGCCGCTCTCGACATCACCGAGCGGTTGGCGGCGGCCGACCCAGGCAACGCCGCCTACCAGCGAGACCTCAGCAGCAGCCACGAAAAACTGGGGAACGTGGCGGTGGCGATGGGTGAGGTCGCGACCGCACGCGAGCACTATCAGACTGGTCTCGACATCGTGGAGCGGTTGGCGGCGGCCGACCCGGGCAACGCCCTGTACCAGCAAGAGCTCAGTATGAGCCATAACCACGTGGGAGAAATGGCGGTGGCGATGAGTGAGGTCGCGACCGCACGTGAGCACTACCAGGCCGCTCTCAACATCGTGGAGCGGTTTGCGGCGGCCGACCCCGGCAACGCCGCCTACCAGCGAGAGCTCAGTATCAGCCACGAAGCGCTGGGGAGTTTGGCGGTGACGATGGGTGACATCGCGACCGTACGCGAGCATTACCAGGCTGGTTTCGATATCACCGAGCGGTTGGCGGCGGCCGACCGGGGCAACGCGCTGTACCAGCGGGACCTCAGTATCAGCTACGGAAGGCTGGGGGACGTGGCGCTGGCAATCGACGACGTCACGACCGCACGCGAGCACTACCAGGCTGGTTTCGACATCACCGAGCGGTTGGCGGCGGCCGACCGGGGCAACGCCCTGTACCAGCAAGACCTCAGTATCAGCTACGACAGGCTAGGGGAAGTGGCGGTGGCGATGGGTGACATCGCGACCGCACGCGAGCGCTTCCAGGCCGCTCTCGACATCACCGAGCGGTTGGCGGCGGCCGACCCAGGCAACGCCGGTTACCAGCGAGACCTCACCGTCAGCCAGGAACGCCTGCACGATCTTGATAAGCATCGCTGACCTTCACAACATGGCAGAAAACCTCGCGCGCTAGCTACTCGAACGGTTGGCGTCCTCAGGTCGTGAAGGGGGTTGCCCTCAATAGCGATGGTGCCCCCTGTACTCAAGTTCGATGGTTTCGACCGTGCGCTCATCGGCAGAAGCGGACGTTCGAGGGTTGTCGCTGTCACTGGCCGTAAGAGAAACGAAGATCAGGTGGTTGAGCCACCGTCGAAGAGGCCCTGTCTTGCTTCGGTCGGGGCGTCGTCGGATGTGAGCAAGGTGAACCTGAGGGAGGTCTCTGCGCCCGCAGTGGCCGCCGGCGCGAAGTGCACCTGATCGCGTGGCCTGCCCGGCCACAGTGATGACCACACGACTCGGTCGGGTTTGTCTGCTTCCAGGAGCCTTGGGGGCGACTTCGTCGGGCAGCAAGCTGAGCCATGGACGAGTTTTTGGCCGATGCGGCTCCACGAGTGACTCTCAGACGACCGAGGGTGGTGCCGGTAGCCTGCGCGCCCTCGAACCGATCTGGATCATCCCGTCAGCGTAAGTCGATCTACCTCGACGTACACCCGGCATCAGGCGATAATGATCATTAGCTGCTTGTGCACATCACTTGGGGGTCTTGTGAGTCTTAGTCCGCGTGAGGTGTTTCTCCGGCTTGTTCACGGGGTCGCCGACGGGAACTCGAGCGAGTTGCCTGACCTGTACGGCGAGGTCACCGATGTCCGGCATCCGATGGCGACGCCGGAGTCCGAGCCGTTGACGAATCGGCGTGCGCTCCGGGAGCACTTCACGGTACCGCCGGAAATTCGGGAGTCCTTGCCGAAGAGGAGTGTTGTCGATGTCGTCGTCCACGAGACCGCCGATCCTGAAGTGATCGTCGCCGAGTTCGCCTACGAGTTCACGTTGGCGGACGACTCCAGGTCCAAGGTGCCCTGCGTCTTCGTCATGCGGGTGCGGGACGGTCAGATCATCGAGTCTCGCGACTACATCGACCCGATCCGTACGTACAC
>NZ_JBEXVQ010000085.1:0-6059 GCF_040629405.1 Lentzea sp. NPDC005914 | reverse complement strand
GGACGTAGCGCCAGCAGGTGGTGGCCGAGACCCCGAACCCGGCGCCGGCCTCGGCGAACGGTTCTCCTTTACGCAGGTGAACCAGCACGAGCAGGGCTTGTTGCCCGGCATCGAGCCGGCGCCAGCGTGATCCCAGCTCCCGGCGGTGCGTGCGGATCAGGCCGGACACGAATCTCAGGGTCTGATGTGACAACGGCAGCGCGGCGCGATAGAACAGCATGTGAAGCCCCTGGTGCTGCGGAGCGGTCTTGGTCGATGGCTCTGTTACCAGGGGCTTCGCCATGTCCAGGGTCCGACACGCCGCGCCTGCGTCAACCAGTCACAGCAGAAGTCCCTTGTCCGCCAACACATCCAGACCAGGATGAAAAAGGCTCAATAGCCCGAGAATGTCGCGCCGGCCCTCGCAGGTCACGGCGAGCGCCTGCGAGTCCCGGGATCGGACGCGACACCACCGATCGCTGACGCACACGACTCAGCAATGGCAGGATGTAGCGGCAACGAAGCTCGGGGCTGGACGAAGGTCTGTGAGAGGACGCTTGTTGCACCGGAGCTTCGTTCGCCCATCCCACGCCACACCGAGGGCCACCGCCAGTCGTTTCAGACACTCAGCCGGAACAGACGATCTTGGAGCCGCCGGTGCCGGGCACCCCGTCACGGGACGCCCGGCACCGGGTGAGGGTTAGGGCCTCGATGGGCAGATCTTCCACGCGAAGTGGTAGGTCGTCTCGATCGACCCGTCGGTGGAGTCCATCGAGATGAAGCTGGTGACCTTCGTCGGGTCGGACGTGCCCGTGGCCACCCGCAGTTCGGTGTTGATGTTGAAGTTTCTCTTCTCACCACACGGGTGGTAAACGATCGCGGTGACGGCGGTCTTGTCGGTCGCCTGCCAGTCCTCGCTCAACGGACCCTTGTAGTTGTGCTGCCGGTACTCCGTTTGCGACATGCCCTGGAAGTAGTAGTTGGCTCGTTCCAGGGCCGTGGCGCCACGCTCGAGGTGCGCGAAGCCGCGGTAGTCGGTGGACGCGATGCCGTAGGTGAAGCCGGACGGCACGTTGACGCCTAGGTTCAGCTGGCAGTTCTTACGGAAGTCAGTCGGCAGCGCCTGTGGCCCGACCTGCGCCATGAAGTCGCTGTAGGTGACGGTGAACGCCTTGTTGTCCGGACTCACGGCTACGGCGGCCGTTCCCGCCTTGCAGCCTGAGCCGTTGACGGTCACGACGTCGATGGTGATGCGGCCCGGCGGAGGCGTGTCGCCGGAGGCGCCGCCGGGCGGGATGATGATCGTCGACATCGCAAGCGCGGCCGCGGACAGCGTGTTGAGCATGGGGCACCTTTCCGTCTGGGATCCAACAATGAACGGGTGGCGGCAATCAGTGCCTGGATCAGCAGCGCTTCCAGGAAAGCTGGTACTTGGTGCTCACACTGCTGTCCGTCGAATCCATCGTCATGAAGCTCGCGTTCTTCGACGAACCCGCGTTTACACGCAGTTCGGTGTTGATATTCAGGTGGCGGACTTGACCGCACGGCGCGTAGACGATTTCCCACACCTGGGCGCGGTCGGCGGCATGCCAGTTGTCGTTCTTCGGACCGGAGAAGCTGTGGGTGCGGCTCGCGCTCTGCGACATGCCCTGGAAGTAGTAGGTACCCTTCTCCATGCCGGTTGCGTCCGGCTCCAAATGGGCGAACCCGCGGTAGTCAGCCTGGGCGATGCCGTACGTGAAGCCCTGCGGATAGCTCACTCTGATGTTGAGCTGGCAGTTCTTGCGGAATTCCGTTGGCGACGAGCCCAGTCCGGCCTGGGCGAGATAATCGCTGTAGGTGACCGTGAACGCCGTGCGATCATCCGCGGCCGCGACCGCCGCGGTGTCGGCTGGGCAACCGGAACCGTTCACGGTGACCACGTCGATCCTGACGTAATCGGGAACATCGGGAGCTGCCTGTGCGGCGGGCGCGGTAAGGACCGCGGTCAGCACGAGGGCAGCAGCCGCCACCATTTTCAGCATGGCCAGCCCTGCTTTCCGAAAGTGTGGTATCGGCGGGCGGAAGTCAGATGAGACATGGAACTTCTCAGGAAAGGGCCGCCGAATGGGTGACTGAATTTATTGGAATGCCTGTCGAGAGGCCGCTTTAATTTCTCGCCCCGAAATTCTGGGCTTGCATTAACCATGTGCCACACCCGCGTGGCGAATTAACCTCACTATTGCCGCCTTCTGATCCAATCGGGTGGTGATGGGGTCCGTTCGAGTCGTCGAAGCCTGACGTCGAAAACTACTCGAACGCAAGACGTGAGCTGCCGCATCTCGGGTTGAAGCACTCCTCGCCTAGTGGTGATACGCACGATCTTGACCAACCTCGACGAAGAGTTGCGCGTGGAGCTCGGGACCAGCTGGTCGTATACGAGACCCCGCGGTGCGACTATTCTTATGCCGGATCCTGAAAGGTTCACTCGACCGTGAAGGAATCGCCCGCGAAGCGCCCACCTATGCCTATGTCTTCACCGACCCGGCCGCGCCCACCATCAGCGGACTGCCCCTGCCCGCCAGCGTCCGGCCCGCCACCGCGCACGGCGGCGAACTCTTCTATCTCTTCGACTTCCCCGCCGGACCACGTCTCACCGACGACCAACGACGCGTCGCCGACCAACTCATCGGCTACTGGGCCGATTCGTCAGAAACGGCGACCCCAACGGCGCGGGCAGCCCAGCCTGGCCCAGCCTTGACGCCGCCAACCGCGCGCTCAGACTCGCTCCCGACGCCACCCACTCCATCTCCATGGCCACCGCGCACCACTGCCAGCTCTGGAACACCGCAGGGCTCCGGTAACCACGCACCACCCAAGGCACAGCAGGTCCAGAAGGCAGTGCAGAACTCGTCAAAACGGTGTTCTGCGGCGGGAGACCGCGTCGGCCGACGGAGCCAAACCAGCCCAGCCGACGAGCTGAGCACCGCCCAAACTCGCGCCGCCGTCGCCGTGGAAACATCCTCTTCTGCCCTCACCCCAATCGAGTACAAACTACGCTCTGACCACGACACCATCACCGCTGCCAGTTAGCCACAACGACTGGAACCCTCCCGGTAGGGCAGGTCAAGATGTCACCAATCCGTGCAGCAGACCCGAACAGGCGCAACGCGGCTGGCTCCGCCGCCTCGCCAGGCGTGGATTCCGGATCGCCGCCAGCCTGTGGAAACACATGCCGCTCGGCTCCCGCTGAGGCGTTAGTTCTAGGCACCGTCGCAAACCGTCGCTTCGAAGTCTAGGTTTGCCGTCACGACCCAGCCCTTCACCTGGGTGCGCAACACGATGGCCTCATAACGGCGGTTCTTGGCACCCTCCGGCAGGCTGTCGACCCGTACCTCATCACCGCGGCGCACCTCGCCGATGACGACCTGGTTGTCCTGGCTGCGCACCGTGCCGTCCTTGACAACTTTGTACTTGCGCCAACACCCGTTCGCAGTCGGCTCGCTCGACTGCGAGACAACGAGCCAAGCACCAAAGCCGACTACTACGACACCACCAAGAACAAGCAGCACCTGGTTGCGGCGCCTCTTCAGCCAGCGCCAAGGTTGCGCCGTAGTCACGTGCGCACTGGCCTGCGCCTCCCCCGGCTCGATCGGCTGCGTTCCGTTCTTGCGGTCGCCTCCACGCTTGGCTTGATCCCACAAAGTTCGGAACACCTCGAGGTCACCACCGAGTGCCTTGACAACAGCGCTGGTGGATCTCCAGCCCGTGGTCTTTTTGCCGGCGAACACCTCTCCGATGGTCGTTGTGCTGAGATGGGTCGCACGAGCGAGTGCCTCATACGTCGGCTCGTCCTTCTTGAGCCTGAGCTCCCTGAGCGCCTGTTGAAGTTGCTCGAGCGACTCCGACATCCCAGCTCCTCCACCTGCATTGTCCCGTAATACCTGCTGGTCAGCACCTTCCGGAGATTTCCCGCGTTGTCCGGGCAAGTCCGGAGAAAGGCCGGGAAGCCTATCCGGACCCGATCCTGGCTGGCTCTACTGAACAGGCCCCCCATCGGTGGCACTCAATGATCAATGACTCCGAAAGGTGACAGCAGATGATGCCGTACCGCCGCATCGCCATGACGGTCGGGCTGGCCGCGACTGCCCTGTCGCTCATGACAGTTCAACTCGTGGCAACGCCTGCAGCCTCTGCCACGAACGACGAGGATGCCGCCACATCCACCAAGGCCCGCTACACCAACGCCACCGAGGTCAAGGCCGACAGCTGCCCGGTGCACTGGAACTACCCCAAGGCCGGGCTTCCCGACCGCACCTGGTCAGCCGGCCGATCCACGGCCTCGAAAGACGTCGGTGTGCGCTACACCGCCGGCGACTACGCGCTTGTCCTGGACTTCTCTCGTGCACCGGATTCCGACCACAAGGGCGGCACCTTCCCCTGGTGGGGCTGGATCAGCAAGTCCTGCCTGGTTGATCCGGTGGCCCGGAAGTTCCCCGCCGGCACCACGACGAAGCAGGACAAGCGTTCCACACCGGACGCGGACAGCTTCGCCGCACCGCTGGGCGACCGGCAGGCCGTTGGCGGCGACAACGTTCCCAAGACCGTCGACATCTCACAGGCGCATCACGGCAAGCCGGACAAAGTACTGCACCTCGGCAGCGGTGGAACGTTGCGCAGCGGGCCGAAGCAGTTCGCCATCGGCAACCTCGACAAGGGTTGGGAGTTCCGCATCACCCGCAGCAAATGCCGCACCGAAGCCGGGTCACCGTTCAAAGATGACCAATGGGTGTTCGGATACGCACCTCAGGCCGGACGCTGGGGCTGGGTTCAGGCAGGCCACCTGCCAGCCTGCACAGCCTAATCATCAACTGACGTGAGCAACCAGCTCACGAGACTCAGTTGGACCAGCGGGCACGGCAGGGCGACTCGCTGGCGTTGGAGGAGTTGCTGCGACAACCAGCGGAATGTCGCCAGTAAGGTCGATCTGCTCGATGCCCTCGATCAGCTTGAACGCCGCTGGCCGACCGTGGCGCGGGCCTTGGCACTACGCGAACTGGCGGACCTCGAGTACACCGAGATCGCGGCGGAGCTCGGGTTGCCGATCAACACCGTCAAGACCTTCCTCCACAGAGGCAGGCACCACTTACGTGAGCTGCTGACTGCTCACATCGATTGATTCAGCACGAGAAAAAGGAGAACCGATGAACTCTGCCCTTGATCAACTGCGTCCCACCGCCGTTGCCAAGCGCCTCACCAGCGTCCGGCTCGGCAGGCTCTCGGCAGCTGCGATCGCGGTAGCTGCGACGGTCGGGCTGGCCGTTGCAGCTGCACCCGCGGCGCAGGCTGGCGGCCCGTACAAGTACGCCAGCGGCATGGACGCCTCCAACCACACCCGAGCCGCCGTGTGCGCAGCCGACTTGAGTGTTCGACACAGCCGCGGCGGCTCGGCGTTCAACTACCTGTACAAGTACCAGACCTTCGAGATCTGGGGTGTTGACGCCGAGTTCGGTAGCGAGTGGGTATACGGATTCGCGTACGGCAACGTGAACGCGCCTGGGTACGTGCAAAACGGGTGGTTCTGCTAAGAGGTCTTCGAGCGATCTGGCAAGCCTGGCACCGTAGTGGCCGGTCCGCAGCACGGCTACGTCCGACTACCGCAGGAGCAGACCACGGGACGGCGCCGGACAACGTCGTAGGTCAAGGTGTTCAGTCATCGGTTGTGGAAGTGTCGCTGTTACGCCCGGCGCCACTGCCGCCAACACACTGATGTGCCGCTGATCCAACGCTTGCGGCGCCTGTAGTTGCGGTGGTCGTTGAACCCTGCACGACCGGCCCGGCCCCTTAACACCCGTATGCCGATGAACGCCACTCGGTGCACCGACGGCCCCTAGACACGCTCTGTGCGCTGCAGTCATCAAACACAGCGGCGGTACAGCGACGCGATCGCGAGGAGGTCCTGCGGAGCCGTGTCCGAAGGCTGCTTTCCAGACACGGCTCCGTCCGCTAAAGGTTGTCCCGTAACGCTGTCTCGGCGTGATCGATGATCTTGGCGTGGATCAGGTGATCAGTGCGGAGCGGCCGGAGTGGGTGCCGGTGTT
>NZ_JBEXVQ010000084.1:0-6631 GCF_040629405.1 Lentzea sp. NPDC005914 | reverse complement strand
GCAGCCCACGCACGATCCGTCAACTCACCACGACCAACCACCGCAGAGAAATACCAGACGCCCTGATCAGCTGCTTACAGGACAGGCTCTAGGCCCCGCGCTGGTGGTCGTCGGCCCCGGCGTGGGTGCCGCCGCGGAAGACGAACGGCTCGCTCGCCTGCACCCCAGCGCCGTCTCGATCGCCAACGACGACGCCTCACTCACGGCCGTGCGCGACGCGCTGCGAACGTCTGATTTCGTGCATCTCGCGTGTCACGGCCGCCACGAGCCCGACAACGCGTTGTTCTCCCGGCTCGAACTGGCCGACGCCCCGCTCCACGCGCACGACTTCGGGCGCCTGGACCGGCCACCCCGGCAGGTTGTGCTCGCCGCGTGCGGGTTGGCGTTGAGCGACATCCGGCCCGATGACGAACTCCTCGGGTTCGCCGGTGCACTGCTGAGCGTCGGCACCAGCACCGTCGTGGTGGCGGTGAGCAGCGTTGGTGAACTCGCCGCTCGCGCCGCGATGGAGGAGCTTCACCGCGGCATGCTGGGCGGTCTCAGCGCGGCGGCCGCGCTGGCCGAGGCCGTGGCGGGTGATCCGTTGCGGCGGCCGTTCGTGTGCGTCGGCGCCGACTCGGTGCTCGGTTCGCATCAGGGCAGCATGTTCAGCGGTTAGCCCGTCTTCCGCACATAAGGTCGGGTGGGGTGATCGGGTAGGTCGAGATCCTGCGTGATCGGGGACTCTGCCAGAGCGGTCGTTATGGATCAGCGTCTTCGAACGGGCCGTCACCGCGGGCGGTGCGGTGCTTTTGGAAGCGGCCGCGCCGTTGCTGCAGCAGGGCGAAGTCGATCTGGCCCGCCTCGTTGTAGACCACGACTTCGCCGTCGGGCACCGCCGCGCGTCCTTGAAGCGCCGCAGTGAGCACACCGGTCAGCTCCGCGAACTCAATGGTGAGGTCGATGCCGTTGCGGCTGGCCAGCGCCGTGGTGCCATCCGAGGCGGTCCGCGTCGCCACGCGGTAACCGTCCAGTTTTCAAGGGGACAGGCTGCGGGTGGCGCCCGACCTGCCGGGTTCGGGTTCGTCAGGCACTGTTTCTTTGAGAAGGGTTTCTCCGGGGAGTGAGGCCAGCAGCGGCTCGACGTCGGCCAGCAGCTGCCCGACGGCGCGCAGGGCGGCGGCGGTCTGCTGGCGGCGCTCGTCCAGTCGCTCTGCGCGCTGCTGGGCCTCGGCGACGATCCGGTTCGTACGCTCGGTGGCGTCGCGGATCAGCTGGGCGGCCTGCGCTTGCGCGGCGGCCTGCTGGTCGGTGATCTCGCGCATCGCCTCGGCCCGGCGGGCGGACATGGCGATCTGGAAGTCGGCCTCGACCTGCTCGCGGGCGCGACGCATCAGCTGCCGGTGTTCGGTCTCCATCTCTTGGCGTCGGGCGTCGGGCGTCGAGCTCGGCGATCAGGCGTTCGTGGCGTTGCCGCAGCCGGCCCGCGGCCTCGCGGGTGGTAGCCCAGCTGTCCTCGGCGGCGCCATGCGCGCGTGCGGTGATCGACGGCTACACGATGCCCGGCGCGTGGTCGCTGACGTCCAGCAGCCAGGTGTTCAACGCGGACGGCACTCCGTACACCACCGAACAGGCGTAACAGTGCCGCCAGCCTGACCAGCAGGCGGCCATGGCGTGCACCGCTCAGCGGAATCTGCACTTTCAGCTACACATATCAACCGGCCGACCGCTATTGGCGGTTCCAATGGATCGAGCTGTCGACGTTCCTCGGCCTCACCCTGTTGCTGGCCGGGTTCGGGCTCTGGCGGATCCGCACCTACTCCAGCTGAACCATGCGGGTTGATCCCGCCGCCCAGTGGCGTCCGCGGGCGGCGGGAGTTGCGCGGTGCTCGATGGATTCGGGTCGCGGTGGCGGAATGGCAAGTGTTGAGGTCTCGGTTCGCGAATTCGTCGAGCGTCTATTGCTCAGGATCTTCTACTCGGCACGTTGATGCACTCGGTCACCAACACTGCGTTGAATCGACGTAAGGTCGGCGTACGGCCATGTCCAGGAACGTCCAGTTACGTCCAGACATGTCCACTGGTCCGCCATTCGAGTTTGCGCTGTGTTGCAATTTGCCGGTCGCGAACTCGTGGACGATGCCGTCGCTCGATCTCGTGACCTGATCCCGATCCGTGTCACCGAAGGGAGCCTGTCCATGACTACGCGTCAGCCGGAACTTCGCGCGGAACGAATTGAGCTTCTCGATCAAGGAAGAGTCCTGCGCGACCTGCGGGACCGTGCCGGCCGCGACGATCAATTGCGGATGTTGAGTGATGAGGCCCAGCGACGCGGCGGCCGGCTTGCCGATCGGCCGCAGAACGTGTTCGGCTACCGGCACAGCTTCGAGCCTGCACGGACTATCCGTGCCCCTCGAGGAGAAGGCGGGCAGGATGTCGCCAACGCTGAGTTCGAGATCGTCGTGCAGGAGTACGACACCCCTACTTCCGACAATCAACTCGCGGTGGCCATCGCGAGCCTCAGGGCCGGCGAAAACAGTGCGAGCTATCCGCTACTCCTTGAGGCCCCGGCGGGCAACTTTGTACTGTCCGAAGAATTCGTCGTGGTCAACGACAGAATCGAACCGACCGAGAACTGGTGGACTGCCGTCACGGGCTGCATCACCCGCAGTTGTGTGACCGTCTGCGCGCAAGCCCTTGGCACTTGCCGCGGCAGTTGGATCGAGTACCTCGGCTGTGTCGCTTGGAATTGCGGTGGATGTTGGGTTAAGTGCGCGGGTTGCGCCACCTGCAACTGCAGCTGGTGGTGCAGCTGGGCCGTTGGTTGCTGCAGACAGTAGTAGGGAGTACCGCTGCAATGAACATCGATTCGTGGATCGAAATGCCGGTAACAGGTGGCGCAGTCGCCGACGACCCGGTGCGGCCTCTGCACGAAATCGGAGGCAGTGCGCTTCTCGTCTACCGGGGGGATAGGGTCTACGTGACGGTTGACGACCTGGACCTCATCAATCGCATCACCGCACTGCCTGGCGTTCGTGTCCTCAGGCCAGATGAAGTCGGCGACTTCGAGGCCACTCTTCCTGGAGCCAGCGCATTTACCGGACGCCGAAGCGCAGGTCTGGACAGGGTTGATAGCGCTGCAAAGGATGGGCGATGGGGACTAGGCGACGTGGTCAGCTGGCTAGCAGAGAGACTGCGCATTCGCGAATGCCGTGCCTGCAGTCAGCGCAGGAAGACCCTCAACAAGCTCGTCGGTTGGCGATTGCGGAAGCGATAAGCGCACAATGCGTGACTTGACCGTTGGCATGTAGGACGAACCCGTCGCCGCCACAGCAGACTCCGGGTGACAGCCTGCAACTCCGAGAAAGGAACGGTCGCCGTGGGGTCTCAGCCGCTGTGATCGTTTCTAATGATTGATTATCTGTCTCAAGGGTGGTGTCGGGAGAGCTATCTGCGTTGGCGCTGCCGGAGTGCGATCAAAGCCAAACTCCGACAGCGCCTGTGCGTCCAGGGTCCGCATGAAGGACTCCGCGATTACCGATCGAGGTCCTGCGCTCGTCTCCACCCGAAAGCCGAGTGCCTCGCCCGGCTCACCTCGACTCGAGCGGTGATATCGAGCGAGATCGGCTTCGCGCCGGGGAAGGTCGATCTGGTCGGAGTCGCGGGCGCCAGCGTAGACGGTGGCATCGCGGCCGAGTAGTTCGGCGGCGAGTGTGAGGCCGAAGCCCCGGTTGGCAGGCGAGTGCAGATCCGTCCCGCCTCTGAACTCTCAAAATTCGGCGCCATGGGACACCGCGGCGGTCGGCGATGGCGAGCGGACTTCTGGCTATGACGACTCGTCCAGATGGCATTGCTCGCACCGTCCGCATTGAGGAGCTGTGGTGCCAAGCCTGACACTAAGCGCTCAATGCCAACAGAGGTTGGCGTACGGAGCCGTTCAGTGCAGTTGAACTGCGGTTTTGGCAGGTTCAACGCACGGAGTTGCTCCCAATCTGCTCCCACTCCGTGCTCCCAAGGCTTATCGACGCTGCCCGGCATGAGGCTGGCCCGCACGCCCAGCGGTACGAGCGGGCGTTGACAAGACTCAGCGACCTGGGGTCTCCAACCAGCAGGAATGCGCTCACGATGCCGTGGGTCCGGTCAGGCAGTGCTGTACCAGCGGACCGAATCTGTCCACCAGTTCGTCGACGGACGAGGATGCGATCGGTTCGATCCGCATGATGTACCGCGCCACCGTGAGACCGAGGATCTGGACGTTGACCATGGCCGCGCGCAGTGCCGCGTCCGGGGTACCGAGCAGCGCCGCGAGCCGGTCGGTGATCTCGCGGTCAATGAACTCGCGCAGCAGCGCTTCGGACTGGGCGTCGGTCGGTGCCGATCTGGTCAGCATCACGAGCGGGGTGCGGCCGGACTTGTCGAGGTTCTCCACCAGGGTCCGGACGATGCGCTCGCCGATGGTGTCGAGGCCGCCGGCGAAGATCGACTCGATGGCCGGCGGGACGTTGCCGGACATCTCGACAGCGGCGCCGAACAGGCCATGCTTGGTGCCGAAGAAGTAGAACACCATCGCCGGGTCGACTCCCGCCGCGGTGGCGATCGCGCGCACGGTCGTGGCGCTGTACCCGTGCTCGCCGAACAGTTCGCGCGCGGTCTCGAGGATCCGCTGCTTGCTCTCCGCGCCGGACCGCCAGCGTCCGGGGCGGCCGTGGGTGCCGTCTTCCGTCATGACCACCGAAGCCTAACACCCTTTCTTCATCGGTCGGTGGAGTTATGCCTGAACCTGCCGTAGCGTGTTCTTCATCGGGTGGTGAAGAAAGGCTGGGGACATGATAGTGATCGTGATCGGCGCCGGTCTCGGTGGGCTGACGCTGGCCCGTCGGCTCCGCCGGGCGGGCATCGACGTCGCGGTGTACGAGCGGGATGGCGCTCGGGGACGTCCGCAGGGCGTGAGCCTGCACGTCGACGACCGGGGCGCGGCGGCGCTGCGGGCGTGCCTGCCCTCGGCGCACGCCGCGATGGCGGAGGCCACCACGGGAGGGCAGCGCGAGCAGACCCTGGAACTGTCCGATGTGGAGGGAGAGCTGACCGTCGTGGGCACTCGGCCGTCCGACGGTGTGGACGGCCGGGCACGGCCTGGCCGGCAGGTCCACCGGCCGTTGCTCCGAGAGGTGCTGCTGACGGGACTGGACGACGTGGTCCGCTTCGGAGCGGAGTTCACGCGGTTCGAGCAGCGCGCCGATGGCACGGTTCGGGTCTTCTTCGCCGACGGCAGCGCGGAAACCGCAGACGTCCTGGTCGGCGCGGAGGGGATCGGTTCGGTGGTTCGCCGCCAGTACTTGCCGGACGTGCGGGCGGTCGACAAAGGACGACGCATGATCATGGGCGCGACGCCGCTGCGAGCCGTGGCCGGTACAGGATTGCCGGCGCTGATCGGTGACAGCCCAGCCGCCGCGCGGGTGGGCGGCACGTTCATGGCGCTGGGCGTGCTGCGGTTCACCCGGCGGCCGGTGACCGCGCGGCAGGAGTTGCTGCCCGCGTTGAACTCCCGCGCCGTTGTCGACGCCGAGGACTACGTGATGTGGGCCTTGCCCGACATGCGAGAGCGGCTCGGCTCACCGGCCTCGGTGTCGCAGCGGGCCCGAGACCTGGCCGCAGACCTGCACCCGGTGTTGCGGCTGATCGTCGCCGAGGCCTGGCCGGACATCACGGCCACGCTCCGGATCGGGACGATCCCGCCGATGCCCGCCTGGTCGGCCAGTTCGGTGACCCTCCTCGGCGACGCCATCCACCTGGCCCCAGGTTTCGGTGGCAACCTGGCGATGCAGGACGCGCACCGCCTCGGCGAGGCGCTGGCCGCGGCGGATGGTGGCCGGCTCGACCTGCTCAGCGCGATCGGCGCCTACGAGGACACCATGCGCCGCACCAGCTTCACGCCCGTCGCCGCGAAGGCGAGCGCATGAGCCTCGATGTGCTGACCCGGAAGTCCCTGTCGTTGTTCGACGCGGTGGGTGGGTGGCGCACGGTCGCCGAGGGCGTCGCGTCCCGAGAGGTGTTCCTGATCGCCTACCTGCTGACCGGCCAGGTGTGGACCTCCGCGCTGATCGCCGTCGGCGGAGTGGCGGTGCTCGCGGTCGTGCGAGTGTGGGCCGACCGGCGCTACTGGTCGGCGGCGATCGGGCTGGCCATCGTCGGGGGCTCGGCCCTGCTGGCCGGGACCACCGGGCAGGCGATCAACTTCTACCTTCCGGCCGTGGTGATCCAGGCCGCTCAGGGGGCGGTGTTCCTGCTGTCGATGCTGGCGCGGTGGCCGGTGATGGGGGTGGTGCACCGCGACCGGTTCGGCTGGCGAAGCGATCCGGCAGCAGGGCGGCGTTACCAGCTGTGCACGGCGGTGTTCGTGGTGAAGTGCGCGATCGCGACGGCGGTGCAGATGCCGCTGTACGTGGCCGGGCAGACCACCGCACTCGGCATCGCCGCCACGCTGCTGGGAGGCGCGCCCTCGGCGGGGGCCTGCTTCTACCTGTGCTGGCGGATCCTCCGCGAAGACCCACAGACCGTCTAGATGGTTGATTCCAAGGTCAGTGGTCGTAGGCGATCAGTGATCGTTTGACTGGCTTGCCGGTCTTGTCGTTGTGCCAGATCGCGGCGGTCA
>NZ_JBEXVQ010000083.1:0-6962 GCF_040629405.1 Lentzea sp. NPDC005914 | reverse complement strand
CCGCCGCGATCTGGCACAACGACAAGACCGGCAAGCCAGTCAAACGATCACTGATCGCCTACGACCACTGACCTTGGAATCAACCATCTAGATGCGCCGCCACTCACCCGGTTGTCCGCCCTCTACCTGCTGGACGGCCGGCAGTCGTCACCCGGTAAGCGCCTCACGACCGGGATGCACGCCCGCCGCAGCCTCACCCGGCCCACGCCTCACGAGCAGGCCGCACGACGCCGCTCGCCCGCAACCCTCACCCAGGCCGCACCTCACGTCCGGGCCGAGCCGCAGCCCTCACCTGGGCCGCACGTCCACGCCCGGCCGCGAGCACGCCGAACGCCACGTGGTCCAGCCACTGCGGCCCCCTCGGCAACGCGCGGATCTGCGCGTTGCGGCGCCCGATGACCTCCAGGTCGAGCGCCGCGATCAGCGCCCCGGCCACAGCCCCGCCGACCACACCCCGCACCCGGAGCCGCCCCAGCACGAACACCCACCAGGCCGACACGGCCAGATGCACCGCCACGCCCGCCCCAGCACCACCGCCCACCAACGACCCGGCAGCCTTGGTGGCCCGCAACGGGTCGTCGCCGACCGCCAGCGCATGCACGGTCGACGGCACACCGCTCAAGACGGCGGCGAGCACGAACCGGCGGAGGGGCAGGACCACTCGGCGATCGTCCCCGCTGTCGGTGCACCCGGCAACCGGCTCAGCCGAGACGCTCAGCCCTCAGGTGCTCGCGGACCGCCGCACAGCTGACTCGCCCCAGTCCAGCGACGCCACGCGCCCACCATCCAGCAGGCACCTCGCCCGGCGACACCACAAGCCCACCAGGCTCAGCGGCGACGTCGCGACCTCAGGTAGTCGCTGACCACCGCCGCACCCAGCCCGTCCTCATCCGGCGACACCACGCGCCCGCCGCCCCTCCGAGCCACGATGTCGACGAACGCCGCCAACCGCGGATCGTCACCGAGCTTGAACACCGAGATCGTCGCCCCGAGCCGGGCCAGCGCGTCGACCTCGTTCAGCGTCTTGGTCAGCGTCTGCGGCAGCGGCGGGTAGTTGAAGTCCGCGTCGCCGTCGGGCTCCAGGTGTGCGGTGGGCTCGCCGTCGGTCACCACCAGCACCACGGGTTGTGCGTCGGGGTGGCGGCGTACGTGCCGGCCCGCCAGCAACAGCGCGTGGTGCAGGTTCGTGCCCTGCTCCCACACGCCCTCGAGGGCCGTCAACTGGCCGATGTCCACGGCTTCGGCGTAGCGGCCGAACGTCACGAGTTGCAGGGCGTCGGTGCGGAAACGGGTGCGCACGAGGTGATGCAGGGCCAGGGCCGTGCGTTTCATCGGCACCCAACGGCCGTCCTGCACCATCGACCAGGACGTGTCCACGCACAGAGCGACGGCCGCGCGCGTGCGGTGTTCGGTTTCGGACACCTCCAGATCAACGACGTCCATGGACATCGTGCCGGAGCGCAGGACGGAGTTGCGCAGGGTTCGGGGCACGTCCCAGGGCTCGGTGTCGCCGAACTGCCACGGCCGGGTCGAGCCGATCAGCTCGCCGGCGGCACCAGCCGACACCGTTTCGCGCGAGCCCTGCGAGGAGCGCAGCTGGTCCACTACGCCGCGCAGGGCGGTCTCGCCCAGGCGCCGCAACGCTTTCGGCGTCAGCCGGAGCGACCCGTCCGGCGCGCGTTCCACGATGTTCTGCTGTCGAAGGGCCTTTTCCAGCTCTGCCAGGCGGCGGGCGTCGACCGAGGCGGACTCGCCCAGCTGGCGTTCCAGGGCCTCCAGGTCGATGTCCTCCAGGCGGGCGCCCGGATAGGACTGGCCGAGTTGCTCGGCCAGGGCGTCCAGCTCGGCCAGGTCGGCCATCGCCTGCGCGCCCTCGCCCAGGCCCAGCGGGTCCTGGCCGCGGAAGCGCGCGGAGGAGGTCCAGTCCTCGCCGGGACGCAGCCGCTGCAGCAGTGAGTCCAGAGTGGACAGTTGTGAGCCGATCCCGCCGAAAGCCTGCTGGGACAACGCCGAGAGCTCCGCGCGTTGGGCGTCGGTCATCGAGTTCATCATGCGTTGCGCGGCCGCGGACCGGGCGGCCAGGGCGTCGATGAGCTCGTCGACGTTGCGGGGGTTCTCCGGGAAGAACTCGCCGTGCTTGCGCATGAAGTCGTCGAACAGGCGCGGTGTGTCCGGTGAACCGGCCGCGTGCGCCTCCAGCAGCGTGTTCAGGTCGCTCAGCATTCGCTGGATCCGGCGCACGTCGTCGGAGTCCACATTGGACAGTGCTTCCTTCATGCCCTGGAAGCGCTGGTCGAGCAACTCACGGCCCAGCAGCGAGCGGATCTGCTCGAACGCCTCACGAGCCTCGGAGGACCGCCAGTCGTAGGACGACAGCTCCTGAACGGCCGCGGCCGTCCCCTGAGGCAGGGCGTCGAGCTGGGCCTCGCGGAACCGCGCGTCGTCGGACGGGTCCGGGAACAACGCCCGGCGCTCCGCCTCCAAAGCCGACTCCAGCAGCCGCCTGACCTCGGACAACGTGCCGTCCAACCGGTGCCGGCGCTGGATCGAGGCACGGCGCTGCCACAGCCGCGACGTCAGGTCGTCCAGCCCGCGCGTCCCGTCGACGCCACGGCGCAGCAGCTCCCGCAGGGCCGAGGAAGGCGACGCGCCCTCCATGATCTCGCGGCCGAGCTCGTCCACGGCCGCGCGCAGGTCTACCGGCGGCGCCAACGGGTCGGCGCCCCCACCCCAGCGTCCGTACCGGTACCTCATCCGTACACCGCCCGGTCGTCGTCGGAGGACGTGTCCTTCGACAGGTGGCGCGTGAGGTACAGCGACTCCAGCGCCAGTTCGACGGCCGACGCGATGCGGCCGACGGGGTCCTTCGGGCCGGCACCCATGCGCGCGGCCACCTCGTGCAGGATCGGCAGCTCCGGCAGGGCGGCGAGCAGGTCACCGGCGTGCACGCGGTCACCGGTCGCGACGGGATGGCCGTCCGAGACGACCTCCGCCAGCGCGCGCAGGTTCAGCCCGGCGAGGCGGGCACGGGCCGTGTCGGCGATCGAACGGCGCAGCAGGTGCACGAGAACCTCGTCCTCGCGGCCCTCCTCCCCCGCCTCGAACTCGAGCTTGCCGCGCAGCACGTCCGGCACCGACTCCAGGTCGATCGGACGGGCGATGGGCGGGGTCTCACCGATCAGCGCGGAACGGCGAAGTGCCGATGCCGCAACGGTTTCAGCGGCGGCGACGGCGAACCGCGCGGACACGCCGGAACGCTGGTCGATCGACGACGACTCGCGCAGGTGGCGGACGAAGCGGGCGATGATCTCCAGCAGGTGGTCACCGACCTCGGCGACCAGTTCGGCCTCCTGGCGGACGAGATCGACCTCGGCGTCGACTTCCAACGGGTAGTGCGTGCGCACCTCGGCGCCGAAGCGGTCCTTCAGCGGCGTGATGATGCGGCCGCGGTTCGTGTAGTCCTCGGGGTTCGCGGTGGCGACGAGCAGCACGTCCAGCGGCAGCCGCAGCGTGTAGCCGCGGACCTGGATGTCGCGCTCCTCCATCACGTTGAGCAACGCGACCTGGATGCGTTCGGCCAGGTCGGGCAGCTCGTTGATGGCGATGATGCCGCGGTGGGCGCGCGGGAGAAGGCCGTAGTGGATCGTCTCCGGGTCGCCCAGCGAACGGCCCTCGGCGACCTTCACCGGGTCGACGTCGCCGACCAGGTCACCGACGGACGTGTCGGGCGTCGCGAGCTTCTCGGCATAGCGCTCGTCGCGGTGCCGCCACACCACGGGCAGGTCGTCGCCGAGCTCCGAGGCACGTCGGCGAGACTCGGGCGTGATCGGGCCGAGCGGGTGTTCGCCCAGCTCGGAGCCCTCGATGACAGGCGTCCACTCGTCGAGCAGGGACACCAGGGTGCGCAACAGCCGGGTCTTGCCCTGACCGCGCTCGCCGAGCAGGACGACGTCGTGGCCGGCCAGCAGCGCGCGTTCCAGCTGCGGGAGCACCGTGCGGTCGAAACCGACGATGCCGGGCCACGGGTTGCGCCCCTCGCGAAGAGCCGCGAGGAGGTTCTCCCTGATCTCGGTCTTGACGCCGCGCGGCAGGTGCCCGGCGGCGCGCAGTTCGCCCGCCGTGCGGGCCAGGTTCTGGGTCACGCAGACGACGCTACGCACCCGAACCTGACCCGTCGACGTGGAGCGACTCCAGCCGCTAGACCTGAGCCGCGGTCACCGCGTTCAACAGAATCCGCGACATCCGGACGTCATGCGCGAGAGCACCGTTGAAACACAACGAACCCGCGGCGAACACCCAGCCTCCGTTCGGCTTGGGCAGCACGCACATCTCCGCGCCGTACAAGTCCGGTTCGTCCGGCTTCCGTTCGCCGTGAGCGAATCGGACGACGCCCGGCGCCGCGGGTCCCGCACCGGCGCGGCTGTCGACCTCCCAGCCGCTGGCCGCGAAGTTGTACCCGTTCTCGCCAAACTTGTCGCCGACCTTCAGCCCCGTGCCCTCCAGGAACGGATGGTCGGCGGACACCTCGTACGGGCGGAACTCCATGTAGGAGCTGCCGTCGTACGCCACGCCGAGCACCTGCGACTCGGGACGGTCTTGCTCGCGCCACAGGTACCGCGTGCCGTCGTCGCGACGGTGCAGCACGAACCCACCCGACGCGTTGTAGTCGACACGCTCGTACATGCCGTTGCCGCCCGTGTAGACCACACGACCGCCGTTCGCGAGGTACGTCTCCAGCGCGGCTCGCATCTCCGGTGTCCAGTATTCGGGGTGCGTGGCGAGCACGAGCACCTTGTACTGCGCGAGCCACGACGGGTTGTGCAGGTCGAGGTCCTGGTAGGAGTCGTAGGAAACGTTGTTGTCCCGGAACCACTTCATCAGCAGCAGGTCGCCGTAGAACCGGACGTCGACGAACCCCGGCGCCTCGATGTAGGCGTTCGCGAACGGCCGGCGCGTGGTGATCTGGCGACGCGCGCGCCGTTCGTCCCAGCTGTACTGGAAGTGCCCGCCCCAGTGGTTGTAGGCGTTGTGCGTGAGGTACGGCAGCAACAGCGCGACCTTGTGCTTGGGCTGCTGCGGTTTCACCACGAACGGGATGTACTGGCGCATTCCGTGCGGGCCTTCGAGCTTCACGACGTGGAAACCGGACTCCCAGTCGGCACCCACGGGCACGGTGAAGTCCGTCTGCCAGTCGACGCCGTTCGCGCGGTATCCCTGCCGCAGCAGCTGACGGCGACCGGTGAACGTGCGCGGCGCCCACACCTCGTGCGCGCCACCCTGCTCAACCGGCCCGGTCAACCGCAGCACGCTCGCCCGGTAGCTGTCGAACGTCGTCGAGACCTTGACCGCGAGCTGCTCGCCCGCCGCGACCGACCAGTTCGCGCAGCCCTGCAGGTTCGCGGCTCTGGTGACGGTGAACCCGGTGCCGACGAGCTTGCCGGTGCCCTCGGCCCACACGGCGCCGTTGCGGTCGATCGTGGTGTGGTTGTTGAGCTTGTACCAGGCCAGCTGGTGATCCGGCTGCGTGTGGTCGTCGCGGTTGACCCACACGACGTAGACGACGCCGTTCTCCGCGAACCGCTCGGTGCACCCGCCCCAGTCGAAGCCGCTGCCGATCCGGATCGCCTTGCCGTTGTTCGCCCACGCGCCGGGGCCGTTGGAGCCGTCGCCCGCGAGGTAGCGGAACCAGTCCAGCGCCGCGCCGTGCCGCATGCCGTAGATGACGCCCTGCTGGTCGGCGAAGTAGCCGTCGTAGTCGCGCTGCTCGCTCGCGATCTTCTGCCCGACGCCGTTGTTCGCCCACGCGCCCGGCCCGCTGGAGCCGTCACCGGCGACGTAGCGGAACCAGTACAGGTCGCCGCGGGCGTCCACGGCGTAGATGACGCCGTCCCAGCCGCCGAACACGTACGAGTACTGACCGAACTCGGTGTGGATGATCGCGTTCGTGTCGGGTGCCCAGGAGCCCGCGCCCGTCGCGGCGTTCGTGAGCACCCACTTGTGCCACCAGATGGTGCCGTCGCCGCAGAAACCGAAGAGCTGACCGTCCTGCGAGGCGAGCACGGTCGTGTGAATCTGCCACCCGGAACCGATCTCCCGGCCGTTGCCGTCCGCCCAGTTGTAGCTGCCGTCGTTGCGCCCGGTGTGCTTGAACCACTTCAAGCGACCGTCGGCGTAGATGATGCCGTTGCCGCCGGGCACGAGCTGCAGCAGACGCTGTTCCGGATCTTCCTGTGCGGCCTGCGCGGTCCCCTGGCCGGCGGTGGCCAGTGCCGCCCCGGCGAGCGCCGCGGCCGTGCCCTTGAGGACCGTTCTGCGCGCGATCGTCCTGTTTTCGTCATCCCCCAGATGCATGGCGTCATCGTGCAGCAGAATGCGGGGCGTTATGAGCAACTGTGTTGATTTCAAATGGGCGCCGTCACCGGCGGACTGGCGTGCCAGCCTGCGGGCGATGGTGCCGATGTTCAAGTGGGCGCCCTGGTTCGCCCTCGTGCTCGGCGTGTTCTCGCTGGTGCTGCTGGTCGGTTTCGACGACGAGATGTTCCCGGTCGCGGTGTTCGGTCTCGTGTTCGCACTGGTCATCGGGTTCATGGAGCCGGTCGCGGTGTGGTGGCGCTTCTCGTCCGACGAGATGATCAGCCGGACCGTGGTGGGCAGCGCCGACGACCAGTCGTTCCGGATGGCCGTGGGCACCGCGGTGCGCGAGGAGATCGTCTGGGAGGAACTGCCGGGCTGGACCGAGACGCGCCAGGGTTTCGTGCTGGAGACGCTGGACGCGGCCTCGCTGTCGGTGCCGCACAGGGCCTTCGCGTCCGATGAGGACCGCAGCTCGTTCCGCACGCTGCTCGAACAACGCATCGGTCCGGCCAACTAGACGAGTAAGTCCTAACTGATCAGTGGTCGTAGGCGATCAGGGATCGGGTGATGGGTTGGCCGGTGGCGCGGTTGTGCCAGATGGCGGCGGT
>NZ_JBEXVQ010000082.1:0-8192 GCF_040629405.1 Lentzea sp. NPDC005914 | reverse complement strand
TCGGAAGCCACCCAACGACAAGCAACCATCAGCCACACCTCGTCGCTCCAGGCATCCAGAACATCCCGTCCTGAACATCAACAATCTTATGGAGCCAGTCATGACCGACCACGTTCTGGAACCCGCGGCGCTGGACTTAGCCGTGGCGACCGCGACACCTCCCTTCCTGTACGAGCTGGGGCCGGAGGGGGCGCGCAAAGTCCTCGACGACGTCCAGGCCGCACCGATCGCCAAGCTCGACGTCGACGAGACGTGGGTGACCGTGCCCGCCGAGGTCGGCGACGTGCGCGTGCGCATCGTCAAACCGCTCGGCACCACCGAGGTGCTGCCCGCCGTCCTCTACGTCCACGGCGGGGGCTGGGTCCTCGGCAACGCGGGCACCCACGATCGGCTCGTTCGCGAGTTGGCGGTCGGTGCGGACGCCGCCGTCGTGTTCGTCGAGTACGACCGGTCGCCGGAGGCGCGCTACCCGGTCGCGATCGAGCAGGCGTACGCGGTCGCGCAGTGGATCGGGAAACAGGGGCGGGGAGCGGGCCTCGACAGCACGCGTCTGGCCGTCGCCGGCGACTCGGTGGGCGGCAACATGACCGCGGCGCTCACGATTCTCGCCAAGCAGCGCGGCGACGTCACCTTCGTGCACCAGTCGATGTACTACCCGGTCACCGACGCCGGGCAGGACACCGCGAGCTACGGCGAGTTCGCCGACGGACCCTTCCTCACCGCGAAGGGGATGGCCTGGTTCTGGGACTGCTACCTGCCCGACCGCGAGAAGCGAAGCGAGATCACCGCCTCGCCGTTGCGGGCGACGCTGGAGGACCTCGCCGGGCTGCCCGAGGCGTTCCTGCTCGTGGACGAGAACGACGTCCTGCGCGACGAGGGCGAGGCCTACGCCCGTCTGCTGACGGCGGCGGGAGTGCGCACCACCGTCGTCCGCTACAACGGCATCATCCACGACTTCATGATGCTCAACCCGTTGCGCGGCACGGCGGCGGCCACCGGCGCGGTCGAGCAGGCGATCCACGTGCTGCGCAAAGCGTTGAGAGGCAGTGATGTCTGAACGGAAACCGACGATCGTTCTGGTGCACGGGCTCTGGCTCACCCCGCGCAGCTGGGAAGGCTGGAAGGCGCGCTTCGAGCAGCGCGGGCACGAGGTGCTCGCACCGGCGTGGCCGCGGATGGAGGGCGAGGTCGAGGAGATCCGCCGCAACCCGTCCGTCCTCAACGGACTCGGCGTCACCGAGGTCGTCGACCACTACGCCCGCATCATCCGCGCGCTGCCCGCTCCGCCGATCATCATGGGACACTCGTTCGGCGGGCTGGTGACCGAACTGCTGGTCGACCGCGGCCTCGGCGCGGCCGGGGTCGGGATCTCCCCGGCCCAGATCAAGGGCGTGCTGCGACTGCCGCCCGCGCAGATCCGCACCGTCTTCCCGGTGCTGAGCAACCCAGCCAACAAGAACAAGGCCTTCTCGTTGTTGCCCAAGCAGTTCCACTACTCGTTCACGAACACGTTGATGAGCGACGACGAAGCCAAGGCCGCGTACGAGCGTTACGCGGTGCCCGGACCGTGCCGCGTGCTGTTCCAGGCGGGACTCGCGAACTTCACCCCGCACGCCGCGACCGCGCTGAACCTCCACAAGGACGACCGCCCGCCGTTGCTCGTGATCGGCAACACCGCGGACCACACGGTCCCGGCATCGGTCAGCAAGGCGGCCGCGAAGCTCCTCGCCAGGTCGAAAGCCGTGGTGGAGTACCAGGAGTACAAGGGACGACCACACTTCACAGCCGGCGCGCCCGGTTGGGAGGAGGTCGCCGACCACGCCCTCGGCTGGGCGGTCCGGCACACCCGCGAACGCGGCATCCCTTGACCCGGTTTCCGCCGATCTCGTATCCGGACTGGCGGCAGAGCCTCGAGACGGTCCACCGGTTCGCGCAGGTGGTCGGCAAGGTCCGGCTCGCCGCCAGTCCGCGGCGCAACCACTCGTGGAACGTGCCGTTCCACGTCACCGGGCGGGGCATCACCACCCGGCCGATGGGCGACGACCCGATCTTCACGATCGACTTCGACTTCCTCGACCACCGCCTGGACATCACCACCGTCGAGGGGCTGCGGCACAGCATCGCCCTGCCCGGCCTCTCGGTGGCGGCGTTCGCCGAGGCGACCCGGCACGGTCTGCGGGCGGTCGGGGCGGACGTGACGATCGCCCACCCGTACCCGTTCGACCTGCCCGGCGCCGCCCGCCCGTTCCTCGAGGACACCGAGAACGGACGTACGACCCGTCCGTGGTGACCCGGTACTGGCAGACGCTCAGCCGGGTCAACCTGGTCCTGGAGGAGTTCGCGGACGGCTTCTCCGGCAAGACGAGCCCGGTCCACCACTTCTGGCACACGTTCGACATCGCCGTGACCCGCTGCCGGCGTCGAGTCGCGCCTAGGCCGTGTCCTGCAAGTCTCGTCCGCGACAGTCGCGGCCGAGGGGCCTGGAGACGGCACCGCCGAAGCACCCGAATACGCCCGGTATGAGGCCGCTTCGGCGGCACCGTCTCCAGGCCTCTCGCCCGTGCCTCTCATCGAACGGACTTGCAGGACACGGCCTAGGTGCGCCGGCAGAGCCGTGGTTCGCTGTGTGGCTCACCGGCTACGCCGTCATTGAGCTCAACGGAGCGCTGGCCGCGTCGTACCGCGAGATCGAGCCATTGCGCATTCGCCCGATCACTGCACATTTTCCTTGTTCGATCTTCTGCGCTGACAGAGCCGCACCGCTGCTGGCTTCGTGCTCGAAATCGACGACCCTTCCTCAGCCTGGCTTGCGGCCTCCCGCATCAGAGACGCCGGAATGCTCCCGATCTAAGGAATTTCAGACCTTCGCTTGGACCTGGTGCGCTCGCCATCACCGTAGGCACCGAGATGCGATCGCCGCGCAGACGTGACGCTTGCCTCGATCGCCGCGGAACTCAACCACGAGGCCAGGGAGAGCGGCGCCGCCACCAACTGATCAGGCCAGGTCCTGCCGTGTCAGGGCTTGCGGCCCACCGCGCCGGCGATGCAGTACGACACCGGGGGGAGAGGCGTGATGCGCGGACCGTCCGGCCACCAGTCGGCGCACAGGGACAGACCGGGATCGACCAGTTCGAGGCCGGCCAGCATGCCCTCGATCTCGTCGCGGGTGCGGAAACGGCCGGTGCCCATCGGGCTGTGCAGGAACGTGTCCTCCATGCGGCGGGCGAGATCGCTGTGCTCCGCGGTCTGCGGATCGAGGAAGTGGCTGAGTGCCACGTAGGAACCGGACGGCAGCGCCTCGATGTACTCGCGCATGATCTCCTGCGGGCTGATCTCACCGTCGTAGTGGTGCAGCGTGCCGAGCTGGAAGAACGCGATCGGCTGCGTGAAGTCGATGTGCTTGCGCACGATCGGGTCCTCGAGGATCTCCTTGGGGTTGAAGATGTTCGCGGCCGAGAAGTGCGTCTGGTCGTTCTCCTCGAGCAACGCCCGGCCGTGTGCGAGCACCACGGGGTCGTTGTCGACGTAGACCACGCGAGCTTCCGGCTGGATCCGTTGCGCCACCTGGTGGGTGTTCTCCGCCGTGGGCAGCCCCGATCCGCAGTCGAGGTACTGGGTGATGCCCGTCTGGCTCGCGATGAAGCGGGTGGCGCGGATCAGGAAGTTGCGGTTGTCGAACGCGAGGGTCTGCGCTTCCGGCGCGACCTGCTGCACCCGCCGCAGCACCTCGCGGTCGATCTCGTAGTTGTCCTTGCCGTTGAGGAAGGCGTCGTACACCCTGGCGATGCTGGCCTTCGTCGTGTCGATGTAGACGGGCACATCGGTGTCGGGCATCACGAACCTCACAAACGTAGACAAGGCATGGCGTTCTGTGCATCAGATCACACCGCACCCGGCCCACGCATATGAGCCGAATGCGTGAATGCGCCGCCGCTGCACGTACAGTGATCACCCCTTGCGCCGTTGCATCTACAGCAACCGCCTTTCGAGTGGATTGTGCTGTCCGCACTGGCGCAGGTGAGGGCCGGAACGCTAAGGAGGAGCCCTGATGGCGACTGCTGACTCCAACTCGGCGAACGTCCGGCCTGGAGGCCCGACAGCGCTGCGCATCGTGCTCGGCGCGCAGCTGCGCAGGCTGCGCGAAGCCGCGGACATCTCGCGCAGCGAAGCGGGTTTCGCCATCCGCGGGTCCGAGTCGAAGATCAGCAGGCTGGAGCTCGGCCGCGTCGGCCTGAAGGATCGCGACGTCGCCGACCTGCTCACCATGTACGGGGTCACCGACCAGGCGGATCGGGACATGTTCCTCGAGATGGTCGCACAGTCGAACCAGCCGGGCTGGTGGCATCGCTACAGCGACCTGATGCCGGACTGGTTCCACGATTACGTCGGCCTGGAAGAAGCCGCGTCGAGAATCCTCACGTACGAGCTGCAGTTCGTGCCCGGCCTGCTGCAGACCGAGGACTACGCCAGGGCGATCGCGAGCCGCGGCCGCCCGGACCTCGCGGACAAGGCGGTCGAACAGCTCGTCACCCTGCGCATGCAAAGGCAGAAGATCCTGGCCAGGCCGGGCGCGCCCCGTCTGTGGGCGGTGATCGACGAGTCGGTGCTGTACCGGCCGATCGGCGGCGTGGCGGTGTTGCGCGGTCAGCTCGAATACTTGCTCGCCGTCACCAAGCAAAAGCACGTCGCCCTGCAGGTTCTGCCCTACTCCCTGAGCGGTTACGCGGCCGAGAGCTCGTTCGCCATGCTGCGGTTCGACGAGCCGGAGCTGCCGGACATCGTCTACCTCGAGCACGGCGGCGGCGCCCTGTATCTCGACCGGAGCAAGGAGCTCGAGCTGTACAGCCGGATGTTCGACCGGCTGACCATCGATGCCCACACGCCGGACCGCACGCGCCAGGTGCTGAGCAAGCGTCTCGCTGAGCTGTAACCCCGCCGAGCCGTAGCCCCGTCACGACCCATAGAGCGTGCATATGCACGTGCATTTACCCGTGCGAGTGCATCTGCTACCGTGCGTGCACAGCCAAATGCACGTGCATATGCACCCGTTTCGCGGAGGCGGAGTGGCCATGGGAGAAGCGATCCACAGCGGGATGTCAGCCGCCCTGCTGACGGACGCGACCTGGCGGAAGAGCAGGCACAGCGGCGCGTCCGGAAACTGCATGGAGCTCGCCCGGCTCGACGATGGCGACATCGCCGTGCGGAACTCCCGCTTTCCGGACGGTCCCGCGCTTGTTCTCACTCGCGCCGAGATCGCGGCCTTCCTGGCGGGTGCGAAGGAAGGTGAGTTCGATGACTTCGTCGCGTGACACCACGGAGAGCGCCACGATCCGGCTCAACGCGCTGATCTTGCGCGGCTTCCAGTTCCTCTACCCGCGCAACCGCAAGGGCGAACTCGCCGCCATCGTGGGCGTCCGCGCCCACGACAACGTCATCGACGTCGTCCGTCTGCACGACGAGAACGACGCGATCGCGACGCGGATGCCGGCGGACGAGGTCAACGTCCTGGTGCCGACGCGGTACTCGTGGCAGCGCACCGGCCCCGCCTGCCGCGTGATCGAGGAACTGCTCGAACTGCCCGACGATCGAACCGCCTGACCGCGGCCCGGCCCGCTCAGGTCAGCTTCGCGAGGTAGACGGTGTTCGTGGAGTCCTTGCCCTGCAACGAATTGGGAAAGCTGACGATCTCGGCGTGGACGTCGGTGAAGACCGACGAGAGCGTGGCGATGAACTCGTCGTCGGGCGGGTCGTTGGACCACAGCGCGAACACTCCGCCGGGACGGAGCAAGCCGGCCAGCCGCCGCAGGCCCTCGGGCTCGTAGAAGTCGGCGTTGCCGGGACGCAGCAGGTGACGTGGCGAGTGGTCGATGTCGACGATGATCGCGTCGAACGCCCGGCCGGGAGTCGCCGGGTCAAAGCCGTGCCCGGAGCGGAGCATCGCGAAGAAGTCACCGTGCACCAGGCGGCACCTGGCGTCGGCCGTCAGCACGGACCCGGCGGGGATGAGCCCCTGCTGGTGCCATTCGATCACCTCGCCGAGCGCGTCGACGACCAGCAGCGAACCGACATCCGCGTTCTCCAGCACGGTCACCGCCGTGAAGCCAAGCCCCAGACCACCCACGACCACGTCCAGGGGTGCCCTCGGAATTGCCGCGAGCGCGAGGCGGGCCAGTTCGACCTCGCCGACGGTGAACATGCTGGACATCAGGAACTCGTCGTTGAGCTTGATCTCGTGGACTTCCCCACCCACAACGGGATCGTGTCGCTTGCGCAGCGTGAGTTCACCCAAAGATGTCTGGCGCCAGTCGAGTTCCTGGAAACGAGCACTCATGTGTTGGTCAGCTCCGTGGCGGCGGTCCGGCGAATCGGTTCGCGAGCCGACAGTCTGCCTGTGGTGTGGAGCCGTCGCAGCCGGTGGGGTGGCCTGACCCCGCTGCTGCACCTTGGTCAGCCGATCAGATCGTGCAGATCGGTGCACAGGTCGTGGCCCTCGAGATCGTTGCGGCCGGTGCTGGGCTTGACGACACCCAGGTCGGCGATGAACCGCCTCTGGTGCGGCGGTGTTCACCCGCCGTGGCGACCATCGCGCCACCGGGTGGCTCGCCGAACACGGCCAGATCACCTCCGCCGCCGAGAGCCACGACAATCACAAAGCTAAGCCAACTCGGTGCGGTCTGGGCCGGCCAACTCCGCAACAGCAAGCAAATTCAGCCGTGCGGATCTGGATGGCCTTGCGGCTCTGGCATTCCCGCAGAGCTGCGGCTTCCCGCTCGGCGGGGAGGGTGCTGAGCTGGGGAAGCAGCCGCATCTCGGTCTGGTCGCCCTGGGGCGGCGCTGCTGAACCCGCGCGGGTTCCCACATCTCCGGGTCGCCGTCGACGCGGAACGTCCGGCCGCGCCACTCGACCTGTTCACGGCCGCCGGCCGGCGAGTACGTGAGCAACCGCCACCGGGTGATCTTCGGCTGACGGCCGGTCTCGGCGGGTTCGGTCGAGGTGTGCGGTTGCATGAAGCCGCGGACATCGCGGCGTGGTGCGCCAGAGCCGTAGTCGGCCGCGGGGCTGGGGTTGCCGTACTGGTCTTCGACCTCCAGCGGGTCTACGAGGGTCACGATGTGCGGGAGCTGCAATGGGCTACGTCCTTTACGTAACCAGTGCCGCCTGCCAGGCGATACATCACCTACTGGCAAGTAGGAAAGGGGCGCAGGATGGGGGAACGGGGCGTGTCCGGTGCCTGGGCGCGGACCGTGCTTGTGCTGGCGGTGGGCGTGTTGCTGGCGGCCGGGGTGGTCAGCGTGCTGATCGCGGTGACCGAGTCCGTGTGGTGGCCGGTGGTCGTCGGCGTCGGCTGGGTGGTCGTGGCGGCCGGCGTGACGATCTGGGCTGACGCGGCTGGTACGTCCGGATCGAGAATGCCCCGCGCGGTACCGGCGTCGGTGGCCGCAACAGCGTCAGCTCGTCGGGGGTGAGGTGCAGCCCTCCGCCGTCGTGGGCGCGGTGCGGGAATGCCCGCCGATCGCCTCGTCTTTCAGACCTTCCGGCTGGGTGGCCAGCGCGCGCAGGACGGCGGTGCGCGAGGATGAACGGCTTGCGCGCCCATCGGACTTTCGTGTGGACGCAGATCCCCTGCGCGAACGCCTGCGCGTGGTCGGCGCGCGGAACACAGAAGTGGGTGCCGCGCTTGCGGTAGCGGGATCCGTCGAACTCGGGTTCGGGCTGACGTGGTTCGGGGATGGGCTTCGGGCCGAACTCGGCGGCCTGGTCGCCACCCGCGACGCGCGAGTACGCCTCGGCTTCCACGTCCCGGATGTCGGTGTCGGACTAGCCCAGCGAACGGCGGGCGAAGCGGCGCGGCAACAGCCGGTCCGCCGAGTACAACTTCACAGCGGCGTCGGCCTGCGCGGCGAACGTCGGCGTGGCGACGTCGGACCACTGCGACTCCATCCGCAGCGCCTCTGCCGGAATCCGGCCGTCGCGCACCATCAGCGGAGCGCCTGCCAGAGGCGGGTATCCGACAGAGGACGCCGGAGGTATGCGGTTATCGTGATGGGGACGCCGTCCACGCGCCCGGTCACCTCGGCCGAGTTGTAGGCGACGGCATACATGCTTCTGGGGTCGTAGCGGATCTGGGTTCCTAGGAAGTCGGCCCATTGGACGAGCTCGCCCCGTGCCTGCCTGCGACGCTTGAGGACGT
>NZ_JBEXVQ010000081.1:0-8477 GCF_040629405.1 Lentzea sp. NPDC005914 | reverse complement strand
AAACGCTCGGCTGGGACACCCCAGCCGAGCGCTTGGCTAAGCTCCTGACCGAAGCCAGTTGATCAACTGTGTTGCGACGACCCCTGGAATCCGCCGAGCCGGGGGCCTTTCCGTTGTCAGCTCATCAGATCCAGCCGGCGACGTGCAGCGTCACGGAGCGGATCGAGCCCTTGTCCGAGCCGACGACGTCCTGGACCTTGAACGTCCAGTTGCCGTCCGCCGAGTCCGTCAGCAACGAGGACAACGTCCCCGTGGCCGGCGTCCAGGAACCGGTGAACGGCGCTTCCCCTGGCTGCACCGACGAGAACGACCTCGTGGCCGAGTCGTCGAACACCGCCTGGCAGATGTTGTTCCCGGTCCCACCGGACCGCGAGAACAACGTCACGGACTTCCCGGACGGCGACGTCAACGTCCCCACCAGGTCGCCGACGAACGTGTGGTCGATGCCCACGGTCGTCGCACCGTCGGCGGCCGAGCACGTGGCCCCGTCCACCGAGAACTTCAGGTTCGACGCGCCACCGACACCGGTGACGGGCACCGAGATCGACGCGCCCGTCTGGTCGTTGTCCGGGATCGCGACCGGTGCCCCGGTGTAGGCGAACGTCTTGAACTCACGCGAAGGCTCACCGACGCGGTAGTTGAACGACGCCGCCGTGGGCGAGGTCGACCCGGCGTAGGTGACCCTGGCGTCCAGCTTGACCGCCGACCCCAGCGCGGCCGAGGCGGGCACGGTCACCTTGAAGGTGTTGGACACCGTCTGGCCGACGTCGATGTTGCCGTAGTACTTCGACCGCGGCGCGATGGTCACACCGGCGGTCGGAGAGGTCAGCACGACGGAGGTCGAAGCGGCGGAACCGTCTCCGCCGTTCGTCACCGGCAGCGTCACCGTGGCCGTGGTGCCCGGCTTGAGGTACTGGCTGCCGTCGGCGTCGTTCACGATCGTCGGACGCTCGGCGCGGGCCAGGGCCTGCGGGGACGCGCCCGTGTAGGCCAGAGCCTTGTCCGCCATCACGATGCCGGCACCGGTGCGGTTGTCCACACCGGACTCGACGATGTCGATCGCCGTCGAGACAAGAGCCTCGCGAACCTCGACGGGCTTCAGCGTCGGGTTGCCGGACAGGATCAGGCCGGCGATCGCGGCGGCGTTCGGAGCCGCGGCCGACGTGCCGAAGAACGGCGCGAAGCCCGGCACCGACGTCGTCACGCCGTCGGCCGCGGTGAGGTCCGGCTTCTGCCGGGTCTCGGCGAGCGGCGTGCCGTCGGGCGCGAAGAACGTCTTGCGCGGGCCGTCGGAGGTGAAGCGCTCCGGCTTCTGCGCGCTGGTGAAGGCGTCCGGGAACGGGCCCTTCGGGTTGGCGGGGTCACCCGGCTCCAGGTCGAACGGCAGCGCCGCCGCGGCCGGGGCCGCCGCGACCGAGATCGCGCCCTTGGCCGCCGAGTGACCGCGGGTCATGCCCGGCGTGACGAACTTCTTGAGGCCGTCGCTGGAGTTGGCGAACCGGCCGCCGAACAGCGACAGGTCGATGTACTTGTCCTCACCGCGGAACTTCACGACCGCGAGACGCGTGCCCGTGGAGCTGGCCGGGGTGTTGAGGCGCTCGAACGGGTCCTGCGCGCCGTCCTGGTTGTTCTGGCTGAACGTGACGACGTTGCCCTGGGCGTTGACCAGGTAGAGGTCGTAGTCGTTGAACGACTGGCCGAGCGGGTCGGCCCAGTGCAGCGTCACCGGGGTGTCGCCGGAGAAGTTCGACAGCGGGTCGAACAGCTGCTTGGCGTTCGGGTTCGGGTCGAAGTCGTGCGCGGTGCCGGCGAACTTGCCGACGCCCACACCGGAGTCGACGAACTGGCCCTCCCAGTGACCGGAGGTGCCGTCCGCGACGTTGCCCTGGTTGCCGGCGCTGGAGAAGAACAACGCGCCGTCCGCCGCGACCGCGTCCACGGCGCGCGCGATGATGCCGTCCTGGAACGGCGACTCGTTGAAGTAGATGACGTCGTCGACGATGACGTCGCAGCCGAGGTCGAACCGCAGCTTCTTGATGTTGTCGGCGAAGCTCGCGTCACCGTTGAACGCGGTGGCGAAGCCGAGCTCGGCGTTGGGCGCGAGGTCGTGCAGGATCTCGAGCATCGCGGTGCCCTCGTCACCGGAGCCCGCCTGTCCCGGCAGGACGTCGACGGCCGGCAGTTCGCCCGCCGCCTGCGACACGGCGACGGAGTTGATGCCGTCGGACAGCGCGCAGAGCTTCACGCCGACACCGGTCACGTGGAACGAGCCACGCGCGGCTTCGGCGGCGTGCGCCTTGTCGCTCTCGCTGACCTTGGCCGCCTGCACGGACATCTGCTTCTCGGCGAGCCTGCGCTCGATCTCCCGAGCCTTGTCCTCTTTGGACGGCTTCGCCTTGCTCTTGTTGTCCCGCTTGTTCTTCACGTCCTGCGTCATCGCGTCGCTGCCCGGCTCGACACGTGCGACGTCGGAGCGTGCCGCGATCTCGGAGATCCTCGCAACCGGAACCTCCGCGCGCACGGTGCGGTTCTCGGAGGACACTGCCCGGATCTGTCCGCCCACCGCGCGGACAGCGTTGACAAGGTCCTCGGAGTACTGCTTGGCGCGGATGTCCACGAGAGTGGTGGACTGCGGCGTCACGGCAACGCCGGTCTGCACCTGCGGAAGGGAGCTCATCGTCCCCATCTGGGTGCGCTTGCGCGCCTCCACGACGAGCGCGCTGTCCACTTTGGACTCGGCTGCGGTGAGCGACTTCTTGATGGACTGCAGCGCGGCGATCTGGGTCGCGGTGCGGTCGGTGATGGTCTTGGACGCCTTGACCGGATCAGCGGAAGCAGGCGTGACAGCGGTGAGTGCGGCCAGCAGAACTGCGGTACCTGCGGTGACTAACGTCGTGCCTCTTCGAGATCGGCGCACAGGGTTTCTCCCCCGAACGTGGCGTGCCCGGATTGAATCCCCACCCGGGCAACGCGGCCTGCGACCGGATGATCCCGGTCGAGGCGCCAACGTATGGTGCTTGCCTGATCACAGTCAGCATCCGATTGGGCTACTTCTCACTTAGCAGACACAATCACACTTCACAGAACAAAAGCGTCAGTCCACAACTGACCGGTTCGCCCGGAAAGGGCTTCCAGCAGCGCCGCGGCCTGGTTGTCGGTGAGCGAGGCGACGAAGTCGACGACGGCCCTTCCCCGTGCCAGCCCTCGAACGACGTCGGGCCCGACCGGAAGCTCACCGGCGGGACCGACCAATGTGGACGGCTCCGTCCGGGCGAGTGCCGCGTACTCCGTTTCGGCCAGCTCGACGAGGTCGTGCAGCCTGCGCGGCAACCGATCCGCCTCCGTCCGGTCCGTCACCCACTGCTCCAGCGCGTCCACCAGCGACCCGAGCAGCCGCGCCTGTCCCCTTTGGTGCAGTGCCAGATCGGGCCGCAGCAACACGAACCTCCGGTGCACGAACTTCAACACCTGCACCTCGTGCCACTGCTGCACGGCCAGCACGACGTGACCGGACCTCGGCGTCGGCTCCTCGATCACCCCGACCGCGTCCACCAGCCGGCGCGTCCACCGCGCGCTGAACCCGGCGACCGCCTGCTCCGCCTCGACCGATCCGTCGAACGGCACCGACAGCAGGCCGTCCACGAGCTCCTTGCTGACCTTCCGCACCGCCAGCGCGAACGCCTCGTCGCTCATCACCCTGGAGTCCTTGAGGTGCATGCGCCTGCGCAGCGTCTCCAGCGACCGTCCGGGCATGCGGATCTCCGCGCTGAGCTCGGCGTCGCTCAGTCCGGCGAGATCCAGCGCCTGCGTCTGCCACGTCCCGAGCTCCGCCGAGACCGTCGCGTGCTGCAACACCCCGACGCGGTGGAAGTCCTCGAGGTCGTGGATCGCGTAGGCGATGTCGTCCGCGGTGTCCATGACACTCGCCTCGACGGTCTGCTGCCACGCCTCGATCCGCCCCTCGAAGGGCTCCCGGGCCTGCCTGAGGTCGTTGATCTCCGTCACGTACGCCGAGAACTTCGAGCTGCCGGTCCCCGGCATGTCCTCGGGCTCCGACGCACCGCGAGGCGCGACGTCCATGTCGAGCGCCTGGTGGCGGGTCCACGGGTACTTCAGCATCGCCGCCCGCACCGCCACGGTCAGGTCGAGCCCGAGCGCCTTGGGTCCCCGCACGTCCGTGGTCGTGACGATCCGGAACGACTGCGCGTTCCCCTCGAACCCGTCCGGCAGCCCGAACCGGTGCCGTGCCAGCCGGTCCAGCACCTGCTCGCCGAGATGGCCGAACGGCGGATGCCCGAGGTCGTGCGCGAGCGCCGCCGCCTCGACCACGTCCGGGTCGCACCCGCCGAGCTTCTCCAGCACCGCGGTCAGCTCGGGCCGGTTGGTCAGCCTTTCCGCGATGGCACGCGCGGCCTGCGCGACCTTGAGGCTGTGGGTGAGGCGGTTGTGCACGAGCAGACCCGACCCGGTGGAACTGACCACCTGCGTGACGCCACCGAGCCGCGCGAAGAACGGCGAGCTGGCCACCCGGTCGCGGTCGACGCGAAACGGGTTCGTCGCGAGGTCCGCGGTCCGGCCGACGCCCGCGGACCGGCGGGCGGAGCGCTGCTCGTTGTGCATGGGACAGAAGGTACCGGCCCCCTCGCCCGGACCTGCCGACAACGCCGACGTGCCCGTCGACCACACCAACCGGACAACACGTGGTACTTCCAAGTGGACATCCGCCCTGTACGCGAACTACGTCCCGAACGCGGCCAAGGGGACCTGACGATCCACCCACCGCGCGTGCCGTCACCAGGGCGAACACTCCGAACGGGGTAGCCTGAACGCCACGGCGGGATGTTCGCGGAGGATGGTGTCACCGGTGGTTGGCCAGCGCGCGGGGTTCGGCCGGGGCTTCCCGTTCGTGGGCCGCCGCCACGAACTGGGGCTGCTGCTGGACGCCATCCGTCATCCGCCGGCCGTGATCGTCGTCGAGGGCGACGCCGGCATGGGCAAGTCGCGGCTAGTGCACGAGGCCACCACGACGTTGAGGGCGAACGGCTGGCGGGTGGTGACCGGCTTCTGTCACCCGTTGCGCGAACCCCTCCAGTACGGGCCGGTGGTCGACGCGCTCGGCAAGGCAGGACCGTGGCTGGCGGACACCGATCTCCCCCGACAGCGGGCGCACTGGCCCCGTTGCTGCCCGATCTCGCCGGTCTGCTGCCACCGGCACCTCCCACGCCGGACGATCCGGGTGCGGCACGCCATCAGCTGATCCGGGCCGTGCGCGCGGTGCTGGCCTCGATCGGCCGGGTGGTCGTGGTCGTGGAGGACGTGCACTGGGTCGACGACGCCACTCGCGAGCTGCTCCTGCTGCTCGCCCGCGACCTGCCGGACCAGCTCGTCCTGGTGCTCACCGGCCGCGCCGAGGGCCTGCCGGACGGTGCCTCCGTGCTCGGTGCCGCGCTTCGTCCCACCGTGATCCGGCTGGCGCCGCTCAGTGAGTGCGACATCGCGAAGCTGGCCGGTGAAGCGCTCGGTGCCGGCGCCACTCCCGAGCTGTGCGCGGTGCTGCACCGCCGCAGTGAGGGCTTGCCGCTGGTCGCGGAGGAGGACCTGCTGACGGTCCGCGACCAGTCCCGTCAGGACGCACGCGAACTGGAGCAGGCCGACGTGCCGGAGAGCCTGCGGGCGGCGGTCACCGAGCGGCTGATCGGGCTGTCCCCCGCCGGTGCGGCGGTGGTCGACGCGGCGGCCGTGCTCGCCGTGCCCGCCTCCGAGGCGCTGCTCAGCGAGCTCGCCGGGCTGGAACCCGAGCAGGGGGCGCAGGGCCTGATCGAGGCGATGGGCGCCGCGGTGCTGCGCGAGACCGGCGTCGGCCGGTACGCCTTCCGCCACGTGCTGGCGCAACAGGTCGCCCACCGGCACATCCCGGGACCTCGCCGCGCCCGCCTGCACCGGCGCGCCGTCGACATGCTCCAGACGCACTCCCCGCCCCACTGGTGCAGATCGCGCACCACACCCTGGCGACGGGTGACCACGAGGGCTGGCTCGTGCGCGCCGAGCAGGCCGTCGACCAGGCCGTGGCACTGGGCGACACCGGTACGGCCGCCACGATGCTGCGCCAGATCCTGAACCAGCAGCAGGTTCCCACCGAGTCGCGCTCCCAGGCGGCACTGGCTCTCGCGAGGATCGCCAATTCGGGCGTCGACTACGTCGAGACCGCCGGCGTGCTCAGGTCCGTGCTCGCCGACCTCCGGCTGCCGGAGGCGGTCCGCGGCGAGATCCGCCTGGGGCTCGGTCTGATCACGCTCAACCTCTCGGGCGACGCGGACGGCTTCCTGGAGCTCGAACGCGCCGTCGGTGAACTGGCCACCCTTCTGGACAAGGCAGCGCGCGCGATGATCGCCCTGGCGCTGAAGGACCAGGACGACGCCGCCGCGCACGCGTGGACGTGGCTCGGCCGGGCCGAGCAGGCCGTCCGGGACAGCGCGGACGAGGGGATCCGGGCGGCGGTGCAGGGAACCCGGCTCCTGCTGATGGCGAGGGAGGGCGATCCCGCCGTCTGGCCGCTGGTGGACCTGCTGCCACGCCGCGACGCCGGCCACGCGGTGCTGAGCCAGACCTGCTACGCGTTGTACAACCTCAGCGAGACAGCCGCCCTACTGGGCCACGACCGGCGGGCCCGCACCTATCTGCTGGAAACCCAGGAGCTGGCCGGGCGCACGGACCACCGGCCGTTCCAGTGCCTCACCAGCGCCAGACTCCTGCACCTCGACTGGCTGGCCGGCCGGTGGGCAGATCTGGAAGCCCGGTACGCCGCACTGGCACGCGCCTACCCCGACGTGCGGCTGGTCGACATCGACTACGCCATGAGCCGAGGTGGTCTCGCGCTGATGCAGGGCCTGATCTCCCAGGCCCACGAACACTTCACCGCCGCAGCGGCGCACGGCGACAAGACGTGCTCGGCCGACGTGAGCCTGGGAACCGCCGCCGCCCTGACCGCGACGACGCTCGCCCAGCGCGACCCGCAGGCCGCCTGGGCGATCGCCGAGCCTGCGGTGGCCACAGTGCGCAGACACGGCACGTGGGTGCTGGCCACTGGGCTGGTCCCGGTCGCCGTCAAAGCCGCCCTGGCGTGCGGGCACCGAGAAGCGGCCGAACGGCTCGTAGCCGACGTCGGTGAGGGTCTGCGCGACAGGGACGCCCCAGCCGCCGCAGCCGAGCTCGACGTCGCCAATGGACTGCTCCTGCGGGACACCGCACCGGTGGCCGCCGCGGAGCACTTCGCCGCGGCCCGCGAACGTTGGCAGGACATCGGCAGGCCGTATCACGCCGCGAAGGCCGCGGAGCTCCGCGGGAAGGTCCTGGCGTGCTCCGCTGCCGAGGACGCGGCCGTGCTCTTCGCCGAGGCACTGAGCGTCTACACCGATCTCGGCGCCACTGCCGACGCCGCTCGCTGCCAGCACCGCCTGCGCTCGCTGGGCCTCGGCGAGCGGCGCCGCGGCTACGGCACCGAACTGTCGCCGCGAGAGCTGGAGGTCGCCGAGCTGCTCGTGCGCGGCGCCACCAACATCGACATCGCCCAGACCCTGTTCCTGTCCCCGCGCACGGTCGAGAAGCACGTCGCCCGCGTACTGGCGAAGCTCGGCACCACGAGGAAAGACGTGCACACGGCACTGCCCTGAACCCGGCCCTCATTTGGAACTCAGGATGATTTCCTCCAATTCCGCCAGGGTCTGGATCCGATAGCGGGCTCCGGAGAAGTCCTGTCCTTTCGTGAATTCGTTGTGGACGACGGCGCAGTCGATGCCGGCCGCCACCGCCGAGCGCAGCCCCCGGGCCGAATCCTCGACGACCAGGGTTTCCTCCCTGCTCGCCCCCAGCCGATCCAGGCCGGTCAGGTACGGCTCCGGGTGCGGCTTGGCGAGCGTGTAGTCCTCACGCGCAAGAACGAAGTCCATGAACTGCCTGATCTGGCGCTTCTCGTGGATGATGTCGAAATCCGCGCGCTTCGCGGTGGTCACGATGGCCATGCGGACGAACTTCGACAGTTCGGCCAGGGCTTCGACGACGCCCTCGATCTCGATCGACTCGGTTCTCAGGTACTCCTGGTAGTAGGCGTCCCGAACCACGCGCTGCCTGGCGATGGTCTGCTCGTCGACACCTACAGCCTCGGCCTGGGCCCAGGTCCCCCGTCCCTGGCCCATGTCGCTGAGGTACTGATCCTCGTCCAGGACCACACCGATCTCGGCGAGAGCGCGTGCTCCCGCCTGGAAGTACCAGAACTCGGTGTCCACCAGGACGCCGTCGTGATCGAACAGCATGTAGCGCTTCACGCATGACAAAAGCCCCTGAGGGGAACGCTTGTGGCGCTCGACCCTCAGGGGCTTCTGTACGTAAGTTCGGCGGCGACCTACTCTCCCACACCGTAACCAGTGCAGTACCATCGGCGCAGAAGGGCTTAACTACCGGGTTCGGAATGGGACCGGGTG
>NZ_JBEXVQ010000080.1:0-8645 GCF_040629405.1 Lentzea sp. NPDC005914 | reverse complement strand
GATCCGCGATGACATCCACGAAGCCTTCCTCAGCCTGGCCTGCGCGATCATCTGCTGGCGCCGACTCCGCAACCTCTCATTGAGTTAGGAGTTCTTAGTGCGCGTCGACGGCGATCACGTCGTCTACAGCGTCGGATCCGGCTCGTTCACCTTTGTGACCGCTCCGCCGCCGTCCCGGGTTGACGCCGGTCGCGGATGACGGCCACCACGAGGACGACCGCGGCGACGCCGAGACTGAGCAGCAACTGCGGGCGTGCGGTGTCGTCGAATGCCATGCCGGCGAGCAGCACGAGCAGCCCGGCGATCGTCGCCCAGGTCAGGTACGGAAAGCCCCACATCCGCAACGTCAGGCGCTCCGGCGTGGTCGACTCCAGTTGCTTGCGCAGGCGCAGTTGAGAAATGGCGATGACCAGCCAGACGAACACCGCGATGGCGCCGGAGGAGTTGACGAGGAACAGGAAGATGGTGTCAGGCCAGAGGTAGTTCAGCACGACCGTGCCGAACCCGACGACAGTGGACACCAGCACGGCCGTGAACGGCACGCCCTTGGCACTGAGCCGCCGCCACGCCGCAGGCGCCTCGGCACGCCGCGACAGCGAGTACGCCATCCGGGATGCCGTGTACAGCCCGGAGTTCAGGCACGACAGCACCGACGTGAGCACGATGACGTCCATGACCGTCGCCGCACCGGGCAAACCGATCCGCTCCAGCACCGCGACGTACGGGCTCTTGGCGACACCAGCGTCGTCCCACGGCAGAAGGGTGACCACGACCGCGATCGAACCCAAGTAGAAGACAAGGATCCGCCACACCACCGAGCGCACGGCGGTCTGCACGGCGCGCTGCGGGTTCTCCGACTCACCCGCCGCCACGGTGGCGATCTCGGCTCCGAAGAACGAGAACACCACCACGAGCATCGCGGCGAACACCGGACTGGCCCCGTTGGGCAGAAAGCCGCCGTGCCCGGTGAGGTTGCTCAGCCCCGGCGCCTCGACCCCAGGCAACAGCCCGGCGATCGCGGCCAGCCCGATGATCAGGAACACGCTGATGGCGGCGACCTTGATCGAGGCGAACCAGAACTCGAACTCGCCGTACGAGCGCACCGAGTAGAGGTTGGTCAGCGTCAGCACCACCATCAAAACCAAGGCCCACACCCACTGCGGCACACCGGGAACCCACCGATGGGTGATAGCCGCGCCCGCGGTGGCCTCGATGCCGATGACCACCACCCAGAACCACCAGTAGAGCCAGCCGATCGCGAACCCGGCCCTGCGCCCGAGCGCGCGTTCGGCGTAAGCGGAGAACGAGCCGGTCTCCGGAATCGCGGCGGACATCTCACCGAGCATCCTCATGACCAGCACGACGAGCGCCCCGGTGACCAGGTAGGAGAGCAGCACGCCCGGCCCGGCCTGCTGGATGGCCGCCCCGCTGCCGACGAACAGACCGGCACCGATCACACCGGCGATCGCGATCATGCTGAGATGCCTGCCGCGCAGTGTGCGCGCGAGTTCGCCCTGCTCGGACATCCGGCCTCCTGTTTCGCTCCGTACCCGTCCGCTCACTTTGGGCCAGAACAGGCGAGAAGCGAACTATCGATCTGTCCAATCTGGAGCCTCGAACTGGACACATTGGCAGTCGCCGGACCGGTACCAGCGGCTGTCGGTCGCCTCAAGCGAGGAGATGTCAGACGTGCTTTGCAGACGCGCTCTCCTCCACCGGGAACCTCCGTGCCCTCCCGACGTCCTGATGATCGACGGAGGGGGTACGGCATGTCCGGTTGGCGATCTGTGTGGTGTCCGGTCGCGGTGGCGGTAGTGCCCACCTGGCTGCTGCTCACCGGAGTCGCGGCGCCCGGCGGCTACTACACCGTCCTGACGCTCGCGCTAGCCGGCTGGGCAGTGGTCGCGTGGCTGTGTCTGGTGGTAGGCGCGGGCCAGATCGGCCACCCCGTTCGACGCTGGTGGCCGATGCTGCTAGTGCCCGCCCTGTGCGCGGCAAGCTGGACGGCCGCCTCCGCTGGCGTGGTCGGCCCCGCGCTGTTCCCGTTGCACCGAACGGCGTTGGAGAAGGCCATCGCGCGGCCGGCCGAGGGACAGCCTCCGAGCGTGGGCTTCTACAACTTCCACGACCGGTACGAGAACCGCGGGTGCACGTTCCTCACCACGAACGATCCCGGCATGACGCGAGTGGCGGGCTTCGTCCGGTGCCCAGGCTTGAATCCCGCCACGAAGACCTGGGACGAGGCGTACCGGTTCGAGCCGCTGGAAGGTGACTGGTACGTGTTCCACCTAGGTAGGTCGACGCGAGCGGGCGGCAGCGTGTGGCGCCTGCGGCTGAGTGCGCTCTCCCCGCCGATCGAGACGTGACCGGCCGCCCGGCGAGCACGATGGTGCCGTTGATCCGCCTGCATGACGCCCAGCACAGCTTCGCCACGATCGTGCTGAGATCGGGGTGCACCCGAAGATCGTGAGCAGTCGGATCGGTCATGCCGAGGTCGCATTCACACTCGACACCTACACCGAGGACATCCCAGATATCGACGCGGACGCGGCGGAGGCCATCGGTGATCTGTTCCTGCCGACTCTGGAAGAGGAGGACGACTGACCGACTGAAACCCCTGTTTGGCTACCGCAGGCCGATTTCGGGCGTTGTTGGCGTGCGCGAAAAACCGGAGAGCCCCTGACCTTTGCAGGTCAGGGGCTCTCCGGCTGAAATGGGCGATACTGGGATCGAACCAGTGACCTCTTCGGTGTGAACTCTCGGCAGGTAGGTCAACTACGGTCTTTGTCGAGGTCAGAGTGCTTGTGGTGCTCGTTCTAGGTCATCAAGCACCAGGTGGGTTGCTGTACTTTGCTGCTGTACATCTGGCGTACCGTCGAGCCCACGACGGACCATCGTGCGGCGTTTGCGAGTCAAACGATCAAGCAGCTGAGCTGGGTTATCAGAAACAGGCGCTCAGGTGGTTCACGAAGATGCGAAATTCGCTCTATTGCCGCGAGAGCATACGATCGAACAAGCCGCTAGAGTTCGTCGTGAACGCCACGATGTCGATAATTAGCCAACGTAGGCCAATAAAAGCCAATAGGGGTGGAAAAAATGGAGCAGGCGCATAGAAGATCCATGTAAGTAATCCGGCGACCCCCAGCGGCCCCGCACTGTTGCGCAGTGCCCGCAGCACGGAGGAACTCCAACTTATTTTGACGGTAATCCACGTGAGCAACAGTAAGGTAATGACAGAGATCGTGACGATGCCACGGGCGTCTGGTTGAAGGCCGACGAACACACTGGTTACATAGTCGTCCACGATACCCAGTGCAGCTATTGTGCCGAGTAGAAGTCCCAGGAATCGCTCAACCAATGATGTGGAAACAAACCGGTCCACTGCTCTGACCCACCAGCGGGCACGCATCACGCTGTAGAGCAGATCGTGCAGATATTTGCCATTGGAGAGAAACGGAGGCGGTAACTCCGGTAACGCCCATCGCCATGACCAAGAAGCGCACAGTTGGTCGCTCCCGTCGAGCACCCTCGAGCACTCTAACAGTGCCAGCGCGACGATCTCAGTTTCGGCGTAGAGGTCGGCGCTTTGGTTGAGCCAGTGGCGACGTTGCTGAAGCAGCCGAAGGGCGGCGATTTCTACCTGCTTCACATGCAGCAAATCCAGCTCCGCTGCCAGGCGGAGTGCAAATGCAGTTTCGGCGATATCGCGGATCCTGCGCTGGTTCCGCATCCGACCTGAGAACCACTTCACAGCGGCGGCTAGCGCATCGTCGGCGACTGCGGCTTCCACCAGACTGTTGCGCTTGGCCGCCTTGATAGCTCGGACGACGTTAAAGGTATTGTGAATCGTCGGAGAGAAACCTGGAACTTCCGCCCAGCCACCCGAACGATCTTGCACTGCCAGCAGGAAGCGGACGGCTTCGACTATAAGCGGATCACTGGAGCGGTTTTCGAGCAACGCCAGCACGACGTGGCTGGTCGCACCGGTGACCACAGTCTGTTCAACTCTCGAATAGGCCCAGCCCACGCCGTTCGGTAATCGCAGCGCGTGCTCCGTCAGGTACCGGTACATGCCTTGGAGGGCGGGGTCGAGCGACGGCTCATCGAGGCGATTGAGCAGCCGCAAAACACGCGCGGTCGTACCCGCCTCCCCGAAGCCGAAGCCGAGGTTCGCCGGGATGCTGCCGTCCGCCAGTTGGGTGGAGACCAGCCATTTCGCCGCGTCAAGCAGTAGCGGATCCGTATCGCCGGACTCGCCAGCCGCAAGGCTGAGTTGGATGTACCGGATCGCGGCACCAGTGTCCTCCGCTCGCATGCCAAAGCGGCGTGACCACGCGTCCGCCGTCGGGAGGCACTCGCGCAATAGCCACAGTGCCAAGGCTACGTCTGGAGGTACCAGAGCGCGTTTCCAGCTCTGCACGGCACGGGCGAGGCCGTAATGATGCCTTGGTATGCCCAACTCCTCCAGCCTGCCGACCACTTGCTCTTCGGCCAACTCGGCGAGCGAGTTGGTGTTAGCGATCAGCGTCAGACGGCGCCAAGCGCCAGGCACGGGGACTGAGATCAGTCCAGTTGCGACAACGGGCGGCATGTCCTGGTCATCCCATCGTGGAGCACCCCGTACCGCTACAGCGGACACGTGTGACAGGGCGGGTACAGCGGGTACACAAGATAGAAGTATTGTGATCTTCGCGGAAGACTTGGAGTTCTGCGCACATGACGCCTACCTCCGACCGGCTGCCATCGTTACGCCGTTCAGTGCAACGGCGACCTGACGAGGTTCTCCGCATTGCGCATCGTGGGGCGGATGCGTCTGAAAAGTATGGTGACGCCGACCTGGCCGCCGTCGCCGCGCAAGGAGCGCATCTCGTCGAATTCGACGTGCACGTGACGGGCGATGACCGCTTGGTGGCCTGCCACGATCCGGTAATACGCACCAATGGCCACCACAGCTGGCTGTTCGACGCTCCAGAATCCCATCATCGACGCGCTCTCGACGAGCTGGGAATTCCGACCGTAGAGGACGTGGTAGGTGCCGCGAAAAAGGCTGGTCTCGGCTTGTACATTGACGTAAAGTCACTGACCGCGAGGTCCGCCGAACGTCTCGTTGAACTCCTCGAATCCACAGAAATGACGCATAGTACAGTTCTTGCGTCACCGCGATCGGATCTGATCGCATTGTGCGCGGATGTCGCACCTGACATCCCTCGCGCCGTGCTATTCGGATCGACTCTTGAAGAGCCGGTGCAGTTGGCGGAAGCAGTTTCGGCAACGTTCGTGCACCCGTGCTGGGAAGCCCAGCCTCGGCCGGACCACCTGCTCGCCGGCGGCTGGCTCAAACGCGTCCGCTCCCGCGGTTTCGGAGTCATAACGTGGCATGAGGAGCGGCCGGATGTCGTGGAAGGACTATACGCCCTGGGCGTAGACGGGATTTGTACCGACACTCCGGCGTTGTTGTCTTCTACTGCAGAACGGTTGCACCATGACCAGACGAAATGACTTAACGTTGGGGCCGAGCCGCGGTGAGGCGTTGCAGGCACTACATCCCGATGTCGAGACACGGGCGCGGGAACCCCGCAAGACACCCACACTCTTGCGACTCCGGAGGGGCCGCCTTGATCAAGAAGAGAAAGTCTGAACGCTGTGGGCTCAAGCCGACCGCTTAGGTGTGAACGGCACCGGTTAAGTCGCGCATGCACAACTTGGTCTCAGGTGTAACGCCTTGAACTGCGGGTTTGTGTCGGGGCGTCTCGTTGCGTCCCACTGGGCCTTCCTTCTGAAGCGTCGTCTTGGCTACAGGTTCGGGCGCAACTCGCCTAGAGCAGTCGATCGCGTTTGCAGGTGATTGGCCCAATCGAGTTGGGCGCCTGCCGGATGTGGCAGCCTCCGAAGTGCCATCGTGCGGCGTTTGGACACAGGACTTTCAGATCGTTTACCTGCAAGAACATTCTTGTCCCGCGCACCCGTCTCGTGAGCGGTCATGTCCGTCTTCTCCCGTGCGGGTGTGCTTGCTGGCCGTTGCGGCGTCGCGAGATCGAGTGAATGCCTGCGGCGATGGGTAACGCGACGCTACCAATGGGCGACGACCTGGTGTGATTCGATTCGTGCCCTTAGTGGCGGTCTTTGGCGTGCTCGCGGCCCTCGCGGGCTGCGGTAGCACGGAGCAGCCGGCAACAACAACGCGCACGACGGAACAGGCGACCATGACAGCGGCGCCCACAGCGAACAAGGACTCGTCAGCAGAACTCGAAGCAGCGGTGCGTGAGTACTCGGCAGCGTTCCTCTCCGGGAAAAACGAGGCGTACGAAATGCTGTCGCAGCGCTGCAAGGAACGCATGCCGCGCGCCGGATTTCTCCAGGTCGTTACAGCGGCGAGCCAGTTGTACGGACCGCAGGACATCGTGTCGCTCAAGGTCGACCAGATTGCCGGTGATCTGGGTCGGGTGACCTCCACCTACGCCAAGTCCGAACTGGACCAGCGGAGCGAGCCGTGGGTTCGGGAGAACGGTGCCTGGCGAGTCGACGACTGCTGACTCCGTTTCACGATCGGGTGAAATCGGACCCGGTGCGGAACTCGATCGGTGAGGTGCCCATTTCGTGCGGCATTGGCAGAGAACATGACTGAGCAGAGGCTCGGGCGGTGTTGCTCAAGGAGATCGTCGAGGGTGTGCCCAAGGCGGGAACGCTGAGCAGATCAAGCACCTCGCCGAGGTGTACGCCTGGGTGTTGCAACCGAACCAGTCGCACTAGCGCGCAGTGCGGGCTGCTCCCGTTCGCGTTGACAGGCGTCGGGAGCGTCCGCCCGAGTGGTCCATCGGCATCGGGTAACCGGTGCCGTAGCCGGACCACCCACGCGCGGGCGAGCACACGCTCGCGCGTGGGTGTCAGCACCGGCCCGGTGCCGGTTCACGACCTCAATCGTTGCTTCCGCTGGATCGGTCATCATGACCGCCACGCACCGCAGCCACAGACAGCATGATCAACTCCGACGAACCAACGGGCGCGACCACTAGCTTGAGACGTGGCAGACTCCAGCCTCAGAGCGGATCGGGCCGAGCTGTTGTGAAAACGAGTCTGGTGCCGCTGCACAGGTTGGTCTCCACTCGCCGGTCACCGGAATCGCCGAACGCGAAGATCAGATACTGGGCACCCTTGATCAGCTCGATGCCACACATGGCGCTGTGAACGGTGGTGATGACGTTAACGTGCCGCGGAACCTTCCCTTTGAGTACCTCGTAGACGCGCACCGCATAGCGATGCAGATCGTCGAACGGATCGGCCTTGTGGCCACGCTCGACCGTCTTCTGGAGAACCGTTCCGGTGAACACATGATCCGCGCGCTCGTAGTGTTCCGCTTCGCTTTCAATCGCGCACGAACACGCACTGGCGGGGCTGACGAACACGCCGACAAGTAGAGTCGCGGTCAGAACACCGACCGACGCAACACTCCCGAGCAAACGCAGACGCACCATTTCGTCTCCCTTGCAGAGCCTGAGTTGGCCGGACTGCCCCAGCCGGAGCGTAGGCACCCTGTGCATCACTCAGCCAGAGCTCTGCGGAAGTACACCGGGTTGAGTGAATGGCGATCTTGTTCGCCCAGGTGGGCGAGTCTGAGGTTGAGGTTCATCACGGCCTCACGCCGAGGCTCGTCGACGACGCTGGAAACCCCATCTCTGAGCCGGCCGGACGTCATCACCAAGCCGCCTACGGCCCTGACCATCCCACCGTCGCCACCCGCCTGAACAGGCTTGTAAGCGCCTCATGGAAATCGACAAGATCTTCTGGGAGACCAAGCAGGGCTGAGGTCAGAGCCTTGCAGACGACGCTGACCTGCGAAAACCCCTTCTGTCGGTCAGCGTCGTTTCTCGTCCTTTGGGGTTGTTTCACGGCCCCAGGACGGCCCAAGTTGGTCTACTTTGGACACCGCCCTGCGGGCCGACGAGACGATTCGTGCATGAACGAAGATTGACGTCCATTCGAACACCTGTGCGATGGTGTCCAAGTGTGGATGACATGGCAGCAGGGAGCGCAGTACGACGCCCAGGTGGACCTACTGCGCAAGCTGGCCAATACCTTCACACGGTTCACCGTTGGCGAGGTGGACGGCCAACCCATACTCCTTGACGACCGCCTACCGACCGGCGAATGCGTGCGGATCGACGGCCCCGCAGCCCCGGACCTGATGCGCCATCTGTTCCACCTCAACTACTACGCACTCCTGTCGCTGGTTGGCCTCCTCGAAGCAGCCCGCGGGACCAAGGCCCAATCGAACGCGGTCGAGCTCCTGAAGCAACTGAAGCTCGATCAGGCCCCCGTGCGACAGTCCGAGAACAGCTGAGCCTGCAATGGTGCGAGGCCACGCAGTTGCTGCCGGTCAACCGTGGTCCTTCTCCTGTCGGCACGGTTGCTCTACTTCGGTGCTGCACGCCCGGCGTGGCGGTCGAGCCTGGCATCCGTTCGCTATGACTTCAACGGCCCCTTGAAGGCTAGGCGGTTCGTGGTCGGTACGCCGTCGATGTTCGCGTAGACCTCCATGATCAACTCGTTCGCGCTAAAGGTTGTCCCGTAATGATCAAGAGTGTTGGCGGGGACGGGTGACAGCGGCATCGCCTGCGGCCAATGGCCGTTCAGGCGGTCATGGTCAG
>NZ_JBEXVQ010000079.1:0-8720 GCF_040629405.1 Lentzea sp. NPDC005914 | reverse complement strand
CCCCACCGCCTACGAAGCCACCCGATACCAACCAGTCGATCAGGTAGCGTGACAACACCTCATCGACCCTGTCCGTCAAAACGGGGCAACCCCAGTCGGTCCGAGGACTCCTTCTGTGTGAACTATGGCAGCGATACTGCGCTGACCTGCGGAAACAAGACTCCTGCAGGTCGGCGCGGTTCCGTTTAAGTCTATTGAGGACCGTCCCGATACGTTCAACGCACGCAGTTGCTCCCAATCTGCTCCCACTCCGTGCTCCCAAGGCTCGTCGGCGCTGTCTTGCCTGTGGTCGGCCCGCGCGCTCAGCGGCATGAGAGTGCGTTAGTGGTGACGCGCTGAACGTGTAGCCACTCTGACACGTCCGAAAGCGGTCCATGAGTTCGAATGTCGTAGTCAGTCATTCACCTGGGAGTACACTGGCAGTTGCGTCGCCGAACCAGGTAGCTCCTAGATCAGCTCGTATTGAGAGGATCCGTCAAATATTGACGATCATCCCGCGACCGCAAACTGCGCTCGCAGGCGAGCGGTACGGAGACGCTATTGCACGGCGACGTGCGGGTTTTCTTGCGCTTGCCAAAACACGCCTCTTCACTGGGTGGTTGAGCCCGTGCTGACGCGGTTGTCAGGCTCCTCGAAGATCGTGAGGGAGCGGGTGTAGCGGCGTTCGGCTTCCGCGTAGTTACCCCGCAGTGTGCCACCAGGTCAGCAATACGTCCCTGAGTAGCTGGGGCGGATCAAGCGTCGAGGTGAGCATTAGGGCCGTTCTATCCAGGCGGCAACGCACGACAGACGCCTGAGCTCAAGCGCCCTTCCCCCGTGAGATATTTCAACTCGTCCGGCCGTGGCTGGGGCTCGACCGCTACGCCGGACGGGCGATGCGCGCTAGCGGGGGTAACTGCACCTCGCGACAGGGCGATTCCTGGACAGGAGACCGCGTATCGACGCCGGAGGTCGCGATGTACTTGGTTCGTTGCCGGTCTGAACAGGACCGTAGCGACCGGCTCCTGGAGACGATCTGCCAGCAACATCCCGGAATCTTGCATCGCAACTTGGCCATGGTCGCTACCTACGCGATGTGTGGCGGCTGTCACGACAGGCGCTCTTAACGCGATGTACATGTATGACGCGGCGATGGTGGCTTGTTGCGAGCGCACTGCTGCTTGCTGCTGGTCTGAGTTGGTGGGTCGCGCAGGTGGCGCTGCTGGAGCCAGGGGAGCGTGGCAACGCAAGTGGCTACGGCCAGTTTGTGCTCGCTGTCGTCGGGTTGCTGATCATCGTTGGAGGCTGGGTCGTTAAGACTTTCGCCCCGGTCGAGGCACCGGAGCTAGACCGGCTCACCGATGCTCTGGCGTTAGCGATGCGCAACCAGTGGGAGGACGCTGCGAACGACCGTCGGTTGCTGCAGCCCGCGCCGCTGCCGGTCCGCTGGTGCCGTACCGCAGAACGCGTGGCTGGCCCAGTGGCTGCTGCCAGCTCGGCATATGACGATCACGTACCGTTCGAACCGCTTCCCGGTCTGGACCGAGTCACCCCCAGTCGGCTGCGGAGCGGAAACCGACGCGCGCTGCACACGGTCTATGGTGGGCTCGCGTCCGGTCGATTGCTGATCCTTGGGGGCCCCGGCACCGGGAAAAGCTCTGCGGCGGTTCTGTTGCTGCTCGACGCGCTGCGCTACCGCGACCAAGCCAGCATCGAAGATGGGCGACGTATACCTGTCCCGGTCGTGTTCACCCTGCAGAACTGGAATCCCGCAACCACATCTGTCCAAGACTGGCTGTGCAGCAAGCTGTCCGAAATCCCGTTGTTCGCAGGCCGTACCGGCACAGCGCACGCTAAGGCTCTGCTGCGCGCTGGACGTATCGCCGTGTTCCTCGACGGGCTGGACGAAATCCCCGAACAGACCCGCCCGCTGGCGCTGCAAGCACTGAGTGAACAAGCCACTTTCCGACTCGTCGTGCTCAGCCGCGTCACGGCTCTGGCAGGCGCCGCCCTCGACCACACGCTCACCGGCGCAGCAGCCATCGAACTCCAACTACTCACCCCTACCGACGTCGCCGACTACCTGGTCCGGCCCCTCGCCGAACCCGCGCCACCCGCCTGGCAGGCCGTTGCCGCCACCCTCACCCAGCAACCGGACAGCGTTCTCACCCGAACACTCACTACCCCTCTCGCTGCCTGCCTTCTCCGCGATGCCTATCTGCCGGCGGCACCCGTCGATGAACTCCTCGACGAAACCCGCTTTCCTGACTCCGATGGCATCACCAACCACCTCCTCGACCGCGCCATCACCACGGCCTATGGTCCGCGCCCAGGACAACCAACGCCTAGGTATACCGCCGAAACCGCCCATCGCACGCTCACTGTCATCGCCACCTACATGAACCACCACCACACCCGCGACCTCAGGTGGTGGACCATCCCGACCTGGATTCCGCGTGCACGCCGCACGTTCATGACCGTCCTCTTCGCAACACTAGCCTTCGGGCTTCCCGTTGGGCTCTCGGCAGGCATCACGGACGGGATTACGGAAGCGCTGTGGTCAGGGACAGAGGCGGGGCTCTGGACCGGGGTCACGACCGGAGCCTCGGCGGGGCTCATATTCGGGCTCGTGTTCGGGCTCCCGGCCGGGCTCGTTGCCGGGCTCAGAGGTAGCGCGGTCACGCCTCCGCGAGCGAAACGGTTCGGATGGCGGCAACTTTTTACGATCCGACACCTCACGCGCTCTCTTCCTCGTGCGTTCGTGTTCGGGCTCATGTTTGGCGTCGGCTTCGAGAGCATGAAATCGGACTGGTCTAGCTTTCAAGGCAATGCCACCGCCGGGATCGTCTTCGGGTTCATTGCCGGGCTCGTCGCCGGGCTCAGAGGTAGCGCGGTCACACGTCCGCGAATGAAACGGTTCGGATGGCGGCTTTTCGCGCTCCGTCACCTCATGTTTGCGCTCCCTATTGGGCTCATGTTCGCTATCGTCTTCTACTACGGGTCCTTGTCTCTGTTCGGCTACCGCGCGCTGGGGCCTATGGTCGTTTCCGTGGTCGTTCCCGTGGCTGGGCTCATGATCGGGCTCGTGGCGGCACTGGTGTGGCCGCAGTTCTTCGCGGTCCGGCAGCTGGCAGCTGGACTCCCGTTCGGGGTCGCGGTCGGGCTCTTTACCGGGCTCGTGCGTGGACTCCAAGAAGCCAGCTCTGGGCTTGCGGGCGTGCTCATATACAGCCTCGTAACCGGTGTAGTGGTGGGCCTCGCGTCGGCGCTCACATTCGGACTCGTGACCGAGCTCTTTACCAATGTCAATAACACGGACTCTGTGGACCCTGTCAAAGCATGGGAGGGTGACAACGCCTTCGGGCTGATGATCGGGCTTGCAGGAGGGCTCACGGCCGGGCTGGCTAGCTGGGCCATTCTCTGGGGCTCGGATTTGACTTCGGCGCCATATGGACTTGGCGTGGGCGTTGCGGCTGGACTCACGACCTGGCTGACGTACTCGAGGGCGGGGACCACTGCTGTAGCCCAGATCCACCTGGCCACGCGTCATAACACTCCGCTACGGCTGATGCGGTTCCTGGACGACGCTCGATCACGACACCTACTTCGAGCCGTCGGACCGATCTATCAGTTCAGGCACGCCACCCTCCAAGACCGACTAGAGGTGTCCTCAGCCCCCCGCCAGCCACAGATAGATACGGGCGCGGGCGATAGCTGACCGGGTCGAACGACTTCTGTATCGTGCCCGGTTCTTCACGGGCCCTGCGGCATCACAATCCGTAGGGGCGAGCGCCATCCGCGGACCGCCGAGTGCTGCGGCTTGGTCTGCGATGCGGAGGACTTCGAGTCGCTGATGACCGCCGCTGCGGTCACCGCGGCCTGAACCGCGCGACCGCGCTACAAGCAGGGCAGGGCAAGCCCCATGCGGTATGGAAACACCCCTGGGTGATCTCGACGCTCATCATGGGCCGCCCCACCCGTCGTCACCCAACCCGATTACGCGCTGCCGGGTCCACCCCATGCCGCTATGCAGGGAACGACGACAAGTCCTGATCACTGGCCAACCCCTTGACACAAAACGATTTACGCTGATGAGCGTCTGTTCTGGGGCTGATCACGGCAAGTCATGCGTGCCCGGCAAGGTGGCTCGTGAGGCTTGGAACTCCTAACAGAATGATCTTGGAATAAGATTGATCAACGACGTGTTGATCACGGTGTGAGGAAGGGCGAGCAGCTTCCCTGGATCGTGTCCGACGAGTTGTGGGCGCGGATCGAGCCGCTGCTCCCGGTGGTGCCGCGTCGCGCCGATCATCCGGGACGCAAGCGGCTGGATGACCGCAAGGTGTTGTGCGGCATCCTGTTCGTGCTCTACACCGGCATCCCGTGGGAGTTCCTGCCCCAGGAACTCGGCTTCGGTTCCGGTATGACCGCCTGGCGGCGGTTGCGCGACTGGCACCAGGCCGGCGTGTGGTAGCGACTGCACGAGAACCTGCTCGCCGAGCTCAACGCGGCGAACGCGCTGGACTGGTCGCGGGCGGGGATCGACGGCTCGCACGTGCGTGCCCCCAAGGGCGGCCCAAAACCGGTGCGAGCCCGGTCGGCCGCGCCAGAACGGGCTCGAAGCACCACCTGATCACCGAAGGGCACGGCATCCCGCTGGCCGTGTCACTCACCGGCCGCCGCCGCAATGACGTCACCCAGCTGATGCCGCTGATCGACAAGGTCCCCGCCGGTGCGCGGCAAACGCGGCCGCCCGCGATTCCGGCCTGACGCGCTGTACGCCGACTGCGGCTATGACCACGACAAGTACCGCGACCTGGTCCGCGACCTGGGCATCACACCCGTGATCGCCCGCCGCGGCAGCGAACACGGCTCCGGCCTGGGCGTCTACCGCTGGGTGGTCGAGCAGACTTCGCACTGCTGCACTGGTTCCGCCGTCTGCGGATCCGCTGGGAGATCCGCGACGACATCCACGAAGCCTTCCTCAGTCTGGCCTGCGGCATCATCTGCTGGCGCCGACTCCGCAACCTCTCATTGCGTTAGGAGTTCTAAGTCCCGCATGCCTGACGTTCCTCAGCCAGTGGCCATCGCGTGCGATGGTCACCGCCGCACACTTCGGTTGATGATCACGGCCGCGCCGGAGAAGCGATGCATCGTCCGATAGTAGTTGGGCGCGATCCCGATCAGCCGTAGCAGCAGCGGTTCAGGGCTTTTCGAGTATTTTTCCAAGCTGAGGTTGACAATCGCGTTTGCGCCAAGGCTGGCAGCGTACGTCTGCAGCCCCTCTTTTGCTTCGTTGGGATCGAAGGCCTCATACCAGCAGGTCGGCGCCACGACCTGCACAATGTCGAAGCCGTGCACAGTGGAGTTCTTCGTCATGATGAAACGGTCCGGTTCACGAAATCGTTGTCGCTGCTGACCTGTCGGTCGGCCAGAGTCGTCCACAACGGCCACATGGCTGGCACGAGGTCCTCGGGTTGATGTGCCCGGTTCGAACGTAACGCGATGACCTGTCACCACTGCGGTGGCACTGATGACCTTGGTGACGTGGAAGAAGTAGTCCACGCCGTCGTCTCCGGCGATGAAGCCGTATCCTCGGCTCTGCTCGAAGAATCTCACCCGGCCGTACAGGAGCCCGGCACGCGCGGTGTGTTCGGTCCGTTCCTGTCTTGCGCTATGGGTAGATTCAGTCGAACGGGTAGTGTCGTCTTCGGAAGCTTTACGGGGCTCGCCTGGTGGAATTCCGTACGCATCACGCACTCGTCGAGCCACGTGGTCTTTGATCTTAACGTGCTCATCTCGCGCGAAAAACCCGAGTTCTTCCAGTTTGTCCAGCAGTTTCCACGTGGGCACCTGCAGTTCGCGTGCTAGGTCTGTCAGGCCGACAGCGGATGCGGTCGGTTCAGTACCGCTCATTTCCGCGTCGGTTGCTGGGTCAGGCATCGGCTGATGATAGGAGACTACTTCCTAGTAGTGAGCCGTCTTGTCTCGGAGGTTCGACCGAGCCAACAGAGTCTGCGCCCGGTACGCCGGTCGCACGCGAGCGCACGGTCGTCGGCGTGAGCGCGCTCAAGCGACGCGATCAGCGATGATGAGCTGAACCTCATGGAGGATCAGCAGGCGCCGCAGTCGGTCGAGAGTGAGGCGAAGGTCATCACGCTCTGCGGCTCGACCAAGTTCGAGGCCGAGTTCGCGGAGGTCAACCAGCGGCTCACGATGGAAGGTTGCGTCGTGATCAGCCTTGGAATGTTCAGCCTCCCCGATCTGCCGGACTACGACTGGACAGCCGACAGCTCGGACCTGAAGGGGCGGCTCGGCGGCGTGCACTTCTAAACGATTCGCATGGCTGACGAGGTGTACATCGTGGATCCGGGCGGCTACGTAGGTCAGTCAACCCGACGGGAGATTGCCTACGCGGAGTCGCTCGGCAAGCCGGTTCGATATCTGAGTCGCGAGCGCTTGGCTCGAGCAGGAGACGGCCCCCAAGAGTGAGTCCGACCGGGCCGTCCGCACATCGGCAGAAGAGGACGTTCGAGCGGCGGCAGGGGCCGACGATGTTGACGTGCTGGCCGCCCACCAGTCGGCACTGTCATCCGCGACCGCATGCCAGCGCTGGTCAGATCCTCGTCTCCGGTGAGGAATAGCGCATGGTTGGAATAAGTACCTTCCACCAGTAATCAAGCACCGGCGCGGGGGGGCGTGCGCGCCCACCGCGACGCCAAAGGCCGCGCGCCTACCGCTTCACGGTGACCGGCACCGTGTTCAAGGGCGAGCAGGACCCCGCTGGGGCGCGGGCCGACTGGGTCGTGGGCGCCCTCGCGGCCTGGGCGATCACGGTGCTGGAAGACCTTGCCTCACCCGAGAGCGACCACCTGTTCCACCGGCACGGCCGCGTCCACGCGGGCACGCCCGTGCTGTCACTGTCGCGCACCAACGCCGGGCTCAACGAGCTCATCACGTGGATCGCCGACTACTGCCGGCCTCGCCGAGCACACTTCATGAGTTCCTTGGTACCGCTTGGAAAAACTCCAATCGAGCAGCAGAAGGCACACGTCCGCCGAGATCAGGCCCGTGCTCGCGGACGGCACCGACTACTCGTTGCTGGCTGTGGAGCGGCGTGCTGCGCACCGAAGGCGTCGACGGCAGCCCCGCTCACCGCGACCGAAACCCAGGCGACGCAGGCGAAACGCGGCCTGTGGGCGCAGAAGTGCCCGAACACTGCGCCACGACGACCACGGTGCGGCCGCGGCCGACGTGCGCTGTCGCCTACCAGATCAACAGCCAGTGGCCCGGCGCATTCCAGGCCGAGGTGACTGTGAGCAACGTCAGCGGCGCCGTGGTCGACGGCTGGACGCTGAGGTGGCGGTTCGCGGACGGTCAGACGGTGAGGCAGATGTGGAGCGCGACGTCCTCGCAGAACGGCGCGGACGTGGCCGTCACCAACGCGGGATACACCGCGCTGATCGTGCCGGACGGGTCGGTCTCGCTCGGTTTCAACGGTGTGGTGAAAGGTGCCAATTCAAGGCCAACTTCGTTCACGCTGAACGGCGCTGCCTGCACGACCGAATAGACGTGTGCGGCCGTCGCTAGTGTGGTGCGGTGGACGACGGTCAAGGCTCGCGTGCGGAGTCCGCGAACGTTGTCGACACCGTCTCCGGCAACGTGGTGCAGGCCCGCGACGTGGCGGGCAACCTGGTGCTCAACGTCGGACAGCAGGCGTCGCCGGTCGCCCGCGTGCCACGGGAACTTCCGCTCGACGTCGCGGACTTCGCCGGCCGCGAGGAGGAACTCGCCGAGCTGGACCGGTTGCGCGAGGATGCTTCCGGCGCGGTGGTGATCTCTGCGGTCTCCGGCACGGCGGGGGTTGGCAAGACCGCTCTCGCTGTGCACTGGGCGCATCGGGTCCGCGGCGCGTACCCGGACGGCGACCTCTACATCGACCTGCGGGGATATGACCCGAATCAGCCGGTCAGCCCCGAGGACGCGCTGGGCGAGTTGCTGCGCAGCCTGGTCGGGTCGGCCGAGCCGGTGCCCACGAATCTGTCCGATCGCAGCCGGTTATTTCGCACGCTGGTGGCCGAACGACGCATGCTGATCGTGCTCGACAACGCCCGCAGTGTCGAGCAGGTGAGGCCGCTGCTGCCGGGGGCGGGCTCGACGTTCGTCGTGGTCACGAGCCGGGACTCGCTCGGCGGGCTGGTGATCCGCGACGGAGCGAGCCGCGTGCACCTAGGGCTGCTCGAACCGGACGAGGCGCTTGGGCTGTTCACGTCGCTGGTGGGAGAGCGGGCTCGGGCCGACCCTGAGGCGGCGCAGAGGCTGTGCGAGTGGAGCACGTGTCTCCCGCTGGCCCTGCGGATCACCGCGGAGATGGTCAACGCCCGGCCGCACGAGAGCCTGACCGCGCTGGTGGCGGAACTCGCTGGCGCCGACCGCCTCGACCTGATGGAGGCCGGCGACGAGCGGACCGCGGTGCGCACGGTGTTCTCGTGGTCCTACCGGCACCTGAGCCTCGCGACGGCCAAAGCGTTCCGGTACCTCGCGATCGCACCGGGACGAGATGTCGATGCTCGGGCAGTTGCCGCGCTCACCGGCACTGCGGTCGCCGACGCGCGCAAGGCCGTGACAGAGCTGGAGCGCGCGCACCTAGACGAGTAAGTCCTAACTGATCAGTGGTCGTAGGCGATCAGGGATCGGGTGATGGGTTGGCCGGTGGCGCGGTTGTGCCAGATGGCGGCGGT
>NZ_JBEXVQ010000078.1:0-9379 GCF_040629405.1 Lentzea sp. NPDC005914 | reverse complement strand
AAGGCTCACTGTGCTGGCGTGTCGCTAGTGTTGGGTCCTTGCATCGTGATTTGACAGAGCACGTTGTGTAATTGGTTCTGTTCGTCCACGGCAGCGCCGGACGTCCGCACTCGGCGAAGATCGCAACCCGGCGGAACCCGAGAACGTGACATAGGCGTAGGGCAGTCAGTCGTGCCCGATGTGAGGCGGCAGCTGCTTGCCTGGCTTGCAGTTCGGACAGTGCTCGTCCCGGTCGCCATTCCGTCATCGTGCTTTGTTGTCGCCATCGAAACCACGGTGAGTGACCGGCCGCAATGGCAAGTTCTGCTTGTGATTGCCTTTTGGATGTCGATCCAAATTCGAGGCCTGCAGTGGTGATCTACCTTCACCGAGCTACAAGCAAACCTTCACAAGATAGAGCCTACTGTGGGTGAACCACGTATCGGAGCACAGGCTGCATGTGTCGCGATGCGCGTTCGACAACGTTGAGGTTCGAGCAGGCCGCTGAAGTACCCGTCGCAGCTCCCTAACCGCCTCACCCGACAGAGTGATCCCCTTTCACCGCGAACAACGGTTACGCTGCATTACCCAGCTGAGGCAGTTCAGGAGCGAGGCTGGCTCTTTCCAGGGAGCGCCACCATGACCCGTCAGCGAGGAGGTGCTCTGGATGACACGCGTGGGCTACCCGCCCGCCATGCAGCAGTTTCGTCGCGAGAACCATGGCGCCGTCGAGCTTCTCCGGGATCAGATGCGGGACTGGAACAGCTTCACGCTGTTCATCGGCGCAGGTCTCTCTAGGCCGTTCGGGTACCGTCTGTGGGGAGAGTTCCTGCGGAACGTCGCCGAGAGCCGCCCTGGCCTTTGGCTAAAAGTAAGACCACACATGAAAAGCGACCTGTCCAAGGTCGCGCAGGTGCTGGAGGACCAACTCGGCGTGACGTCATTCCGTCGGGCCGTCGCCAATGAGTTCAAGGAGAACGGCAAACTCCGTAGCTTCACCCAAAGCGTCTACCCGGCTCTGGCGGTCTTGCCGGATCTGGTCAACGGTCCAGTCATTACAACGAACTTGGATCACGTGCTTGAGCACGTTTTCGCGGCCATGAATCGACCTTTCTCGCGGGTCGTATGGGGTGAGAGAGCGCAGGAGATCATCAAAAACCCCTTCATGGCTGGTGGGAACCTCATCAAATTCCACGGCGACTACACGGACCCTGCCGCATGGGTGCTGACGACACATCAGTACAACGCGATGTACGGCAAGCCTGATGAGCTTGAAAGCATCATGGCCTCGGACGACGAACTGAAGCAGTGGCCACTGCCCCATCTGCTAAGTCTGGTTACCTATGCGCGCCCCCTGTTCTTCATCGGCTGCAGCCTCCGGCAAGACCGCACCCTGGACGTATTGGACCGGCTCGCTTCAAACGACCGTGCCAATCCTCACGTCGCCTTGCTGGAGCGGCCTTCAACCGCTGAGGAGCTTGACCAGCGGCGTCACGCACTAGATCCACACGGCATTCTGCCGATCTGGTACCCACTCGACCAACACGGCTGTGTTGCTGGCTTCCTCCAGTACCTGCGGTCTCAGAAGCCGCGGCACCAGCGATAACCAAACATGAACAGGGGTCCAGATGGTGATCTGGACTCCTTGTCTATGCACTTGCCCTCGTCAGTGCCTCGCGCTAAAAGATTCCTCCGCCGTTGCGGGAGCACGAACGCGGGCGGCCGCCGGACGGTACACTGAGCCGCACGCCGATCCTCGGCTGTAACTCCCTTGTCCCCACCTCCGATCTACCGGCCAGTCGTCGAGTGGGTGGAGGAACCATGGGCTTTTCGGTGAAGATCGCGCCGGGCGTTCGCATCCGGGCATCGAGCCGCGGAATCCGCACGAGCGTTGGGCCGCGGGCTGCCCGACTCCATGTAGGCGGCGGCCGGACCGGCTTCTCATCGGGCGTCGGTCCTGTGGGGTTCTACACTTCGTTGTCAGGCACCCGGCAGCGATCCGGTGGCACGACACGGCGAAGCACGGTCGGCACGTCGCAACGGACGCTTGCACAAGCTGCCAAGGCCGAGTTCGCCGAGCAACTTCGTACTGCTCTGCTCAGTATCCTCAACCTGCACCGCCAGGACTTCCCGCCCGCCACGCGACCCATCGCACCCGCACCCACCCCAGTGGCGGCAGACGAGGTTCGGCGAAAGCATCAGAAGCACGCGCTTGCGGGCATCGGTCTGTTCCAGCGCACCGCTCGCCGTGAAGCCAAGGCGCGAGCGGAAGCAGCCGCAGCCGCCGAAATCCAGGAACTTTCCGCTCGGCGATCAGCAGAGCAAGCCCAACATCAGTCGGACTTGGACCAATGGTGGGAAGCCTTGCAGGCTAATGACGAAACCGTCGTGCTCGAAGTGCTCTCGGCGGCCTTCGAAGACAACGAAGCACCGGCTGCGCCGGTTGGCGTGGACGGCTCCGAGCTGACCGCCGTGGTGCTTGTGCCCACCGTTGACATCGTGCCGGAGAAGAAGCCAACCACGACCGCCGCAGGCAACCTCAGCCTCAAGAAGCTCACGAAGACCGAGCGCAACAACCTGCATCTCATGCTCGTGGCCTCGCACATGCTCCTAACAGTCCGCGAGGTGCTCGCGGTAGCGCCCGGACTCACCGCCGTGCGGGTCGTCGCACTCCAGCAATCGCGCGTCGATGCTTACGGCACACCACAGATCGACGTGCTGTTCGGTGCTCGATTTGAACGCGACCGCCTCGCCGCTGTGCGCTGGGATGACGCCGAGGCCAACAACATCATCCACGACACCGCCACCGAGGTCGTGGTAGACCTCAAGCGGACGACGCATGAGCTTCAGCCCATCGACCTCAGCACAGAGCCAGCCATCCAAGACCTTCTTGGTCGGGTCGAGATCGGCGAGCTGATCGAGCGCCAGTAGCGCCACACGAGCCGATCCTCAGAACCTCATGGTGAGCAATGTCCGAAGGGTGGTTCGATCAGGCGCTCGAGGAGATGCCGAGGCAACATCGACTACGTACCGTCAGCGAGAAAACGCCGCCCGCTCAAGTAGCGCTGCAGCAGCTTCATGATCGCCGATTGCGTCGATTCCAGACCGAACGGCAACCGCTCGGCCTCACCCGGAGTACGTCCAATCTCATCGACCATAGTGAGATGGCGCAGCAGGCGATCGCGATGTGGCCGGAACTCCCGCTGATCATGCAGGCCAACCAGGCGTTGCTGTGCCGCGCCGTCCGGTTCTGCGCCGACGCGGGCGTCGTGGATGTACGGGTCGGCAAACGTTGCAGGAGACCGTCGGTTGGCCTGACTCGGTCGATTCCAGCGGATTCCATAACCGGCCCTGAACCAGCCGATCCATGATTGGGTCGTGGGACCATCGCTGGAGTCGAGAGGAGATCTTGGTGGTGCGGGCGATAAGACGGGGGTTGGCGGTCATTTTCGGGACGATCCTGATCGTGCTTGGAATGGCCTTCGCAGTGGTCGCAGGCAACGTGTCGGGTGGGCCAGTGCAGCCAGGGTGCCGACGTACGCCGTCCGTGACGGTGGCGTACCTGGCGACCGTGGACGCCGGTGAGCCCGGCTGCCCGATCAAGGATCCGTAGCGAGGAGCTTCGCTCGACCAGCCGGTTCGCCATAGTCAAGGCGGGCAGGCTGGTCAAGCCGGCTGCGGACCTCGTCGGCGAGGCGATCGTCGAGTTCTTCGAAGATGGCCAGCGACTCGGTCCAACATTCCCGGGCGGCGGCCTCGTTGCCGACATCATCGAGGGCCTGGCCCAGATCGGCGAGAGTGGCGGCCGTCTCCCACCGATTCCCGAGTTCCCGGTGCAGGGCAAGGGCATGGCGGCCGTGGACGATGGCTTCGTCGTGTCGCTCCAGCCGCCGGTAGGCTTCGCCGAGGTTGTGCAGGGCAACACCTTCGCCCTCACGATGCCCGAGTTCGCGACAGAGCTCCAGTGCTTGCTGGCAGCAGTCGAGGGCGTCGTCGTAACGGCCCAGCTCCATGTGGGCCTCACCGAGGTTGTTGAGAGTTGTTCCGTGTCCCAACCGGTCACCGAGCTCGCGGCGGATGATCAAGCAGCGTCGGTAGCACTCGAGTGCCTCGTCGTACCGTCGTTGCTCCTTGTGAAGCAGGCCGAGGTTGTTGAGGATCGCGCTCGCACCGCGCCGGTCATCGAGCTCGCGGCGGATGTCCAGCGCCTGCTGGTAGCACCAGACGGCGTCGTCAAAGCACCGTAGGTCGTAGTAGGCGGCGCCGAGGCTGTTCAGGATGTGTGCCTCCGCGGCGCGATCGCCGAGCTTGCGGGCGCTGGCCAAACCGATCTCATGCGTGGAAATGCGGTCGGCTGACGGCCTGCGCAGGTAGAACAAGCCCCACAGGCACCACGTCAGCTGCCACGCGTGGACGTGTAGACGGTGGTCTGCCGCGCAACGGACAGCCGCGACGAGATTGGCGAGTTCGGTGTCACACCAGCCAAGGGCGTGCTGGTAGCTCTCGAAGTCCTGAACCGCAGGCTCGGACATCGGTGGTTCGAGTGGGATCCGCAGCCGATGCGGCGTGAGATGCCGATCGGCGTTGTCCGTTGTGTGCAGGTAATAGTCGAGCATGCGGCGCGCTGCCGCGCGCCGGTCCTGATCGGACTCATCGGCCTCGGCACGTCCGAAGGCATACTCGCGAAGCAAATCATGCATGCCGAGCCGCCCCTTTCCGGCCGGCTGGATGAGATGTGCGCGCAGCAACATGTCGAGCGACTCCTGGGCGGCCCGGACGGTCGTGCCGGCGAGTGCGGCGGTGACATGGGCATCGAATTCGGGGCCGGGATGCAGACCGAGTCGCCGGAACACGCATGCCGCGTCGGCTGGCAGATGCTTGTAAGACCAGGAAAACACCGCGCACGGGGCGGTGCGGTGATCTCCACCGAGGCCGAAGGTCGTCAGTCGGAGACGCTCCAGTTCGGCGACGAGTTCGGTCAGCGTCGCGGTGGGACGCGCGGAGGCGAGTTCGGCGACAACGCGCAGGGCAAGTGGTAGCCGCGCACAACGTTCGGCCAATGCGTCCGCGGCTGCTGGCTCGGCGTCCACGCGGTCTCCGACGAGCCTGCGCAGCAGAGCGATGGCGTCGGGAAGCGGCAACAGGTCGAGGTCGATGCGGCGGGCGCCGTGTCGTGCCACCAGACCCGCGAGGCTGTCCCGGCTGGTGATCACCACGAAGCAGGACGCCGTGCCGGGGAGCAGGTCGCGAACCTGATCCGTCGAGTGCGCGTTGTCGAGCACCACCAGCATTCGCTTGTCCGCGACCGATGTGCGATATCGCGCGGCGCGTTCCGCTTGCCCTGGCGGAATGTCGCGGACCGCTACGCCAAGGCCGCGAAGCAGCGTCTCCAGCCCTTTCTCCGGCGTCATCGGTTCGTCGGGGTCGTAGCCACGAAGATCGACATACAGCATTCCGCCGGGAAACCGATCGCGGGTTCGGTGCGCCCAATGCACGGCCAGAGCCGTTTTGCCCACCCCCGCGGTGCCGGACAGTGCCGAGACCACCACGGCGGACGGCAGCTCGTCCGGCGCGGCAAGCATCTGGTCCAAGGCCGTCAGCTGCTCGGCCCGTCCGGTGAACCCGTGCACGTCCGGCGGCAGCTCGTGGGGTGCTCCGGTGGGCTTCGCCGGAAGCTTGCCGTCGATGTCCAGGTCGTCCCTGGCGGCAACCAGCCGCTCCCGCTCAGCGCCGACTGCGCCGAGCACATCGAGCAGGCGGTCGAACACGTTGGCGGGAGGCAGGGTCGTGCCGTTGAGATATGCATACATGCTGCTGACCGAGACGCCGACTGCCTTCGCCAGCGCGGGCTTCTCCAGCCGCTCACCGGTTCGCCGCTCGCAGGTGGATAGCACCCGTTGCGTTTGCGCAGCCAGCTCGGCTTTGGACCGGATGGTCCATCCCCCGCCCGACTGCCTGCGTGGGTCACCATGGCCACGGTCAGACATGGCTCCCCGTGTGTGCTCTCCTGCCGGCCAGCGTTGCCCATCGGCCGCCGCAACGCGCTCCAGTCGTTTCCAGACGATTCCAGAACCGGCGGCCCGTCACCCGTGACCGTGGTGTCATCGATGCGTCCACTGAAATTCCATTGCACGAAAGGAAAGTCGAACAAATGCGAGCATTGGGAGTAGCCTCCGTCGTCGCGGTAGCGATTACCGCCGGGTTGGGTGGCATCGTGCTTCCGGCGGCTTCAGCTGCCGCCGCGACCAATGACGTGGGTATCGCCGCGTGCACCTACGTCGTTCGTTACGACGGTCTCGCGGTTCGCGAGAACCCGAGCCCGAACTCCGAGGTCCGGAAGTACAAGGAATACGGTTCGATCGTGAACGGGCCATGCGCCAACCACCAGCATTCGAGCGGGGAATGGTACACGGCCGTGTACTGTTCGTGCGCCACGGATGGTGAAGGTTGGATGCGGACTGTCTACCTGGACCGCGTGGCCTGACCACTGATCTGGTCGTAAATCTAAGGGAGTGAGCTTCAGCCCGACACATCGGGTGCGGCGGTCGTGCGCTTCTGCTTGACATGGCCGCCGCCCCGATGGCAATTGGCCGACAGCATCTTCTTGTGTCAGGAAAGCCGTCTTCCTGACACCGCCGTTCACCGCGAACCACCGGGGCCGAGCCGGGCCAGACGTCGGCGCACCTCGTCGGCCTCGGGGGCGCCGAGCTCGGCGAAGATCGCCAACGCCTCCCCCCAGTGCGCACGCGCGAGGTCTTCGTCACCGAGCTCGTAGTGATCTTGGGCGATGGCGTTCAGTGCACGCGCGTGATCGTGGTGGTTCGCGAGTTCGGCGGCGATGATGGCGGAGTCACGATGGTGGTGCAGGGCCTCGGCCGGGCGACCAGCCGCCAGAAGGGTGTCACCGAGGTTGTGGTGGGCCTCCAGCTCCCAGCTGCCGACGGCGATGTCGCGGAAGATCGCGAGTGCCTGCTTGTGACAGTCAAGAGCTTGGCTATGTTGCCCCAGCTCGCCATGAACGATGCCGATGGCGGAGAGCGTGCATCCCTCACCTTGGCGATCACCGGTGTCGCGAGCGATGCCCAGAGCCTGTCGAAGGTGCTTGAGGCCCTCGCCCGGTCGTCCGATCAAGCTGTAGATCTCACCGATACTGGTCAGCGTGTAGCGCTCGCCGTATCGGTCTCCGACGTCGCGCATGATGGTGAGGGCGGCACGGTGATAGTCGAGGGCCTCCTCGTAGCGGCCGAGCACGCCGTGAACAACGGCCAGGCAGATCAGCGGATGACGTTCACCGTATCGGTCGCCGATCGTCCGGAAGATGCCGAGTGACTGCTGAAGATGGTCGAGGGCATGGTTGTGGTCACCCTCGATCCGACGGGTGATACCGAGACCGCACAGCGCCTCGCCTTCACCGGACGGATCGCCGATCCGGCGAGCGACGTCCAGCGCCAGCTGGTAATGGTCGCGGGCATCAGCCGCCCGACCCGCGTGTTGGTGGATGTCGCCGATACCCCCGAGCGCATAACCCTGACCGACCAGGTCGTCGGTGTCGCGTGCGATGCCGAGTGCTCGCATGAGGTGATCAAGAGCTTCGTCATGGCGGCCCAGTGCTCGGCACGTGATGCCGAGATTGATCAGCGCATGGCACTCACTCCGCCGGTTTCGCGCGACGCGGGCGGCGCGCAGGGCGAGCGTGTGCAGGGCATGGGCGCTTGCATACCGCCCCCGGTTGCGCAGATGTCGAGCCAAGGTTTGGGAAAGATGGCTCGTGTGGCTGGGCCAGCCACGATCGGCGGCGTGTTCGGCGCTGGTAAGCAGGTTGGGCAGTTCGCCATCCAGCCAAGCCATGGCTGCGCGTTGGTCTGCGAACTCATGCGTGACGGCGGAAGGAACCGTGATCGGCGGACGGCGATTCTGCTCATGCGGATACGCCACGTCCATCGCCTGCGAGGCCGCGCAGGCGTAATGATCGAACAGGTTCGTCAGTGCGGCGTGTTTGACGGCTTCGGCGTCAGCGTCGGCTTGTTCGGCAGCATAGGCACGGAGCAGGTCGTGCATGGCGAACCGGCCGGGACCTGCTTGGTGGACGAGGTGGCCGCGCAGCAGGGCGTCGAGCAGCCCCTCCGCGGTATCAAGGTCGGTGTTGACGAGGGCGGCAACGGCGAAGATGTCGATGTCCTGGCCAGGGTGCAGGCCAAGCAGCCGAAACGCTCTGGCCTTGTCGGCGCACAACTGCTTGTAAGACCAGGAAAACACCGCACCTATCGCGGTGCGTTGATCGCCGCCTGCACTGAACGAGCCCAGCCGGTACTGATCAAGTTCGGCGGTGAGGTCGGTCAGGGTCATTGTCGGACGGCTGACGGCGAGCTCGGCGGCGATGCGCAATGCCAGAGGCAACCGGGCACAGCGCTCCGCGAGCTCCGCTGCCGCCTCTGGCTCCGTGTCGGCCCGGTCGCCGATCAGGGTGCGTAGCAACGCGATCGCGTCGCCGAGCGGCAAAAGGTCCAGGTTGATCACGCGCGCGTCGTGTCGCGCCACCAAGCCAGGCGAACCGTTCCGACTGGTGACCACGACAAAGCAGGACGGTGCGCCGGGAAACAGCTCACGAACCTCGTCGGCGGCGTAGGCGTTGTCGAGAACGATCAGCATCCGCTTGCCATGCACCAAGGTGCGGTACCGCGCCGCACGGTCGGCCAACTCGGCCGGGATGTTAGGGCCGGGCACACCGAGGCTGCGCAAGAACGCCTCCAGCACCTCGGCCGGCTGCAGGGGTCTGTCCGGGTCGTAGCCGCGCAGGTTCACATAAAGGTGCCCGTCTGGAAACCGGTCACGGACCCGATGCGCCCAGTGAATGGCCAGTGCCGTTTTCCCCACCCCTGCAGTCCCGGACACCGCCGAGATCATCACCGGCGTGGACTGCTCGCCCGATTCAGCGAGCAACTGGTCAAGCTCAGCGAGCTCGTCGGCGCGGCCGGTGAAGCCGAACACATCCGGCGGCAGCTCCTGTGGCCGCCGTCCGGCTTCAGGCGAGGCGATTCCCTGTGCTTCCAGATTGTCCCGGGCCGTGGACAACCGCCGCCGTTCAGCAGCCGGAACAACCAGCGCATCGAGCAGCCGGTCGAACGTGTCGGTTGGCGGCAAGGTTGTGCCGTTGAGATAGGCGTATATGCTGCTGGTCGAAACCCCGATGGATCTGGCGAGGGTGGCTCGTTTGATCGGCTTGCCGGTTTTCCGCTCCTTGGCGAGGATGAGTCGCTGCACTTCGGCAATCAAGTCCGCTCTGGAATCCTCATGCACGACTTCCCCTTGTAATCCCCGCTGGCGGCTTCCGGGCCTGCCAACGATTCCAGAACCGACCACACCCTAGCTGATTCGGGCGACGGTAGGTTGAGTGAGCCTC
>NZ_JBEXVQ010000077.1:0-9994 GCF_040629405.1 Lentzea sp. NPDC005914 | reverse complement strand
GCGCCGCCGACGGTGCCCGCGACGTGGGTGCCGTGGCCCTGGCAGTCCTGGCCGTTGCGGCCGTCGCCGATCGCGTCGAACCCGACGCGGGCCCGCCCCCCGAACTCGGCGTGCGACGTGCGGATACCGGTGTCGAGGATGTAGGCGGTCACATTGGCCGCCGTCGTGGCATAGGAGTACTTGGTGTCCAGCGGCAGGGCGCGCTGGTCGGTGCGGTCCAGGCTCCACGGTGCAGGGGCTTGTGTTTCGGTGAGTCCCACCTCCACAACCGGCTCCACATAGGCCACCCGCGGATCGGCGGCCAGCTGGGCGGCCCGCTGCTCGGTGATCCGCACTGAGAACCCGTTCAGCGCGGCACCCCACATCTCACGCACCTTGCCGCCGTGCTTTTCGGCCAGCTGCGACGCCACGGTGGGCAGCGGCAGCGGGACCTTCGAGGCGAGCAGCACGATGTACTGGTCGGGAACGCGTTTTCCTTCCACTGCCCAGGTTCGATCCTCCGCCGAGGCATCGGCCACATCCGTGACTGAAATCAACCCAGTCACCACCACAGTCAGCATCGTCGCCATACGCGTACGGAACATCATGGGTCGCCCTTGTGAACCAGCAACATCATGAAGACCCGGAAGGAATGCCCACGTGCAGTGGCAACCACTGGTTCAGTTCAGGTGCACTTCGGGTGCAGTTCCCTGAACGGCTTTCACAATTCGACTCGCCGGCTCACGAGAAAACCGGTGCCGGCGGCGTGCCGCCGGGCACCAGGGCATGGCTCCTCACTGCTTGGCGTAGCCCTCCATTCCGGTGAAGTCGGGTACGACACATGTCTCGTCGCCGACGATCCAGGCGTCGTGGCCCGGGATCAGGACGGCGTCGCCAGGACCCGCATCGGCCTCGGTGCCGTCGTCCATGCGCACGTGCATGCGGCCGGAGACCACGTATCCGGTGTGCCGCGCCTAGCAGGATTCGGTGCCCGCGATCGGCGCGACGTCGCATGACCAGCGCCAGCCGGGCTCGAACTCGGCCCGGCCCGCGGTCACACCTCCCAGGTCCACGAGGTCGATGTGGCCGTTCGGGAACCGGCGGATCTCCTCCGATGCACTCAGGTTCTTCGCGGCGAACGTCGTCATGACGGCCACCTCATCCCTGCGCGACCGGGTAGATCTCGTCGGCGACGAGGCCGTGCGCCTCGCGGTGCACTCGGTGTGCGGACTCCGCGTCCGGGGCATCGACCAGGCAGAACACCTTGCCCGCGCTGTCGTCCACCCAGTAGTTGAGGTAGCGGACGCCGTACTGGTCCTGGGTCCGCAGGTCGGCCTCGTGCGCCTCCGCGACGTCTTTCGCGGTGGCTCCCTGGGGCAGTTCGTTGTGCACGTCCATGAACAGCATCTCGTCCTCCTTGGAGCTGTCGATCGTGGAATTCATCCCAGCGTGTGCTTCACCGCGTTCCCGAAGCGTTCCCAACGGCGATCCCGAGAGATCCGACGTAAGGTGCGGGCATGCCGGCCACCTGCCAGCTGCGCGTGCTCGGCGGGTTCAGCGTCGCGGTGGACGGCCGACCCGTTCCCACGCATGCCTGGCGCAACCGGCGCGCCGCCGACCTGGTGAAACTCCTCGCGATCGAGCCTCGGCACCGGCTGCACCGCGAGCAGGCGATGAACCTGCTGTGGCCCCATCTGTCGGCCGAGGCGGCGGGCGCGAACCTCCGCAAAGCCGTGCACTACGCGCGCCGCGCGCTCGGTGACCCGGACGCGATCGGTGTGGCAGGGCACGTGCTGGTGCTGTGGCCGTCCCGGGAAGTGGACTGCGACCTCGAACGCTTCGAGCGGGCCGCGGAAGCGGCGCTGGCGTCCGCCGATGCGCGGGCGTGCGGCGACGCGGCCGCGGACTATGTCGGCGACCTCCTCCCAGACGACCTGTACGAGTGGTGGGCGGAGGAACGGCGGGCCAAGGCGAGGACCCGCTACTCCGCGCTGCTGCGGTGCGCGGGACAGTGGACGCGCCTGCTGGAGCTGGACGAGACCGACGAAGAGGCACACCGCGCGTTGATGCGGCAGTACCTGTCGGAGGGAAGGCGCCGTGAGGCTCTGCGCCAGTTCGAACAACTTCGCGAGGCGTTGCGGGACCGCATCGGTGTCGGGCCGGACGCCGAGACGATCGCGCTCTACGAGTCCGTGCTGTCGGAGGGCGCTGAGCCGCCGTCGGTGGAGCAGATCGTGGCGGTGACACTCGCCAACGGGCTGGTGGCGTGGGGCCGGCGCAACCTCGAGGAGGCCGAGCGGCTGGCGAGGAGCGCACGCGCGCTCGCGTTGGACGCGAGCATGGGACACGAACTGGGTGAGGCGTCCACCCTGCTGGCGCTCGTCGCGTACGCGCGCGGCACGTGGCACGAGCAGTTCCGGCAGGAGTTCGCCGACTCCGTCCGGCGGTCGGCGAACCTCGAGGCCGCGGTCCTCGACGCGCACCTGTGCTTCCAGGAGTTCTACCTGTACGGCCCGGAAGGGCACGAGGGCGCGGAGTCGTTCGGCCGCGACCTGCTCGGTATCGCGACCGACGCTGGTTCCACGGCCGGTCGCGCGCTGGCCCACCTGCTGCTCGGTGAGTTCGCGCTGCTGTCCGGGCACGTCGACGAGGCGCTGGCGCACCTGGACCGGTCTCTGGTCGACGCCGAGCGCGCTGGTTGCGTGTCAGCGCAGAGCATTGCACTGGAACGGGCAGCGGAGGCGCGGGCGCGGCGCGGCGAACGTGTCGTCGCCTCCGCACTGGTGGATCGGGCGATGCCCCTGGCGCTGTCATCGGGAATCCGGTCCCATCTGGTGATCCGTCTGCACGGTCTGCGGGTGCTCGCCGCGGCGCGGCTGGTCGAGGTGCTCAGCGCGGTTCGCGAGGGAGAGCGGCTGGTCGCCGAGGCGACCCACGTGTGCGACCCGTGCTCGATGGGCTTCCGGATCGAGGCGGCACGAGCCTGTGCCCAGGCGAACGACCTGGGCAGGGCCCGCCGCCACCTGGCCGAGGCGGAGCGGATCAGCGGGCTGTGGCAGGGCGGTCCGTGGTCGGCCGCTCTGTGGGAGGTTCGGGCCGAACTGCGCCGCGCGGCAGGGCAGACCACCCAGGCCGCCGCGCTGTTCCTCGAAGCGGCCGACCAGTTCGCCGCGCTGCGCAGGCCGATCGAGGAGAACCGCTGCCGGGCGGCCGCGGGCGACCGTTGAACTCGCGGGTGCGTTCTGCTTGAGGCGGACACCCGTCACGAACCGCTGGGGTGAGCGGTCCGGCGCATCGTGTCGAGGGTTTCCGATGCGACGGACTCGCGCTGGGGCGGGTCGACCCGGCCGGTGCACAGCATCGTGCGCCAGAGGTTGCGGTCGTGCTGGGCGGCCGCGGTGGCGGCGTGGAAGTCGGAGAGCAGTGCGACGAAACGTTCCGGATCGGCCTGGTGGGGAAAGTGCCCCGCACCCGTGAAGATCTCCAGGCGGCTGTGGGGCATGGCCACCCGTGCCAGATCTGCGTGGTCGATCGAGACGACCTGGTCTCGATCACCCCACACCAGCAGAGTGGGTGTCCCGAGCAGCAGATACGTCCGGTCGAGGATGGTGACCGTTTGCCCACGCCAGTCGACCGCGGACCGCAAGGTCCGCAGGAACGCTCTTCGGCAGGTGTCGTCGGCCAGCGAGCGGAACCGCTCCAGGGCGTAGTGGAGGTCGGACCCGAGTCCGAGACCACCGGCGCAGCGCACGAGCGGCGCGAGGAGCGAGGTGGCCAGCAGTACCGGTGGAGTGGTGGCCAGTGAAATGACCAGCTCGGCGCCGGGCAGGCAAGCCAGCCGAAGCAGCGGATGTACGTGCCTGCCGATGCCGCCGCTTCCCACCAGAACGAGCCGTTCACACCGCTCGGGGAACTGGTAGGCGAACTGGATCGCCACGCCACCGCCGAGCGAATGTCCGACCACGGTCACCCGATCGACGTCCAGCACCGTCAGCAGGTCCCGCATTCCACACGCGTACCCCGCCACGGAGTAGTCGGCACTCGGCTTGTCGGACGCTCCGTGGCCGAGCAAGTCCGGTGCGATCACGGTGAAGTTCCGGGCCAGCGCGTGCAGCACGTGCAGCCAGGTGGCCGAGCTGTCGCCGATCCCGTGAATGAACAGCAGGGCCGGGCCACTGCCGGCCATCCTGAATGCGCGGCGGTAGCCGTGCACGACGACATGTCGCACGCCGAGCTCGTCCTCGAGCGTGCTGGCTGCCGTGTCGATGCTCTCGTCGGCCTTCGTCAAGGTGGTCACTCCGATGACCGGGCGGCTGATCCGGCGTCCGCGTCCGGTCCTCCATTCTGCAGGGAGAAGCGCCCGTTCGATGCTGTCGTGCGGCACCCATTGGACTGAATCGCGTCTGTCCGCGGCCTGCGAGCCCTGACCGCGGACGAGGCCTGGACCCGGCGCACGCTCGGTCGTCATTCGTTCAAATGGGCGATGGCGTAGTCCGCCTCCGCCTTTGTGAATTTCTCGCCGTACTCGGATGTCAGCTGATCACGAATAGCAGACGGAGACATGTGCATGGTGTTCTGGTAGCTTTTCGCGCTGGCCAGGGCTTGCGCGTTCCAGTCCGCTTTCACGTTGTCGACAGCATACTGTGCGGCAGCCGCGGAAAACTTCTCGCCGTACTCGGAGGTGAGCTGATCGTAAACCCCCTGCTTCGACATGTGCATGAGATCGACGTACGACTCCGCCGTCTTGAGGGCGGACCTGTACTCGACCGGCACGGCTGCCTGCTTGTTGTCTGTCGTTGGTGCAACAGCAGGTTTCGTTGGTGTTGCCGTCGTGGCTGCTGGGGGAAGTGGTGCGTCGGCCGTCGTGGTGATCGCTGTTGTCGCCGGTCCTGGCTTGCCCGCCTGCACGGTTTCCGCCGATGAGCCGATCAGGCCGATGAACACCACGAGGACAAAAGTCCCCCCGGTGGTAGCGCTCGCGATCTTGATCGCCTTTTTCACTTCGCCTCCGCGGTGGTCGGGTCGGCCGCATCGTGCTGACGTCAGCACTGTGTCGAGGCGCGACTGTCTCGGTGACCGCAGGATCGCCCGCGCCAATTTCCTCCGCTTCCGAGGCAAGACCTGCTCGATGTAGATAGCGGCCTTTCGGCGCCTTCGATCAGCCGCCGCGGCAGTGTTCACCTCATCGGGTGATCGGTCTGGTCTTCCGAGGTTCCTGCTCGGGTCAACGATCTGCGGAGTTTGGCCAATGCGCGGTGTTGCATGACCCGGACCGCACCTGCCGTCGATCCAACTGCCGCGGCAGTCTCCAGAACCGACAGTCCCACGATCACCCGCAGCACGACGATCTCCCGTTGCTTCTCGGGGAGTACCAGCAGGAATTGGGACATTCGTGCGGACAGTTCACTCTGCACCGCCACACCAAACGCGAAAAGCATCCGACCGGAGTGGACTATTTCTTGTGCCTCGCCGGTGCGCGACGTTGAGTGTCTGTGCCGTCGCGATGTGTCGAACGATCGAGGATCCTGTGTCCTGCAAACCATGACAGGAAGGTCGTCGCATCCGATGTGGACATCACCGCACACGAAACCTCATCGGCCGCAGCCGATGTCGGTACCTGCCGACCCGCACACCTGTTGAGGGACGTGACCGTCTGTTGGACGTACGGGTCGTCTACGTGGATCGCGACCTGTCGCCGTCGCGTACAGCTTTCTCGGCGATGTCGTGCTGGTGTGCACCGAGTTGGTCAGCATTGCCTACGATCACGCGCGTGATCCGCGTGATCCGCGGATCGCATTGCGGTCCGGCAGGCGAGTGGTCCGCGCCGAAGTCGATGACGGGAGCCCGCAAATGCTCGGCGGGCAGTCGAGCGTGGTCAGGCTGGTGGCGGCGATGCTGTTGTCGATCGCGGCGATGGTCACCTGGCTGGTCGTCACGCACGAGTTGTGGGAGCGCCCGTCCGACGCGCTCGGGAAGGAACGTGCGGGGCTGTACAACCTCACGGTGGTCACGCTGGTGCTGGGGATCTTCACGCTGTACGCGGCGTTGTTCCTGTTGGTGCTCGCGTCGGCGGTGCTCGTGCTGGAACCGTCGGTGCTGGCACAGCAGATCGGTCACCCTCCGGCCGTGCGCGACTACCTGGGGCTGGCATGGCTGGCCGCATCCGTCGCGACCGTGGCCGGTGCGCTCGGTGCGCGTCTGGAGAGCGACGAAGCGGTGCGCAACGCCGCATACGGCTATCGCCAGCAGGAGCGCCGCTACCGGAGACGGACGGTGTGCGTGCCGACAAATAGGTCCGTGCAGGTCAGGAGGCATCGATGGGTGAGCTTGTCGTTGCCGTTGCCGCCGATGAGGTCGTCGACGGCGACCTCCCGGAGACCAGCCACGACTTCTCCGTCGACGTGATCGTCACCCCGACTCAGGTCATCGAGTGCGGTCCACCGCGACGGCCGGCAGGGATCCTGTGGTCAGAGCTGGAACCGGCGAAGATCGCCGCGATTCCTGCCCTCGCCTGGCGGGCAGGACAGCGCCCGCCTTCCAGTCGCTGACCAATGTTGTCGACCACCTTCACGATTGGTCTGCGTTCGAGAGAGTTGGCGCAGCGTCGTGAGGAGACTCTGCGGAACGCAACGCTTCGTCGAGAACCCGCGGTTTGGCGAGCTGCGCGAACACGTTAGCGTCGAGGTTGCCGGTCCAGAAGTAACCACCGGTCCACTGCTTGTCCTCGGACACCACGCGAAGCCAGAGCTGCCGATCGCCAGCTCGTACGGGTGCGCCGATCGACCGGTCCAGCCAACCGAGCCGGGCCGGCTCGGCAACGGCGAGACCGAAATGGTCCGCTGCGTGGCTGAGGTTCTCGTACATCCACTGCCGGAACCGAGCGTCGGCTTCGCGAAGGTCGGCGCCCGACGTTTGGCGGTCGTCACGGTCGAGCACGGGTGGGTGGTCAAGCTGTTCGGACACGGGATCCCTTCGCCCTCGGCTCACGGAGCACACTCCGCGAGTTCTTTGGTACCGCTTGGAAACGCTCCAAACGAGGAGCTTGAGGGCTCATGACCCGAACCGGGGAGCTGTTGCGAATTCGCCGGTGCGAGCTCCCACCTCGTGTGGCAGCGGGCTCACCTGCGTTCATAGTTGCGTCAGTGTTGACCAAATTCAGCGTGACATGAGAGGGCGGCCTGCTTCTCGCAAGGAGCAGGCCGCCCCTGCCTGTTCTGGAATCAGTTACGCGGCGAGCGGGTGCTGCTCACCGGTGAGCGCTGCCAGTGCCGTCGCGATTTCTTCCAGGGTGGCGCGGACGTAGGTCGTGGTGCTGCCTGCCTCGGTGTTGGTGTCGTTGTGTCCGGCGTAGGCGCGGGCGACGGCGTAGCCGAAGTTGCGTTCGACCCAGGTGAGTGTGGTGTAGCGGAGCCAGTGGGTGCTGACGCCTTGTTTTGCTGCCCAGGACAGGTGTTCGCCGACGCGGCTCCAGAGGCGGTCGTAGCGGTGGTAGGTGATCGGGCGGCCATCGGCATAGCGAAGGAGACGTCCGTTCATAGCGGCGCCGCGGTCTTCGATGTGCTGGAGCAGGTGCCACATCAAGGTGGGGGAGGTCGTTGCCCGTGGTGGAGGCGATGTGGTTGAGCTGATCCATCTGATTGCCTGATAGGGCTTGCCGGTTGCTGGGTTGTCGTCGGGGTTTGGGGACCTTGGCGGCGGGGTTGGAACGTTCGTCGATGAGGCCGTCGTTGACGGCGTGCCGGTAGATACAGCGCAGCGCGGCGATGAGGTGCTCCGCCGCGGAATTGCCGTTGCGGGTATTGCGGCGGACGGTCAGGTTGGCTTTCACGTGCTGGACGAGGCGCTGGATGTCGGTCGGGGTGCGGTCGCTCAGGGAGATGTGGGTCCACTGGTCGAGAACGCGGTTCCAGTAGGGGCTGTAGGCGCGGCGGGTACCGTCGCTGACAGCGGCGGAGACGATCGGGATGTACTCGCCGAAGGTCGGGGCCGGCGGTTTCGCGGAATTGAGCAGGTCCTCGGCGGTCACGCCCATCCGGTCGAGAACGAGGCGTGCGGCGTCGAGTTCTGCTTCTGTCGGTATGCCGCTCATTCGTCCTCACCACCCGGCAGAACTGGCAGGATCAGCCCGTCCAGCGCGATGGTCGGGAACACCGTGACCGCCTGCCGCTCCAGGTCGGCGGTGAGAAAGACCCGGTCCCCGGCACTCAGGTCGGCTGCTCGGCGGGCGTCGGCTGGCAGCCGCAGGTACCCCTGCCTGGTGAGTTTTGATGGCGCTCTCTGAATAGGGTCCTGTCGCTGGTTGCGTGATCGATCCTTGGGGCAGTCAGACTCGGCAGAGGACCTTCTTGCGGAGCAAGTCGAACTTCGCTCGTCCGTACATGCTTCTCTTGATCGATTTCAGGCGGGAGACGGAACCTTCGACCGCCCCGGAGTTGTGCTCCATCGTGAGGCCGTTGACCACGGCCGCATGGTCGCGTTTGAGCCCTGCGGTGAACGAGTGCAGCTCAGGGAGGTTGTCCGCTTCCACTGCGGAGATCCAGTCATCGAGACGTTCTCCGAAGCGACCGGTCATCATCTCCGCGAAGGATGTGACGTGGAAGGACAGCTTCTCCAGCGCTGAACTGCGGGCCAGGATCTCGTCCAGCCGACCGCGTTCACGGTCGTCGAGGTCGTCGGGACGCTGAAGCATCCACCGGGTCACGTCTCGGACCTTCGGCGGGGCAGGGGTGGCCGGTGGCGCGGCCCCGACTGTCCTAAAGAGACGAAGATAGCGGGTCAGCGCCTGGTAGCTGCCGATGTAGCCCTGCTCGCGGATCTCGACAAGCAGGACCGTCGCGGTCGTGCACCCGTGGTTCCATCGCTCACGCAGGTACGGTTTGAACCGCTCCAACGGTCCGGGACGACCGTCCCGTTGCTTGATCAGCAACTCCTCGACGCTCTCGGCGCGGGCGAATCGTCGAACGGTCTTGCGGTCCATCCGCAGCGAGCGGGAGATCCCGCTGAGCGACTCACCGTCGGCCAGAAGTCGTTGCACTGCCTGGTAATGCTCGCGGATGCGGACGACCACGGCCTGTGCCTCTACCCGGTCGGTATCCGCGGCAAGCGCGATCTGCTGAACCTCGATCGTGGTATCGGCGCTCGAGTCAGCGGCGGGCTTGTTCTGGTCGGGTTCGCGCAGGTCGTGTCGATGCTGTCGCACTGTTTTCTCGACATAGCCGGCCAGTCCGTGCCAGAGGTGCCAGCGGTCGGCCACCTGCAGAGCCTGTGGTGCCCCCAGATGTGTGCCTTCGGCATACGCGCCAGCACGATCTCGGCAGACGACAGCGACACCGCCGTGTGCGCGGAGCCATTCGGCGAGGCTGTCCGCGGTGCGATCGGGGAGCAGGTCAACCGGTTGGTGGGTGGCCATGTCCAGCAGGATGGTCCCGTAGCTACGACGGCGCCTGAACGCGAAGTCGTCGACGCCCAGGACGGTAATCGTCCCGATGGTGGGATCGGGTAGGGCACGGACCAAGCGCAACAACGTGTCCCGGCCGGTGATCAGGCCGAGACGGATCGCCAGTCGTGCTCCGGCGCGGGCGGCTACGGCTAGGCCGATGGATTCCAGCATCCCCAGCAGTCGCGCGCTGCGTCGTGCGTGTGCGCGCGTCACGCCGTTGATCTGTTCTGCGAAAGTCTTGACCTGACACGCTCTGTTGTCGCAGAAGAACCGGCGCATCCGCAGACACAGCACCATCGGCAGCCCGGCAACCGGCGCGTCAGCCAACCGACGGTGATAGCGACTGTGCACTCGCTCCGTCTTCACCCCACACGACGAACAGGATCGCGCGCTCGCCGCGGCACGAGCCCAGATCCGTACGCCACCGCCGGCCGACTCGGGCTTCTCGACGACCAGGCCGGCCAGGTGCGGCAGCAGGACCTCTAAGAACTCCTAACTCAATGAGAGGTTGCGGAGTCGGCGCCAGCAGATGATCGCGCAGGCCAGGCTGAGGAAGGCTTCGTGGATGTCATCGCG
>NZ_JBEXVQ010000076.1:0-10607 GCF_040629405.1 Lentzea sp. NPDC005914 | reverse complement strand
TCGCGAGGGTGTCCACTTCATTCGTCACACAATGATCATGGACACCCTCGTCCCATGCCCGGATCTGGGCTACCCCTTGGAATCAACCATCTAGAAGACCCGGCTGCTGATTCATGCGGTTGAAGGTCCCTGCATCCAGCGGCAGTACACGTGGCGAACGACCGAGCGTCTCGGCTACCAGGCAATCGCGGATCGTCTGAACGAAGACCTTGTGCTCAATCCGCCGCCGACGCCGGTCGAGCCGGACCGCGCTGTCGGTTTGTGGACGTACTCCAGCGTCCGGGAGGTTCTGACCAACCCGAAGTATACCGGGCACATGGTCTGGAACCGCCGCGCACGCAAGGGAGCGGGCAAGAACAAGGCGAACCCGGTCTCGGAATGGGTCTGGTCGGTCGAGCCCACGCACGAAGCCCTCATCAGCCTGGAAACGTTCGTCCAAGCCCAGCAGGTCTCGGCTCGCCGCGAGCGGTCGCGGACAAAGCCTGGCTTGAACAGTGCCCTGGACTCGAAGCGGGTCTACCGACTGCGGAGCTACGTGTCGTGCCTGCACTGCCACAGGCGGCTGTTCGGCAACGCCAACCACGCCGGAACCATCTATTACGGCTGCCAGCCCAAGAAGGCCTACCGTCCCGACGGTCATCCCCCGATGTTCCGCGTGCGTGAAGACGAGCTGCTGGTTGGCGTCAACAAGTTCTTGGTGCACGAGGTCTTCGGCCCCTACCGGCGCAGCCTCTTCGCCGCAGGAAAGGCCGACCAGGATCAGGCCGCTGAGAAGGAGCGCGAGGACAAGGTCGCGGCGATCGGTCGCGCGCTGCGTGACAACCGAACGAGGTCAACCAACCTGCTTCGCAGCCTGGAGGTCGCCACTGAGGTGACCGACGAGTTCGTGCGCGACGTGAACAACCGGCGAGTCGAACTCCAGGCTGAGCGAACCCGGCTGGAGGAGCAGTTGGCGGCCTTCGAGGACGAGGTCCGAGAGGCCGTGAACCCGGAGCTGCTCGATTGCCTGCCCATCGCGGGGGTCGACCTCGACCTTTTGCCCGACGAGGTGTCGCGACCGCTGTTCGAGGCGCTTCGGCTAGAGATCCACTACGACTACGAAACGAGGACTGCCGTGTGTCGCATCACGCTGACCGGTGACACGGTCGGAACAGCAGGAAGGGCCGCGACCGAAGCGGTCGCGGCCCTTCCGAAGCAACGCTCTGCTCCTAGTGAGCAGGTCTGCGTGGTGCCCCCGGCAGGATTCGAACCTGCGCACCCGCCTCCGGAGGGCGGTGCTCTATCCCCTGAGCTACGGGGGCCGTAGCTACGTGGAAGATCCTAGCGCACTCGCGCGACCGCGTTTCACACCTACCCCCGCGCAACGGCGGGGCGTGGGCTCCATTACGTTCGGTTCGGCGGGGAATACGGCCCGATTGCACTCATGCGCATATCGCTATATGTTCCTGGCATGGGTCACGGGCACGGGCACGGATCGGCGTCGGCCAGCGGGCAGCACGCCGGCAAGCTGTGGGTCGCGTTCGGCATCGGCGCGGTCTTCATGGTGGTCGAGTTCGTCGTGGGGTTCGCCACGGGCTCCCTCGCGCTCATCTCGGACGCCGCTCACATGCTCACGGATGTGCTCGGAGTGGGCATGGCGCTGGCCGCGATCATGGTGGCCAGCCGGGCCAAGGCCGGCCGGAACCGGACGTTCGGGTTCTACCGGGCCGAGGTGCTGGCGGCGCTGGCCAACGCGGTGCTGTTGTTCGGCGTGGCCGGGTACGTGATCTACGAGGCGGTGGGGCGGTTCCAGGACCCGCCGCAGGTGCCGGGGTGGCCTGTGCTCATCGCGGCGACGCTCGGTCTTGTTGCCAACCTCGTCAGCTTCAGCGTCCTCAGGGAGGGCGCCAAGGACAGCATCAACGTCAAGGGCGCGTATCTCGAGGTGCTGGCCGACCTCATCGGGTCGGTGGGCGTGCTGATCTCCGCGCTGGTCACCATCACCACCGGGTGGAAGTACGCGGACCCGATCATGGGTGTGCTGATCGGTGTGTGGGTGTTGCCGCGGACGTACGGGCTGGCCAAGAACGCGTTGCACATCCTGTTCCAGCACGCGCCGGAGCGGTTGGACGTGACTGAGATGCAGGTGGCGCTCACGCAGCTGCCTGGTGTCACGGAGGCCCACGACCTGCACGTGTGGACGTTGACCAGTGGCATGGAGGTGGCTTCGGCTCACCTCGCGACCGCGAAGGACGCTGATCACGAGAGCGTGCTCAAGGCGGCTCAGGTCTTGCTGGCGACCAAGTACCACATCGAGCACGCCACGTTGCAGGTTGAAGGTGGCTCGTCAGCGCAGCGGTGCCGGGAGCTTTCTTGGTGAGGCCGGCAGGTCGCGCATCTCGTCCTTAGTGGACGGGGTGCCGGTTCGTGACGGAAGAGGCGTCCGGGGTTGTGGTACGGCCACCCAGACGCGACCTCGTTCGAACGGCACCACAACAGCCTCCCCAGTCACCGCAGATGAATTGCCCAGATCTCATCGAAGTATGTCTGAAAGGGATAGATCCTTTCAGGTGAACGGGAAAGGCCGCGTTCCGTGACGGAACGCGGCCTTTCTGGTTCAGACGAGATCAGTTAGGCGTTACAGACCAGTGCACTGTCCTGCCTTCGGACCCTTCACGTCGTTCGGGAAGCCGTTGTTCGACGGCGCCGGGGTGTTGCCGGTGCACGACAGCGGGCCGCCGACGGTGGAGAAGGCCACCACCGACCTGGTCTTGTTCGACGTCAGTGACACCGGGCCACCGACCGCGGTGTTCTCGACGGCCACCTCGGTCGCCGAGCCGTTGACCGACACCGGACCGCCCACGCGGGTGCCCACCAGCACCACGGAGGCCGCGTCCGAGGCCGACAGCGGGCCCTTGATCTCGCCGCCGAAGACGTACAGCGTGGCGCCCTTCGCCACAGTCACCGGGCCGTTGATCGTGGCACCGTCCACATAGGTCACGCCCTTGACCTCCAGTGGACCGTTGACCGTGCCGGTCACCGTGGTGGCGGGCTTGGGTAGCGGCTTCGACATCAGCTCGAACTCCGCCAGCGCGACGTCCTCCGAGAACTCCAGCTTGTAGTAGTTGTACCGGCCAGGAGACGCGATCTTGAACGACCGGGTGTACTGCTGCCACTGGAAGTTCTCGCCGGAACGCTTGTCGACCGTCGCCCAGGTCTTGCCGTCGTAGGAGGCCTTGAGCTCCCACGACGAGGGCGACTTGCCGGTCTTCGCGTTGGTCAGCGTGTAGAACGATGCGCTCTCCTTCGCGTCAGCCGGCTTGAAGTCGAACGAGCGGACCACCGCCGAGGTCGCGGAGTTGTTGTCCACCAGAGCCGCAGTCGAAACGCCGGTGGAAACGTCGCGGAGAGGCGTCGGAACCGCGTCACCAACGGTGATCGAGTCCGGCGCATCGGCGGCGCCCGTGCCCCACGCGGAAGGCGTCGGGCCCATGTCGAAGTCGATCGTCGCGCCGGCTGCGAGCAGGTCGTGCGGCAGCGACGTCTTGTTCCACGCCTTGCCGTTGACCTTCACGCCCTGCACGTAGATGTTCTTCCGGCTGTTCTTCGGTGCGTTGATGACGAGCTTCTTGCCGTTCTCCAGGGAAACGGTCGCCTTGGTGAACAACGGCGAACCGATCGCGTACGCCGGCTTGCCCATCTGCAGCGGGTAGAAGCCCAGCGAGGAGAACAGGAACCACGCCGACATCTCGCCGTTGTCCTCGTCACCCGTGTAGCCCTGGCCCTGCTCCGAGCCGACGTACAGGCGCGACAGGATCTCGCGCACCTTCTCCTGGGTGCCCGAGGGCTTGCCCGCGTAGTTGTACATGTAGGCGATGTGGTGCGACGGCTGGTTGGAGTGGCCGTACTGGCCCATCCGCACGTCCCGCGCCTCGATCATCTCGTGGATCACGCCGCCGTAGCCGCCGGGGAACTTCGCGGTCTCCGGCAGGGAGAAGAACGAGTCGAGCTTCTGCGCCAGCTTGTCCCGCCCGCCGTACAGGTTCGCGAGGCCCTGCCCGTCGTGCGGCACCGTGAACGCCATGTTCCAGCCGTTCGTCTCGGTGTAGTCGTAGCGCCAGTCCTGCGGGTTGTACTTCGCCGGGTCCTCGACGCGCCACGAGCCGTCGACGTTGCGGTTCTGGAAGAAGCCGATCCTCTTGTCGAACGTCAGCACGTAGTTCTGGGCGCGGTTGAGGAAGTACTCGTGTTCTTCCGAGTACCGCTTCTCGCCGGTCTTCTCGTACAGCGCCTTCGCCATCGACGCGATGCCGAAGTCGTTGACGTAGCCCTCGATCGCCCACGACCAGGCCTCGGAGTCCATCTGGTCGTTGCCGGTGTAGCCGAGGAAGATCGACCGGTCCATGCCCTTGCGGCCGACGTTGTTGCTCGGCGGCACGACGGACGCGTTCTTCACCGCGGCGTCGTAGGCGGCCTTGATGTCGAAGTTCGACACGCCCTTGAGGTAGGCGTCCGCGAACGCCACGTCGGAGCTCGTGCCGGTCATCAGGTCGGCGTAACCGGGGGAGGACCAGCGCGAGATCCAGCCGCCGTCCTTGTACTGCTGGACGAACCCGTCGGCCATCTCACCCGCCTGCGACGGCGTGAACAACGAGTACGCGGGCCAGGTCGTGCGGTAGGTGTCCCAGAAGCCGTTGTTGACGTAGATCTTGCCGTCGACGATCTTCGCACCGGTGCGGGTGGGCGTGTTCTGACCGGTCGCGGGCGCCACCGGCGACGCGTACTGGATCTTGTCGCCGACCTTCTCGAAGCCCGAGTTCGGGTACAGGTAGAGCCGGTACATGTTGGAGTACAGCGTGATCAGCTGCTCCTCCGACGCGCCTTCGACGGACAGGATGCCCAGCACCTTGTCCCACGCGGCCTGCGCAAGGTCGCGCACCGCGTCGAAGGAGTCGGAACCGGAGATCTCCTGGTCGAGGTTCGCCTGAGCCTGGTCCACCGAGATCAACGACGTGGCGATCTTGAGCTGGACCGTCTTGTCCGCGAACGAGAAGTAGCCGCCGACGTTGTCACGACCAGCGCCGGTCAGGCGACCGCTCGCCGTCACGGCCTTGTCGACCTTGCCGTAGACGAACAGGCGCGTGGCACCCGTGGACAGTCCGCTCTTGACGTCGGTGAAGCCCGTCACGACACCGGAAGCGGCATCCAAGGTGAGGCCACCGAGGTTGTTCACGTTGTCGAACACCAGGTTCTTCTCACCGGAGTCGGCGAACGTGAACCGGAAGACCGCGGCGTGGTCGGTCGGCGCGATCTCGGTCTTCATGCCGTTCTCGAAGGTCACGCCGTAGTAGTGCGCCTTCGCGATCTCGTTGTCGTGCTTGAACGCCAGCGAGCGAGCCGCGCGGTCCTGCGTCGGCGCCTTGTCCGACGGCATGACCTGGAACGTCTGGCGGTCACCCATCCACGGGCTGGGCTCGTGGGACGCGGTGAACGCCTGCAGCGTCGGCAGGTTCTGCGCGTTGTTGCGCTGCTGGTACTCGTACAGCCAGCTCTGCGAACCCGCGTTGGTCATCGGGGTCCAGAAGTTGAAGCCGTGCGGCACTGCGGTCGCCGGGAAGTTGTTGCCCCGCGAGAACGAGCCGTTCGAGTTCGTGCCGCGCGTGGTCAGCACGTAGTCGGAAGGCTTCGAGTACTGCTTGTGAACGACATCGCCGATCCGGATGTCGTCGTACCAGGCACCGAACTCCGTCGGGCCCTTGGGACCGTCGTAGGCGACCAGGACCCGCTTGATCGTCTTGCCGGCCGCGGCCGCGCCGATCGTGGACGCCACCTTGTTCCACTGGTTGGCGTACAGGAACTTGCCCGCGCCCTGGCCCTGCGGCGACAGCACGGCGCCGTGCTGGTCGACGGCCTTGAGGTCGCTCAGGTACGTGCCGTCGGAGAACGCGAGGTCCACCGCCGAGTACGTGCTCGGGTAGTTCAGGTTGTCGTTCACCCAGTCCGGGAAGATCATGTACGACAGCTCGGTCTGCGGGCCGACCTTGACGTCGACGTCGAAGACCTTGTTGTAGCTGTACGCCCGGCCCTCGGTCGTGTGCTTGCCCTGGGCGCGGAACGCCTTCTGGCCCGTCCAGCCGACCTTCGACTTGGCCGTGTAGCCGCCCGTGGGGCCGCCGCCGACGAGGCTGCGCATGTTCGGTGCCGGTGGGTTCGTGGAACCGTCGGAGAGCTCGACCTCGGCGATCTGCACGATGTCCGTGCCGTGGTTCGCCGTGATGTCGAGCTTGTAGATCTGGTACGACGCCGGCGTGGCGATGTCGTAGGCCTTGGTCTGGAAGCGCTCGGCGAAGCTCTCACCCGTGCGCGTGTCGAGGACCGTCCAGTCGGTGCCGTTGTTCGAGCCCTGGAGCGTCCAGTCCTTCGGGTCGCGCTCCGGCTCGTCGTTGGCCGACGAGAGCGTGTACTTCTTGATCGTCTGAGGGCTGTTCGCGAAGTCGAACGTCAGCCAGCCGGTCGAGGCGAAGACCAGCCACTTCGAGTTGACGTTGAGGTCGTTGATCTCGGCAACGGTCTCGTTCGGGGGGTTGTCCCCGTTGGCCTTCACCGTCGCCTTGTCGGCGACGTTGCCCGGGGTGCCCGTGCCGCTGGAGCCGATCACGCCCGCCGACTTCGGCTGCCCCGCCGCGTCGGTCTCGACCGTGCTGACCCACGACGGTTGAGGTTGACCGTCCTCAAAGGACGACGAAAAGCCCACGCCTTGCTCCTCTGGTGCGGCGGCCGCGTAGCCGTTGGTGACGCCGCACACCAGTGTCGCAGTGATCGCAACGCTCAACAGGGTCGTTGTTCGTCTCTTGCGCAGGTGCCTCATTGCAACCCTTCCGCCGCCTTGCCTGCCCCATTCGCCAGGGAGCGTTTCTGCACGTGACATCGTTGTCAAGGGACCGGACAGGAATTGTCTCCGAACCTGTCCTCTCAACAGTTGCGCGCAGAGTCCACCTCTCAAGATCTAGACTCGGTCGGTGACCGACCGCAAGCCGCCAGAGGTGGGTACACCAGCGGGCATGCGCGTGCTCAACCAACGCGCGGTGCTGGACCGGTTGCGCCGTCTGGGTGCCGCCACCCGGCCTCAGATCGCGAAGGACACCGGGCTGTCCAAGCCGACGGTCGGCCAGGCACTCGTCGATCTCGAACGCCACGCGCTGGTGCGTCCCATCGGCCGCACGACAGCGGGTCCCGGCCGCTCTGCGGTGGTCTACGAGCCGAATCCGCTCGCGGGATACGTGCTGGGCATCGACATCGGGCGCGAGCGGATCCGGGCGGCCGTGGCCGATCTGGGCGGGTCCGTGGTGGCTCGCGTGGACGAGCGCAACCGCAGCCGGTTGGCGTCTTCTTTGGTGCGCACGGTGACGGACCTGGCGTCGCGCACGGTCGCCGACGCGGGGATCGCGCTGACGGACGTCGTGGTGAAGGTGATCGGCAGCCCCGGCGTGATCGACCAGCGTTCGCGGGTCGTGCGGCACGCGCCCAACCTGCCCGGCTGGGAGTCCGCCGGTGTGCTCGACGGGCTGGAATCGTCGCTGGGCCCCGCGGTGGTCGTGGAGAACGACGCGAACCTGGCCGCGTTGGGGGAGCACGTTTACGGCGCGGCTCGCGGCGTGCGCGTCTTCGTGTGCGTGACCGTCGGCACCGGTGTCGGCATGGGGATCTGCGTGGACGGCACGTTGTTCCGCGGTGCGCACGGAGCGGCGGGAGAGGTGGGGTTCCTCCCGTTCGGGAAGTCCGCTTCGGACGTCCAACGTGGACAGTTCGAGGAGGCCGCGGCGGCGGAGTCCGTTGTGGCGCTTGCCCGTGACCGTGGACTGGCAGCGCGCACGGCTCTCGAGGTGTTCTCCGCCGCGCGTTCTGGTGACGCTCAGGCCCTGGAGGTCGTGCGGGTGGAGGCGGAACGGCTGGCGTTCCTCGTCGCGTCGGTCGCCGCGGTGATCGACCCCGAGCTGGTCGTTCTGGGTGGCGGTGTCGGGTCCAATGTCGACCTGCTGCTCGCGCCGATGGAAGCCGCGGTGCGCACGATGACGCCGCTGGCTCCCCGGATCGTGGCGGGCTCGCTGGGTGACGGCGCGGTGCTCTCCGGAGCGATCGCGATGGGCCTCGAAGCCGCACGTGAATTGGTCTTCGAAGTTACTCTCTGAGAGTAACTGAGCGACCCTCACCTGGTAGTTCACTCAATTGTCGTAACTGTTAACGGCGATTTGTGGCTTAGCGTTACCGGAACCTCCACCTGGAGGGTGTTGTGTCCTTCCGTTGCAAGGGGAGTCGGTAGGGGGATGCGGGGGACGTAGCCCCCTACCGGCCGTGCACTGGGCAGGTGCCGCGCCCGCACCATCAGCCTGCCCAGTGCAGTAACGGGCTAGCGCGGTGTCGGCCGGTGGACGTTCGTCGCCGTCGACTCGCGATGTGCCGAGTCCGCGATCCAGCTGCCCGGGATGGACGCGTCGATCACGCCCTCCTCCAGCCACGTGTAGTTGCCGTCCATGACCTGCTGGGCCAGCACCACGTCGCTGTCGTCGGTGTTCTTCCACAGCCTCTCGAACAGCTCGTCGACCCTGACCCGCGCCTGCTTGGCAAACGCGTCGGCCAGCAGCCGGGCGTTGGGGTTCTGGTCCTGCTGCGCCCGCACGCACGTGGCGCTGATCGCGTACAGCTCGGCGCCGATGTCGACGATCCGGCTGAGGAACCGCTGCTTGCGCTCCATCTTCCCCTGCCACCGCGACATGGCGTAGAACGTCTGCCGCGCCAGCTTGCGCGCCGACCGTTCGACGAACCGCAGGTGCCTCGCCAGCGGACCGAACTCGGTGTAGCCGGCGGGACTCTGGCCCTTGCCGACGACCAGCGTCGGCAGCCACTTGGCGTAGAAACCGCCCGCCTTGGCCGCAGCCTTCATCTTGGCCTGGCGGTCGGCGTCCGGGTCGATGATGTCCCCGGCCACGCTCAGGTGCGCGTCCACGGCTTCGCGGGCGATCAGCAGGTGCATGATCTCCGTAGAGCCTTCGAAGATGCGGTTGATGCGGAGGTCGCGCAGGACCTGCTCGGCCGCGATGCCGCGTTCTCCGCGCGCCGCCTGGCTTTCCGCGGTCTCGTAGCCTCGGCCGCCGCGGATCTGGACCAGCTCGTCGGCCACCAGCCAGGCCTTCTCGCTCGCGTAGAGCTTGGCGAGGGCGGCTTCGATGCGGATGTCGTGGCTGCCGGCGTCCGCCAGTTCGGAACTGAGGTCCAGGACGGCTTCCAGCGCGTAGGCCGTGGCCGCGATGTAGGAGATCTTGCCCGCGATGGCTTCGTGCTTGCCCACGGGCAGGCCCCACTGGATGCGTGCCGTGGACCACTCCCGGGCGATCTTCAGGCACCACTTGGCACTTCCGGCGCAGAGCGCGGGGAGGCTCAGGCGCCCGGTGTTCAGGGTGGCGAGGGCGATCTTGAGGCCGGCGCCTTCCTTGCCGATCACGTTCTTCTTCGGGACTCGGACGTTGTGGAATCTCGTTACGCCGTTTTCCAGGCCCCTCAGGCCCATGAAGGCGTTGCGGTTCTCGACTGTGATGCCCTCGGCGTCCGCTTCGACCACGAACGCGGTGATGCCCTTGTCCGGGACCTGGGCCATGACGACCAGGAGGTCGGCTACCACGCCGTTGGTGGTCCACAGCTTCACGCCGTTGAGGATGTAGTCGCCGCTGTCGTTGTCGCTGTCGCTGTCGGCGTCGCTGGCCTGGACGGCTGTGGTGCCCAGTCTGGCCGGGTCGCTGCCCACGTCCGGTTCGGTCAGCAGGAACGCCGTGATCTCGCCCCTGGCGCACCTCGGCAGGAACTCCTGCTTTTGTTCTGGGCTGCCGAACATCGCGATGGGCTGGGGGACGCCGATGGACTGGTGGGCGCTCAGCATGGCGCCGATCGCGGGGCTGGCGCTGCCTACGAGCATCAGGGCCTTGTTGTAGTAGACCTGGGTCAGGCCTATGCCGCCGTATTCCGGCTTGATCTTCATGCCGAACGCGCCGAGGTCTTTGAGGCCCTTGAACACTTCGTCCGGGATTTGGGCGTCGCGTTCGATGACCTGGTTGTCGATGTGGGACTCGGTGAACTTGCGGAGCTTTTCCAGGAAGGCTTCGCCGCGTTCGCGGTCTTCGGCGGTGCCGGTCGGGTGTGGGTGGATCAGGTCGATGCGGAAGTGACCGAGGAAGAGCTCTTTGCCGAAGCTCGGTCGCTGCCAGCGGGTTTCCCGTGCTTGTTCGGCGACCTGCCTGGCCGCGCGCTCGTCGACGGTCATGGTTACCTCCGAGTAGGGGTGTGACCCACGTTACTCAGCGGTAGGCGGATGTCCACCGGGTTGGAGGGTGAGATCTTGCTGTTCCTGGGTGGGGCGCGGGTTTGGGGGTGGGGCGCCTTGCGTTGGGCGGGTGGCGTTCCGGGCGTGACGCGAGTTTGCGGGTGGTCACCTTGCTCTGGGCGAGTCACGTTCCGTGCGATCCGCGACTTCGTGGGTGGTCGCCTTGCGTTGAGCGAGTCCCGTTTAGGGCGCGGGGCTCCGCCCCGGACCCCGCCAATCTGATCAAAGACCAGCCAGCGCCGCTTGCGGGTTGATG
>NZ_JBEXVQ010000075.1:0-12154 GCF_040629405.1 Lentzea sp. NPDC005914 | reverse complement strand
CCGCGATGACATCCACGAAGCCTTCCTCAGCCTGGCCTGCGCGATCATCTGCTGGCGCCGACTCCGCAACCTCTCATTGAGTTAGGAGTTCTAAGACCAATTGCCGCCGAATGGCTCATCCTGTGCAGTCATCGCTGTGCGCGCGCACGCAGTTCGGCGACGTCATTGACGGTGATCACGCCCCGATGGGTGGCAATGACGCCGTCCTTCCTGAGGCGTTTGAGTGCGCGCACCACGGACTCCCGCGACAGGCCCAGCGACTCGCCCAACGCGGCTTGCGAACCGATGTCGAACCTGATTCGCCCGCCATTCGTCCACTCGAACTCGTCGACATGGCGCAACAGCATCTCGGCGACTTTCGTGAACGAGTCGTCGTTCTGCCTGACGATGGTGCGGTCGGACTCGCGCAGGCGTTCGGACACCACCGCGCAGAGGACTCGGAGGACCCTCGTGCGCTGGCTCAGGTACCGGTTGAAGACGGCGCCCTCGACGATCAGGGCCTGCACGGGTGTCTCCGCCCGGACCGTCGCAGGCCTCGTCTCCTGGTCCAGCACCGCCTGTTCGCCCACGATGTCGCCGGCGAACCGCACCGCGATCGGCGTCCTGCCGTCGGCGGCCACCGTCCGGACGCGGCCCCTGTGCAGGATCGCGACCCAGTTCTCCTGCTCGCCCGCCCGGATCAGGGTGGCGCCGGCCTCGAAACGGCGCAGAGCGGACATGGACACCAGAGCTGTTCGTTCGGTGTCGTCGAGACGGCGCCAGAAACTCCCCACCCGATGCCCGGTGGTCACGGCGGCCAAGTGAGGAATTGCAGGCACGATCAGTACATCGTCGATGCGGGGCAAACGTAACGGCGATGGATCAGAATCGGCTGATCCGGTACATCTCCACACCATCGGAGCTGTAGACGGTCGCCTGATCGGACGAATCGAATTCGACTTTGTAGCTGGCTTTGTCCGGATTCCGGGTCACCTGTAGTACGAATCGGCCATTCGAGTCCGCCTGACTTGAAATAACGCACGTAATCGAGCCGTTGAGCACCGCGCCACGGTCGTAGAAGAAGCCCTCGCACGCGCCGTCGTTGCCGGTGAACGACTTGGCGGCGGTGCTGTCCGACGGCTGCCAGTCGCCGATGAGCAGACCGGCGTCGCGCACCGGCGGGCCACCGGTCGACGGCGGCCTGTTCCCGTCGAGCCCCGTGCCGTCGTCCGGTGGTGCGGGTGCGGTGGTCCCGTCCCGCAGCACGCCACAGCCGGCGCCACCGAGGAGCAGCGCGACCAGCAGAGCGGCGAACGTGCGGTAGTTCTTGTCGCTCATGGCGTCCGGCCCCCAGGTTCGCGGTCGAGCGCGATGGAACCTGTGAACTCCGGGGACGAGCGACTTCTTCTGCGTCAGCAGACGCAGAAGCGGCCAGATTCGTTATGGGGCCTAGTCGGGCAGCACCACGGCGACGATGCCGGCCAGGTGCGCGAGCCGTGCCACCTCGGCGGCACGGAACATCGGCCCGCCGGGACGTCCGACGACCAGCACCCGATCGGGCTTGCCCAGGGGAGTGGCCGCGAGCTCGGTGCCCAGCTCACGCCAGGTCTCCGGCACCCACTCCTCCTCCCCGTCGAGCACGGTCGCGCGCTCCAGCGGGAACCACGGCGCGTCCGCCATCCGGGTCTCCGGTGCGGCGGACGACGAGGTCAGCCGGTTGATGCCGGTGCCTTCGGGGCCGACGACGACGGCCCAGCCGGCGCGGATGATCTTCGGGACACCCTCGGTGAAGATCTCGAGGCCCTTGCGCGGGTCGTCGGCGATCTCCTCGACGAGCTCGAGCTCGCGGTGGGTGTCCAGGATGCCCGCGTAGGGGCGCACCGCGTCGACCTCGACGCCTTCGACGGATTCGGCCGCGGTGATCAACGTGTCGGGCAGGCGGCCGGACGGCAGTTCCACCACGAGGTCGTCGATGGCGATGCCGGAACCGCGTTCCACCACGTCGACGCTGAGTATGTCCGCCCCGATCTCGCCCAAAGCCGTTGCGACCGCGCCGAGGGTGCCGGGACGGTCCGGGAGCTGGACCCGGATCAGGAACGACAAGGTGAACGCCTCCATAGCTCGTGCGCGAGACCCCGCGTCTTGCGCCGTTGCCGGTCGGTGATTCTCGCAGACGCAGCCTGCGCTCATGACCTGCTGTCCGCGTTGCGGAACGGTTAAGTTGAGATGCTGGTCAGCAACCCGTTCGAAGACGCTGCTGACCTGCCCATAGACTCACGGGGTTCCCGATTCGTATCCCGACCCTACGGGGGTTGACAGGAGTGCCCAGCATCTCCCGCGACGAGGTCGCGCACCTGGCGAAGCTCGCCAGGCTGGCTGTTACCGACGACGAGCTCGACTTGTTCGCCGGCCAGCTCGACGTGATCCTCCAGTCGGTGGCTTCCGTTGGCGACATCGCCACGGCCGACATCCCGCCGACGTCGCACGCCGTTCCGCTGACCAACGTCTTCCGCGAGGACGTGGTCCGTCCGAGCCTCGGTCAGCAGCAGGCGCTCTCAGGCGCTCCTGAAGCCGAGGACGGCCGGTTCCGCGTGCCCCGCATCCTGGGTGAGGAAGCATGACCAACGACCTGATCCACGCCTCCGCGGCCGAGCTCGCCGCGAAGATTCACAGCGGTGAGGTCTCGTCCGTCGAGGTCACGCAGGCCCACCTGGACCGCATCGCCGAGACCGACGGGAAGGTCCACGCCTTCCTGCACGTCGACACCGAGGGCGCGCTCGCGCAGGCCCGCAAGGTCGACGCCGCCGTCAAGGCCGGTGAGCAGGTCTCCGCGCTCGCCGGAGTGCCGTTGGCGCTCAAGGACGTCATGACCACCGAGGGCGTGCCGACCACGGTCGGTTCCAAGATCCTCGAAGGCTGGATCCCGCCCTACGACGCCACGGTGACGCGCAAGCTCAAGGAAGCCGGCGTCGTCATCCTCGGCAAGACGAACATGGACGAGTTCGCCATGGGTTCGTCGACCGAGAACTCGGCTTACGGCCCCACGCACAACCCGTGGGACCTGGAGCGCATCCCCGGCGGCTCCGGCGGTGGCTCGTCCGCCGCGCTGGCCTCCCTGCAGGCGCCGCTCGCGATCGGCACCGACACCGGTGGCTCGATCCGCCAGCCCGGCGCGGTCACCGGCACCGTCGGCGTGAAGCCCACTTACGGTGGCGTTTCCCGCTACGGCCTCGTCGCGTTCTCCAGCTCTTTGGACCAGGCCGGTCCGTGTGCGCGCACGGTGCTCGACGCCGCGCTGCTGCACGAGGTCATCGCGGGCTACGACCACATGGACTCCACGTCCATCAACGCACCCGTGCCGCCGGTCGTCGCCGCAGCCCGTGAAGGACTCAAGGGCGACCTGTCCGGCCTGCGCGTCGGTGTCGTCACGCAGTTCAGCGGTGAGGGCTACCAGCAGGGCGTGCTGCGCAGCTTCGCGGCCGCCGTGTCGCAGCTCAAGGAGCTCGGCGCGGAGATCGCGGACGTGTCGTGCCCGAGCTTCGACTACGCGCTGCCCGCCTACTACCTCATCGCGCCGAGCGAGTGCTCGTCGAACCTCGCCCGGTTCGACGCCATGCGCTACGGCCTGCGCGTCGGCGACGACGGCACGCGCAGCACCGAGGAGGTCATGTCGCTGACCCGCGAGGCCGGCTTCGGCCCCGAGGTCAAGCGCCGCATCATGATCGGCACGTACGCGCTGTCGTCCGGTTACTACGACGCGTACTACGGCTCGGCCCAGAAGGTCCGCACGCTGATCACGCAGGACTTCGCGAAGGCGTTCGAGAAGTTCGACGTCCTCATCTCGCCGACCACGCCGACCACGGCGTTCAAGATCGGTGAGCGCGCGAACGACCCGATGGCCATGTACAAGGCGGACCTCTGCACGATTCCCGCGAACCTCGCGGGCACCCCGGCGATGAGCGTCCCGAGTGGACTGTCGGACGAGGACGGCATGCCGGTCGGCCTGCAGATCATGGCCCCGGCGCTGCAGGACCACCGCATGTACCGCGTCGCCGCCGCCTACGAGGCCGCGCGTGGTGCGTTTGGAGGCCCGTCGCTGTGAACATCAAGAAGGCCAAGGGACTTCTCGGTCTCGCGGGCGCCCTCGGCGGTGCCGTGGCGGCGGTCTCCGGCTTCCGGAACGCCCGTGCCAAGAACGACAAGCTGGCCCTGGCGAACGCGATCGCCAGCATCGCCGTGGCGCTCACCGGTGCGGCGCTGGCCGTTCGTGCTCTGCGGAAGGACGAGTTGGCATGACCGCTCTGGTTGAGCTGATGGACTACGACGAGGTCATCGAGAAGTACGACCCCGTCCTGGGCCTCGAGGTGCACGTCGAGCTGCACACCAACACGAAGATGTTCTGCGGCTGTGCCAACGAGTTCGGCGGCGAGCCGAACACGAACACCTGCCCGACGTGCCTGGGTCTCCCGGGCTCGCTGCCGGTGGTGAACGGCAAGGCCGTCGAGTCCGCGATCCGCATCGGCCTCGCGCTGAACTGCGAGATCGCCGAGTGGTGCCGGTTCGCGCGGAAGAACTACTTCTACCCGGACATGCCGAAGAACTTCCAGACGTCGCAGTACGACGAGCCGATCGCATTCAACGGCTGGCTCGACGTGACGCTGGACGACGGCGAGGTCATCCGCGTCGAGATCGAGCGCGCGCACATGGAGGAGGACACCGGCAAGTCGCTGCACGTCGGTGGCGCCACCGGTCGCATCCACGGTGCCGAGCACTCGCTGCTCGACTACAACCGCGCGGGCGTGCCGCTGATCGAGATCGTCACGAAGATGATCCCGGGCACCAAGGAGCGCGCTCCCGAGGTGGCTCGCGCGTACGTCACGGCGTTGCGCGACCTGCTCAAGGCGCTCGACGTGTCCGACGTCCGCATGGACCAGGGCTCGCTGCGCTGCGACGCGAACGTCTCGCTGTCGCCGAAGACCACCGGCGCGCTCGGCACCCGCACCGAGACCAAGAACGTCAACTCGCTGCGCAGCGTCGAACGCGCTGTCCGCTTCGAGATGACGCGTCAGGCCGCGGTGCTGGAGTCCGGCGGCGAGGTCACCCAGGAGACCCGTCACTTCGACGAGTCCTCGGGCACCACCTCGCCGGGCCGCAAGAAGGAGACGGCGGAGGACTACCGCTACTTCCCGGAGCCGGACCTGGTCCCGATCGCGCCGTCGCGCGAGTGGGTCGAGGAGCTGCGCGGCACCCTGCCTGAGCTGCCCTGGGAGCGCCGCGCGCGCATCCAGAAGGACTGGAACCTCACCGACGAGGTCCTGCGCGACCTGGTCAACGCCAACGCCCTGGACCTGATCATCGCCACGGTCGAGGCCGGCGCCAAGCCGGACGAGGCCCGCTCCTGGTGGGTCTCGTACCTGTCGCAGCAGGCCAACTCGAAGGGCATCGAGCTCACCGAACTCGCCATCACCCCGGCCCAGGTGGCACGGGTGATCGAGCTGGTGAACTCGGGCGCGCTGACCAACAAGCTCGCCCGCGAGGCCGTCAACGGCGTGCTCGAAGGCGAAGGCTCGCCGGACGAGGTCGTCGAGAAGCGCGGCCTGAAGGTCGTCTCGGACGACTCGGCGCTGGAGAAGGCCGTCGACGAGGCCCTCGCCGCCCAGCCGGACGTGGCTCAGAAGATCCGCGACGGCAAGATCCAGGCGGCCGGCGCGATCGTCGGCGCGGTCATGAAGGCCACGAAGGGGCAGGCCGACGCGGCCCGCGTTCGCGAGATCGTGGTCGCTCGCTGCTCCTAGATACACAATCGAAGCAAAAATCACAAAGGGTCACCTGTTTGTGCAGGTGGCCCTTTGTGATCTTAGGCCGACCGAGTGGCTGTTAGCTAAATGAGACGTATACCTGTAGCCGTGTGTGCGACTCTTTTCGACGCACCCATCTGGGGGGATGGGAAGTAAATAGTCCAAACGAGGGGGGAACCTCATGACCGCACAGCGCGAAGGCTTTCTCGGCGACATCCTTGACAAGGTCAAGGACATCATCACCGACGACGACTCGAATCCGACTCCGACGCCTCCTCCGCCGGCGCCCGAGCCGACTCCGGTGCCGCACCCGCAGCCGCCGGTCACCCCGCAGTGCTGCGGCCCGACGCCGAAGTTCGCGAACCTCGGCGAGGACCTGACCGACGACGGTCCGAAGCTGCACGACGCGGACTGCCCGAACCACCCGGACAACCTGGCCAAGGAAGTAGTGGCCTAGTCACACTCCGCGCTGCCCGCCGTCGCGCTCTGCGCCTGGATGGCGGGCAGCGCCATTCGGGTGCATGTGGTGTGATGATCACATGCCCGCTCGTGCCTTGGACACAGCGCGCGAGATGTACGAGAAGGGATGGACGGAGCAGGATCACTACCGCTTCCCGTCCGCCATCCGACTTCACCGGCGTGCACTCGTGCATGCCGATCGCGCACCCGACAGTCCGGAACGGACGGAGCTGCGGGCTCGCATCCTTTACTGCCTCGGCGACGCGATTGCCGAGGCCAGCGACTCGGACACCGCCGTTGAGCTGTTCGACAACGCACGGCGTGAGATCGAGCTGCTTCCCGACCCGTGGTTGCGGGTCCTGCTGAAGGGCAACGCCGACTACTACCGCGGCAGCATGATCATGCGGATGGGCCAGCCCGAGCAGGCGGTCCAGTGGTTCAGCACCTTCATCGACTTCGCCGAGGACGCGATGCGGACCTCCCCGGAGCGGGTCGACGCGGAATGGGTGAACCGGCTCGCGTCGTCGTTGATCGCCAGGGCGTATTCGAACGCGGCCATTCGCCGCAGTGAGGCCGCGATCGTTGATCTGCAACGAGTGTCGGTTCTCAGCCTCGAGCACAGTCTGGACCGGCTCCGTCCATATACGGTCGTGGCACTCGCCAACACCTACAAGCAGAGCGGCGACGTGGTCGAGGCGCTGAGGCGCTACGAAGAGGCGGAGAACGTCTTCCGGGCCCACCAGAAGCCGTCGTTGCTCGCCAGCGTTCAGCTCCTGCACGCCGAGTGCCTGCTGATGGTCGGCATGTCCGACCACGTCGGCCGAATGCTCGACGACGCGCTGCCGGTGCTGCGCAAGAACAAGGTCAGCCAGGACATCGCCGAAGTCGAGATGTACCGCGCGTCTGCCGCGTTGCTCGACGACCAGTTCGACCTGGCCCGCCGGATGGCGAAAGCCTCCATGCGCAAGCTGCACAAGCGAGGCAGCACGTGGTGGATGATGGCCGCGCTGATCGAGCTCTGGGCCCACGCGATGCAGGTGAAGCGCGTGACGAACGCCCTGGTGCAGAAGGCTTTGACGCTTTCGGAACAGCTGGCGGCCAACCACCTGCTCGATGAGGCCCGGCTGGCGGGAGTGCTCGCCGTCCGGCTTCAGGTGCGCAGGCGCAGGATCACGGAGGCCGAGGAGCTGTTGAGCCAGCTGCCGGCTCCGCGTGCCGTCACGCCGCTCGACCACCGCATGCAACGCCGGCTCGTGCTCGCCGAACTCGCTCTGGCCAAAGGGGACCGCCGCACCGCGTTGCGGCATGCGCGCAAGGGCCTGGACGAACTCGGCCAGGTGCGCGACCAGCTCGGTGGTCTGGAACTGGTGTCCGCGACCGCGGTGCACGGCCGTGAGTTGCGCGAGCTCGCGATCCGTCTGGCCTTGGAGAGCAACAACGCGCGCCAGATGTTCGTGTGGCTGGAACGCACCAGGGCGCAGGCCTATCGCTATGAACCGCAGGAACTGATCGAGGACCACGAGTTGGCCGAGCGCATCGCCGAGGTGCGCGGGCTCGGGCGGGAACTGATGCGTGCGGGTCTCGACGGCAGGCCGACCGCGGAGTTGCGCAACGAGCTGGTGAAGGCGCAACGCGAGGCGACCAGGCTGGGCTGGCACGCACAGCGCTGGGGCCGCACGCGTCCTATGGCGACGATCAACGAGGTGATCGCCGAGCTGGGCGAGCGGGCCATGATCAGCTTCGTGGTGTCCGGCGGGGCCATCGCCGCCGTCGTCGTCGCGGGTGGCCAGGTGCGGATGGTCCGGCTCGGTGCCGCGGACGACGCGCTCGAAGGAGCCCAGAAGCTCCACATCGACCTCAACGCCCTGGCTCCCGACTACCTGCCGCCGCCACTGGTCGAGGTCATCGGCGGGTCGGCGCGCAGGCAGGCGGACGTGCTCGACGCAATGTTGATCAAGCCGTTGGTCCACCTCGTCGGCGAACGGGAACTGGTCGTGGTGCCGACCGGTCCGCTGTACACGGTGCCGTGGGGTGTCCTCCCGAGCCTGCACGGCCGCCCGGTCGTCACGGCGCCCTCGGCGACGGCGTGGCTGGCCGCGACGCAGTCCGACAAGCCGCGCAACGACCGCGTGCTGCTCGTGCGGGGACCGAGCCTGCACTTCGGGGACGGAGAGCTGGACCGGCTCGCCGCGTACCACGAGAACGCGGTCGTTCTCGCGGGCGAGGACGCGACCGCCGCGGAAGTCCTGAGCCACCTCGACGGCGCCGATCTCGTGCATGTCGCCGCGCACGGCGAACACGAGAACGAGAACGCCCTGTTCTCCCGTCTCGAACTCCACGACGGACCGCTCTTCGCTCACGAGCTGGGCCGGTTGAGAACGCCACCGGCCCACGTCGTCCTGGCCGCCTGCTCGCTGGCGTTGAACCGCATCCGGCCTGGTGACGAGGCGCTGGGGTTCGCGGGCGCGATGCTGGCGGGCGGCACTCGCACCGTCGTCGCCGCGGCCAGCAAGGTCGGCGACGAGGTCAGCGCAGCCGCGATGGCCGACTACCACCAGGCGCTGGCGGCGGGTGCGGCACCGGCCGTGGCATTGGCCGAAGCGATGGCCAAGGACCCGTTCCGCCGGCCTTTCCTGTGCCTGGGCACTGGCTAGGCCGTTCGAGTGGTTGTCGCCGTTCAGCGAACTGAACGGCCTGGTCAGTGGTGATTTGTGCCCTGTCGGAGGTCGTGGTTGGTGAACTTTTCTCGCTCGCGCGAGACGTTCTGTGCCACTCTCTTGGTTCAAGTCTTGACCGAGGGGAAGACAACGGCCCGCCTATCGGCTCTAGTCGGTAAGCGGGCCGTTGTGCAAGAAACGACCGCATGCGCAGAACTCTGCTCGCTGTTCTCCTGGCGGTCACCGCGGCGGTGGCGGCGCCCGTCAACGGAACAGCACAACCGTCCAATTCCGATCGAGAACCCGGAAACGGGCCCGAACGCAACGAAGTCGCGGCGCAGGACACGATCTCGGCCCAAGCGATCCAGGCCCAGGGGGAGAACAAGTCCGATCGCTACCAGGGCTATCCGCGCAAGACAACACTCAGGACGTATCCCGAAAATCCGGCCGACAAGACCATCAAGCTCAACCTGGCGCCGTACCACTCGCTCGCGCCGAAGCTGAACGCGTTGCAGCAGAAGAGCAACCGGGTCTCGGTCGAGGTCGTCGGCCAGTCAGGACTCGGCCGCGACCTGTACCTGGTCACGCTGACCGCGCCGGAGAGCCCGGCGCAAACCCGTCTGCAGGAACAGTTCCGGGCTTCGATCGAAGAAGGCCGCAAGGTCCCGCCGAGCCTCTACAAGGCACCGGTCTGGATCAACAACAACATCCACGGCGACGAGTGGGAAGGCACCGACGGCGCGTTGCGCGTCATCGAGCACCTCGCCACGTCGAACGACCGTGAGACGCAGAACCTGTTGCGCCGCAGCAGGATCTACTTCAACCTCACGGCCAACCCGGACGGCCGCGTCGCCGGCACCAGGCAGAACAACGCGGGCTTCGACCTCAACCGCGACTTCGCCACGAGCTCGCAGCCCGAGAACAGGGTGATGCGCGACATCGTCGAGCACACCCAGCCGTTGATGATGCTGGACGAGCACGGCTACTCGGAGAACACGCTCATCGAGCCGACCACTCCGCCGCACGGCCAGAACTACGACTTCGACCTGTACATCAAGCACGGTTACGCCAACGGTCTCGCGATGGAGAAGGGTGTGCAGGGCCTCGGCCACCCGGAGACGGCGAAGCCGGAGATCCCGTTCCGCGACTACGACCCCGGCGTGTGGGACGGCTGGGCGCCGATCTACACCGCGCAGTACTCGATGTACCACGGCGCCATCTCGTACACGATCGAGATCCCGCAGCAGGTCAACCGCCAGGCGTACGACACGCTGCCGGTCGCCGAGCTGCAACGGCGCGCGCTCATCAACACCGACGTCGTCGAGTCCACGATCAACACCACGATCGACTACGTGGACGACCACCGCGGTGAGCTGATCGGAAACCAGGTCGAGATGTTCCGCCGCGGCAAGGCGGGCGAGCCGCAGCGCGAGATCCCGGACGGTTTCGTGCCGGGATTCGGGCCGGAAGACCGCTACCGCACCGAGTTCCCGCGCGCCTACGTGATCACCAACGACCGTTCGGCACCCGCCGCGGCCCGGCTCGTCGACCACCTGGTCGCCCACGACGTCCGGGTCGAACGCGCCGAAAAGGCCTTCACGCTGGGCGGTAAGCGTTATCAGGCCGGGTCGTACGTGGTCGACATGCACCAGCCGAAGCGCGCGCTCGCGAACGTGATGCTGGAGCAGGGCAGCGACATCAGCACCAAGGTTCCGGTCATGTACGACATCTCGGGCTGGAGCCACCGCCTGCTCTGGGGCGCTTCCATCGACATCTACAAGAACGGCGCGTTCCACTTCAACGGACGCGACGTCGTCGCGGCGGCTCCGACCGGTGACGTCGACGCCGCTCCTGGCGCGGATCTGGCGTTGACGCTGAACGACGCCAAGGACGCTCAGGCCGTCAACGACCTGCTCGGACGCGGGATCTCGCTGCGCCGCCAGGACGACGGCACGGTCGTGGTGCCGGCGGCGGAACGGCTCGCCGCGCGGGAGGTCGCCGACCGTTACGGCGTCCGGTTCACCACGGCCAAGGCCGGAGGAACGGCGTTGCAGCGCAAGACGATCGCCGCCGCGGTCGGTGCGGACGAGCTGCAGGTGCTGCGGGAGTCCGGCTTCGACGTCCGCACGATCTCCACGGCGGTGCTGAACGCGGGATTCGACTGGTCGCGGATCGACGTGCTGTTCGTGTCGTCCGGCCTGAACTACACGCAGCTCAACGCCGCCGCGAAGGCCGGTCTGGACGCATTCCTGCAGCGCGGCGGTGTGGTCACGCGGGGCGCGACGGGCGGCAAGTTCAACGTCGACGCCCACCTGCTGCAGGCCACGCCGGTCGCGGGCTGGGAGGACGCCAACGGCGTGGTGAACGTGGTCAACGGCACCGGCCCGATCGGTACCGGCGCGCTGCCGCACTCGTTCGTCTACTCGCCTCAGTGGTTCACGAACCTCGGCGCGGGCGTGACGGTCGACCAGCGCTACGGGAGCACGGTGATCGCCGCAGGTCACTGGCGTCCGCGTGACAATGGCACGGGTGGCCAGGAGGCGGCCGCGGGCCAGGCGGCGGTCGTCTCCGGCACGTCGGCGGGCGGGTCGAAGGTGGTGCTGTTCGGCACCGAGCCGATGTTCCGCAACCACACCAAGGGCCTCTACGCCCAGGTGGCGCGGGCGATCTACTGGACCGGCACGCGCTAGGAGAAAGCGGTGCTGGGGAAGGCCCCGACAGCCCTTCCTCAGCACCGCTTGTGGTGCCCCGCAGACGGGTTCCCAGACCTCGTGCGGCGGAAACCCGGACTCAGGCCTCCCCGGCTCCAGGCGGCAGGAACCCGTGCGCCGACAGGTCGAACCAGTTCCCCTCGGGGTCGATCGCCCGGTACTCGGCGAACGGCCGATCTCCCCCTCGCAGCGCGGGCTTCGGCTCCAGCGTCTCCAGGTACGGCTCCACCGACTCCACCTGGAACCCGAAGTGGTTGAACCCCGCCGGGACGTCGCCGTCCAGCCGCTGCTGGATCAGCGCCAGGTTGATGTACCCGTCGGTGACGAAGTGGCTGCCGTCGGGATCGGTGTGGAAGAGCTCCATCCCGAACCGCGACGTGTAGAAGTCCGCCATCTCCTTCGCGTCCCGCACGACGAACGCGACGTGCCGCAACCGGGGCCTGCTCATGACTTTCCCCTAAGGTTGATGTTGTTCGGGGTTAGTGCTCCGGATGCCCAGTGCGATGGGGTGTGGCTGATGACTTGTTGCCGTGAGGTGGCTCCGAAGGAA
>NZ_JBEXVQ010000074.1:0-12272 GCF_040629405.1 Lentzea sp. NPDC005914 | reverse complement strand
GGGTGTCAACCGGACACGCTTTTCGTCCGGTTGACACCCCGATCCTGGCGCGGCTCGCTCCGGCTCGGCTCGTGACGGGACCCCACCCGGACCGCACCACCTACGCAACGTGCAGCCGCCGAAAGCACCAGGCGTGCCATCAACCCGCAAGCGGCGCTGGCTGGTCTTTGATCAGATTGGCGGGGTCCGGGGCAGAGCCCCGCGCCCTAAAACAGGACACGCCAAACGCAAGGCGACCACCCACAAAGCCGCGAAACGCACGCAACGTGACCCGCCCAACGCAACGCAACCCACCCACAAACCAGCGTCCCTAAAAACCCCTAAAACCCAACCTCAGCCCGCTCACTAAACCGAACCGCAGGAGAAACCCCAACCACAGGCGGCTCAGCAAACTGAGTGTTGTAGAGATCCGCATACCGCCCCTCAGCACTCATCAACTCGGTATGCGTCCCCCGCTCAACAATCTCCCCGTGCTCCAACACCAAAATCTGATCAGCAGCCCGAATAGTCGACAACCTGTGAGCAATAACCAACGACGTCCGCCCAGCCAACGCCTCAGTCAACGCCTCCTGCACAGCAGCCTCAGACTCGGAGTCCAGATGAGCAGTAGCCTCATCCAAGATCACCACCCGAGGCCGAGCCAGCAGCAACCGGGCAATCGTCAACCGCTGCCTCTCCCCACCGGACAGCCGATACCCGCGCTCCCCGACCACCGTGTCGAGCTGATCAGGCAACGACCCCACCAGCTCGAACAACCGGGCCCGCCGCAACGAGTCCCACAACTCGTCATCAGAAGCCCCGGGCGCCGCATACTCCAGATTCGCGCGAATCGTGTCGTGGAACAGATGCCCATCCTGCGTCACAACACCAACAGTCGAGCGCAACGCCTCGAACGTCAGATCCCGAACGTCCACATCGGACAGACGAACCGAGCCGGAATCCACGTCGTACAACCGAGGCACGAGCGAAGCGAGCGTCGACTTCCCAGCCCCGGACGATCCGACCACAGCAACCAACTGCCCAGCCTCAGCCTTGAAGCTGATGCCGTGCAACACCTCTTCCCCACCCCGAGTGTCCAAAGTGGCCACAGACTCCAAAGAAGCCAGCGACACCTTGTCAGCAGACGGGTACGCGAAGCGGACATCGTCGAACTCGACCGACACGGCACCAGCAGGCAGCCCCCGAGCGTCAGCCCGCTCCTGAATCATCGGTTTGAGATCCAAAATCTCGAACACCCGCTCAAACGACACAAGCGCAGTCATGACGTCAACACGAGCGTTCGCCAAAGCAGTCAGCGGCGCATACAGCCGCGTGAGCAGCAACGCCAGCGAAACCACGGTGCCCGCAGCCAGATGCCCGGTCAAAGCCAGGTACCCGCCCAGCCCGTACACCAACGCCTGAGCCAACGCGGACACCAAAGTCAGCCCGGTCATGAACCACCGGGTCGCCATAGCGGTCCGGATCCCGATGTCGCGGACCTTCGCGGCCTTGTCCGAGAACTCGGCTTCCTCGCGGTCGGGCCGCCCGAACAGCTTCACCAGGGTCGCCCCAGGAGCCGAGAACCTCTCGGTCGACTGAGTCACCATCGAAGCGTTCAGCGAGGACGCCTCGCGCTGCATGTCCGCCATCCGCCGCCCCATCCGCTTGGCGGGCAGCACGAACACCGGCAGCAGCACCAGCGCCAGCGCCGTGACCTGCCAGGACAGCGTGAACATCACGCCGAGCGACAGCACCAGCTGGATGATGTTCGTGACGAACCCGGACAGCGTCGACGTGAACGCCCGCTGAGCGCCGATGACGTCGTTGTTCAGCCGCGAGACGAGCGCCCCGGTGCGAGTCCGGGTGAAGAACGCGACGGGCATCTTCTGCACGTGGCCGAAGACGGCACGCCGCAGGTCGTAGATCAGCCCCTCACCGATGCGGGTCGACTGCCACCGCTCGACGACACCCAGCCCGGCGTCCACGACGGCCACCAGCGCGATGACCACCGCCAGCCACACGACGACCGACGGCGCGGACCCGCCGACGATCGCGTCGACCACCCGGCCGGCGAGCAGCGGGGTCGTCACCGCGAGAACCGACGAGATCACCGTCAGCAGGAGGAAGACCAGGAGCTTCGCCCGATGCGGCCCGGCGAAGGCCAGCACGCGCCGGAAGGTGCCGCGGCGCACCTTGGCAGGCGCGTCCGTAGTCACCCCCATCATGAATCGCCAGGAGCTGTAACCGTCCACGCCCTATAGAACAGCACATGGGTCTGACAATTCCATGACCTGGGAGAATTCAGCCCTGGGCGGACAGTGCGGCCAGCGACGAGATCCGGCGCAGCTGAGCGGCGCGCTCCACGGCGAGCTGCGTGTCCAGAGAAGGCCCGGCGGCCGCGGACGCGATCAGGGCCAGAGTCTCGGAAACAGCACCCGGCAGCGGCTTCAGGACAGCAGCGACCAGCGCCTCGACGGCCTCGTCCAGTCCGGACGCGGGCACGACGGAGTTCGCGAGGCCGATCTGCAACGCCTCGGCGGCGGACACCCGCCGGGAGGTCACGCAGATCTCGGCCGCGCGCGAGTACCCCACGAGTCGCACGAGAGGCAGCGTCCCGCCGAGATCGGGCACCAGACCCAGCCCGGTCTCGGCCATGCAGAACTGCGCGTCCTCGGCGAGCACGCGGAAGTCGCACGCCAGCGCCAACTGGAAGCCCGCGCCGATGGCATGCCCCTGCACCGCGGCGATCGTCACGCGTGCCGGATTGCTCAACCACGTGAACCCGGCCTGGTACGAGGCGATCCGAGCGTCCGCCTCCGAAGCAGGCAACGACAGCATCGCACCGAGGCCACCGGGTTCGCCGTCGACGGGCTCACCGGTGAACATGCGCCGGTCCAGACCCGCCGAGAAGGCGCGACCGGAACCCCGGACGACCACGACGCGGACGTCCGGGTCCAGCTGTTCGCCGATGTGCCGCAACGCCGCCCAGGTGGCCGGCGTCTGTGCGTTGAGCACGTCGGGACGATCGAGAGTGACGGTCGCGAGCGGCCCGGAAATCGCGAGCCGAACACCACCGCGCTCGAGCACGCCAGCGTCGATAGCGGGCACTGGCATGGTGATTACCTCCGGCGAACTAGAAGCTAGTTACCGGAGAGTAGCAGTCTGAGTTGCAGCTACTTCTTCTTCGTCCGGGTGGCGCCACCGCGACCGCGCAGCGTGACGCCGGATTCCGACAGAACCCGGTGCACGAAGCCGTAGGAACGCCCGGTGCTTTCAGCCAAAGCCCGGATGCTCGCGCCCTTTTCGTACTTCTTCTTCAGGTCAGCGGCCAGCTTGTCCCGCGTGGCGCCGGTGATCCGGGCACCCTTCTTCAGGTCAGCCACCTCGTCCCGCCTTCCGTACGAGCAGGTCGGGCCGTTCTACGGCCCCTGTCGTCGCAATGATCGAACAGGTTCACGCAGAACGCCAGGTGATCAAGCGAAGAGATCGCCGAACGGTCGATTCGATCACACTCAGTTGATCACAGGGTGCGCTCGGTAATCCTTTGAGGGGTGGAGATCACGCGAGCTGCACGAGCTCGAGGTAGTCCTCCGACCAATGATCCTCGGTGCCGTCGGGCAACAGGATCACCCGCTCGGGCTCCAAAGCCTCGACCGCACCGGGGTCGTGCGTCACGAGAACGACCGCGCCCTCGTACCGCCGCAGCGCGTCGAGAACCTGCTCGCGCGAGGCCGGGTCGAGGTTGTTGGTCGGCTCGTCGAGCAGCAGCACGTTCGCGGCCGACGACACCAGACCGGCCAGCGCCAGTCGCGTCTTCTCGCCACCGGACAACGTGCCCGCGGGCTGGTCGAGCTGCTCGCCGGTGAACAGGAACGTGCCGAGCAAGGACCGCAGCTTCTGCTCCTGCTCGTCCGGCGCCATGTGCCGGATGTTCTCCCACACCGACGCGTTGTGGTCGAGCGTCTCGTGCTCCTGCGCGAAGTAGCCGATCTTCAGGCCGTGACCGGGCACGATCTTGCCCGCGTCCATCTTCTCGCTGCCGCCCAGCAACCGCAGCAACGTCGTCTTGCCGGCACCGTTGAAGCCGAGCACGACGACGCGGGAACCCTTGTCGATCGCGAGGTCCACGCCGGTGAAGATCTCCAGCGAACCGTAGGACTTGCTCAGACCCTCTGCCATCAAAGGGGTCTTGCCGCACGAGGCGGGCGCCGGGAAGGTGATCCGCGCGACCTTGTCGCTCTGGCGCACGTCGTCGAGACCGTCGAGCAGCTTCTGGGCGCGCTTCGCCATGTTCTGCGCCGCAACGGCCTTCGTGGCCTTCGCGCCCATCTTGGCGGCCTGCGTCATCAGCGCGCCGGCCTTCTTCTCGGCGTTGGCGCGCTCACGGCGACGGCGCTTCTCGTCCGTCGCACGGGCTTCGAGGTACTTCTTCCAGCCGAGGTTGTAGATGTCGACCTCGCCGCGGATCGCGTCGAGGAACCACACCTTGTTCACGACGTCGTCGAGCAGTTCGACGTCGTGCGAGATCACGACGAGGCCGCCGTCGTGCGACTTGAGGAAGCCGCGCAGCCACGTGATCGAGTCGGCGTCGAGGTGGTTGGTCGGCTCGTCGATCAGCAGGACCGTGCTCGACTTGGCGCCGATGCCCGCCTCGGACGCGGCGAAGAGGATCCGCGCCAGCTCGACACGGCGGCGCTGACCACCGGAGAGCGTCTTGAGCTGCTGCTCCAGCACGCGGTCCGGGAGGCCCAGGTTCGAGCAGATGCGGGCGGCCTCGGACTCGGCGGCATAGCCACCCAGCGCCGCGAAGCGCTCCTCGAGCTTGCCGTACTTGGTGACGGCGGTGTCGAGCTCGGCCGGGTCGACCAGCTCGGCCATCTTCGTCTGGGCCTTCTCCATGTCGCGGAGAAGCTGGTCGAGGCCGCGGGCGGACAGCACGCGGTCCTTGGCGATGACCGACAGGTCGCCCTCGCGCGGGTCCTGCGGCAGGTAGCCGAGCTCGCCCTTGCGGCTGATGTCGCCGCCGTAGGGCTGGCCCTCACCCGCGAGGACGCGAAGGGAAGTCGTCTTGCCGGCACCGTTGCGGCCCACGAGGCCGATGCGGTCGCCGGGCTGAACGCGCAGGTTGGCGCCACTCACGAGAATGCGTGAGCCCGCGCGCAACTCCATGTCAGTTGCGGTGATCAAGAGAAACTCCGAGCAGTAGAAGAACTCCGGGCATGACAAGGGATGGCACGTCCGGTTCGGCCTACTCCAGGAGGATCACGACACCCATTCTACGGGATCTCGACCATCGAATTTCCCACCTGTGGCCTGACCCATAGATTGCCGCCATGAGCGAAGACTTCTCGGGCAAGACCGCGCTGGTCACCGGCGCGTCCCGCGGTATCGGCCTCGGCATCGCACGCGAGCTGCTCTCCCGCGGCGCCGCCGTCACCATCACCGGCCGCAAGGCCGACCAGCTCGCCGCGGCCGCGCAGGAGCTCGGCGGCAAGGTGCTGACGATCCAGGGCAACGCGGGCGACGACGCGTCCCGCGAGGAGGTCGTGGCGCGCACGGTCGAGGAGTTTGGCAGCCTCGACGTCCTGGTCAACAACACCGGCATCAACCCGCAGTTCGGGTTCCTGATGGACGCCGACCTCAACGCCGTCCGGAAGATCTTCGACGTCAACGTCGTGGCGGCGCTCGGTTTCACCCAGCTCGCGTGGAAGGCGTGGATGGGCGAGCACGGCGGCGCGGTCGTGAACATCGCATCGGTCGGCGGCATCCGGTCCACCGGCGTGATCGGCGCCTACGGGGCGTCCAAGGCGGCGCTGATCCGCCTCACCGAGGAGCTGGCGTGGCAGCTCGGCCCGAAGGTGCGCGTCAACGCCGTCGCGCCCGCCGTGGTGAAGACGAAGTTCGCCGAGGCGCTGTGGAGCGGCCGCGAGGAGGAAGGCGTCCAGGCGTACCCGATGAAGCGCTTCGGCACGCCGCAGGACGTGGCCTCGCTCGTGGCCTTCCTCTGCTCGGACGGCGCTTCGTGGATCACCGGCGAGACCGTGCGCGTCGACGGCGGCCTGCTCGCCACCGGCACCGCGGGCTAACCGGCCGCGACACCGAGCACGTCGAGGAACGCGGCGGCGGCCGGAGTCAGCCCGGCCGTGCTCCACACCAGGTGCTCCACCCGTGACGGCCCGTTGGTGATCGGCACCGTCACCACCCCGCTCAGCCGCGGCGTGTACCGCGACGGCAGCACCGCGACGCCGAGTCCTTCCCGCAGGAGGCCCGCCATCAGTTCGGCGGTCGTCACCTCGAAGGCGACGTCGCGGTGCAGCCCGGCCGCGGCGAACGCCTGATCGGACTGCATGCGCCCCGGCGAGCCGGCGGGGAAGTCGACGAACAGCTCGTCGGCGAGCGTCCGCAGATCGGTTTCCGCTTGCCCCGCAAGGGAATGCGACGGTGCCACCACGGCGACGTGATCGTCGCGCGCCAGCTCGTGCCCGCGCACGCCCTCGGGTTTCACGCCCGGCGGCAGTCCGAGGAACGCCAGGTCGATCACACCGTGGCGCACCTGCTCGGCGAGCTCGTGGCTCGGCAGCATCCGCAACGCGACCCGCACCTGCGGGTACCTCTCGCGGAACACCCTCAGCGCGGCGGGCAGGTCCACGGCGGCGACGGTCGGGATCACGCCGACCACGACCTGTCCGCGCACCTCCCCCACGGCCGCCGCGACCTCGGCCGCCGCGCGTTCCGCGAAGTCGAGGCACTGCCGGGCCGGCGACAGGAACGCCGATCCCGCCGGAGTCAGTCTCACGCTGCGGCTCGTGCGGTCGAACAGCCGGGCGCCGAGCTCGCGTTCGAGGCGCGCGATCTGATGACTCAAAGCCGACTGCACGACGAGGCACCGCCGGGCCGCCTTCGTGAAGCTGCCGGTCTCGGCGACCGCCACCACGTACCGCAGCTGCTGGAGCTCCATTCGATCTATCTTGAATCACGATGGATCGGATGAAAAGCATGTGTTGGACTCATTGATCCCCGCGACCAACACTGGAGGACGTGAGAAACCACCTCCGCATCGCGCTCGCGGCGTTCGCCCCGGTCGTCTGGGGCTCGACCTACGTCGTGACCACCGAGCTGCTGCCCGCCGGTCACCCGCTCTTCGCCGGCCTGCTCCGCTCGTTGCCCGCCGGTCTCATCGCGCTCGCGATCACGCGGACGCTGCCGAGCGGCTCCTGGTGGTGGCGGGCCGGAGTGCTCGGCGTGCTCAACATCGGCCTGTTCTTCCCGTTCCTGTTCATCGCGGCCGAACGCCTGCCAGGCGGTGTCGCGGCCACCCTCGGCGCCGCGCAGCCGCTCGTGGTGGCGCTGCTGGCGGTGGGTGTGCTGAAGGAGAGCCCGTCGGCGTGGCGGCTCGCGTGGGGCGTGATCGGCATGGTCGGCGTCGGCCTGGTGGTGCTCGGCCCGGCGGCCGGGTTCGACGTGATCGGCGTCCTGGCGGGGCTGGGTGGCGCCGCGACGATGGCGCTCGGCGTGACGCTGACGAAGAAGTGGGGCAGGCCGGCGGAGGCGAGCCCGACGGCGTTCGCGGGCTGGCAGCTCACCGCGGGTGGGGTGTTCCTGGTGCCGGTGACGTTCCTGGTCGAGGGCGCGCCGCCCGCGATCGGTCTCCCGGCGCTGATCGGCTACCTGTGGCTCGGCGGAATCGGCGGTCTGCTCGCCTATGTGCTGTGGTTCCGCGCGATCACGACGCTGCCGGTCACGTCGGTGTCGATGCTCGGCCTGCTGTCGCCGATGGTGGCGGCGCTGCTCGGGGTCGTGGTGCTCGGTCAGACGCTGAACCTGGTGCAGCTCCTCGGTTTCGCGCTCGCCCTGGCCGCGATCGTCGCGAGTCAGCGTCCGGTGAGGTCCAGCGCCAGGATCGGCTCGCCCTCCGCGTCGATCTCCCCCGTCGGCTCGAAGCCGTAGGCGCGGTAGAACGGCTCGGGGCAGCCCTCGCCCGGCATGTAGCTGGTGATCAGCTCGGTCGCCCCGTCCGCTCGGATCAACCGCACGACCTCGTCCAGGATCGCGGTGCCGTAGCCGCGGCCCTGGAACCGGGCGTCCACGAGCAGCCGCCACAGGAAGTACGGCCCGCGCCACTCCGGCCGGGGAACCAGGTTCCAGCTCAGCATGACGAAGGCGACGGGCGTGTCACCGTCGTAGACCGCGCGGAACCACGGTTTGGCGTCGGGATACGCCTGCGCGTGCCGGAAGGACGTCTCCACGGACGCCACGAACTTCTCCTGTGCGGGGTGCACGCGCAGGGCGATCACCGCGTCGCGGTTGGCGTCGGTGATCTCGACGAGCCTGATCTGGGCAGTCATGCCCGGATTGTGCCGCTCAGCGAGAAGTCTGCGGAACGGATTCCACGTGACTCGAGGGCGACGTGGTGTTGACCGACGTCTGCGGGCTGGTCCCCGACGGCACCCCCGGTGGGCTCACCGACGTCGTCACCCGCAACGGTGGCTGGGTCGAGCCCGGCGGCGTCGTGGTCCGCGTCGACTCGGGCGTGCTCATCGGCGTCGTGGGCAGCACGGGCGACGGAGACGAGGACGGCGGCGGCGTCGAGGTCGTCGTGGAAGGCCCGGGCACCAGCGGTTCCGGCGGCTTCGCGGACGGCAGCACGGCGAGCGCGACGGCCACGACACCCACGGTCGCGAGCCCGGTGCCGACCACGGCGATGGTGCGCCGGCGGGTCCGCACGGCCTGGCCGCGCTGGATCAGGTCGGCGGCCGTGACGGCACGCGGCGGTGCTTCTTCCCCGTGCAGAGCGGAGAAAGTCGCCCGCAGATCGTCTTCGCGAACCATCACACCTCCAGCCTCAAGTGATCGAACTCAGGCCCCAGCTTGCGCCGCAACGTCTCCAGGCCCTTGCTGCTCTGCGACTTCACGGTTCCGGTCGAACAGTTCAGCGCCGTCGCCGTCTCCTCGACGCTGAGATCGTGCCAATAGCGCAGCACGAGCACAGCGCGTTGGCGTGCGGGCACGCCGGTGAGCGCCTGCCACACCACGAGCCTGTCCTCCGCCCCTGCGGCGGAGGACAGGCCCTCTGGGGGTGCGTCAGTCAGCTTCTCCCTGCGCCATCGCACTTTCCGGCGTTCGGCGAGGAACGTCCGCACGACGATCTGACGCAGGTACGGTTCGAGCCCCGACCGGTCGCTGAGCTTGGGACCGGCCAGGTACAGCTTCAAGAACGCCGACTGCATCACGTCTTCTGCCTCGTGCCAGTTACCGCACAACAAGAACGCCGTGAAGCGCATCGAGTCGGCGCACCGGTCGAAGCAGTCGGTGAACTCGGCCTCCCAGTTCAGCGGTGGCTCCTCACCGGGCCGGGCTCGACGAGACCGGCGGCGTCGTCGGGAGCGGCGGGATCGTCGTCGACACCGGGGACGACGTCGTCGGCGGACGGGTCGGCAACGGCGTCGGCTGGATCGGCGAGGTCGTCGGCAACTGCGGCGCCGTGCTCGACGGCCCTCCCGGCGTGGTGCTCCTCGTCGTCGACGGCGTACCCGGCGAGGTCGTCACCGTCGAGGACGGTGCACCCGGAGAAGTCGTCACCGGCGACGACGGGGCGCCCGGCGAAGTCGTGACCGTCGTCGCCGGAGCCGAGGTCGTGGGCGGCGTGGGGTTGCCGCCGCCGCTCAGCGCCAGCGCGGGCACCGCGATGCCGACGGCCCCCAGGGCCACCGCTCCGGCCACGATCACCATTCGTTTGCGCACTTGCGACTCCAGCAGGTCAGTGGCGCCTCTGTCAGGCACCCTCACCCGTATCCATGCGGTCGGCCGATGATCCGGTTGCCTCTGTGTCCTGGATCACGATCTCAACGCAGCGGGCCCGTTCAGCGGCCTCGTCCAGGACCGAGCGCCGAGGTTCCGGCACGTCCAGCACCCGGTCCTCTGCCTTGGCGAAGACGTCTCGCAGCCTGCGGTCGTTGCGCAGGACGTCCAGCGCCTGCCAGTCGCCGCCGAGCACGACGCTGTCCACCTGGGCGAGCCTCGGGACCAGAACCCGGAACACGTCGTCCGCGGCCGCCTGGAGCGCGACGCGGGCCTGCCCCTCGCGGCGCCGGGCGAACCGCTGCTGCGACCACCCGCCGGCCCGGATGCGGCCGTGCACCTGCTTGCGGTCGGTCGCGGACACCTCGACCTTGCCGCCGAACGCCACGCCGACGCTGTGCCCGCCGAGCCGCACGAGGACCAGGCCGATCCGGCGGGGTGCCGTCAGATTGTCAACCACCTCTTCCAAGGAGGTACCACCGCGCGTGGCGAACGTGGCCGTGGCGCCGTCGGCCGCGACGACTCGCACGTGGTCGCCGACAGTGATGTCGACAGCGCCGTGCCGGTCCGCGAACCTCGCGATCCAGCCCTCGACGCGTTCCGGTTCGACCTCGACGGCCCGTCCACCGGGAACCGGCCGCACCCGGCTCACGCGACCGCCACCCACACCGGCACGCGGTAGCCGCTCTCGCCTGGGGAAAGTCGTTGAACGCTCATGAACCCGGCGGCCTTCAGCGTGTCCTCCATCTCAGCCGCGGGCAGAACCCTGTGGCGCGTGGAGGCCGTCGCGGAGATCTCCCACCCCGAGATGCCCCTCAGCAGCGTCACGACCTCCAGGCCGTACGACAGGCCGTCCGGAGCCCAGTCCCACAGCTGCACCGTGACCCGGTCGCCGTGCACCTTGGGCGGCGGAGCGGTCGGCCTCAACGCGCCGAGCCGGTCCAGTTCCGGGACCGCGGCCACCAGAACACCGCCGGGTCGCAGCGACGCGTGGGCGAGCAGGAGGATGTTCGCGAGGGATTCCTCGTGCGCCAGCCGGGGCAGCAGGTCGTCCGTGGCCCGCACCGCGTCCACCTGGACGCCGGGCACCACGTCGAGCAGGTCGACAACCGCGTGCGGACCGGGTCCGAGCACCGCGCCGGCCACGGAGGTCAGCACGTCGAGGTCGTTCACCGGACACACACTAGAGCCATCTCGATACGAGGCGTGAACTGCACAGGGATGTTACTGATCGGTTCGGATCGCTTGACAGATGAGTCTCGAAAGCGTGAACTCATCAACCGTATGGATTAACCATTGACTCCATCCGGCTCCGACCAGCGATGTTCACGGACGGGTAGGGTCACTGGGGCGTGATCTTATGACAGCGGGGAGTCACCATGACCACTGCTGCCGGTCGACCAACACTGACCGTTGAAGACACTGACTCAACGGGCCACGGCAGCCTTACGCAACTCTTGACCACGGGACCATTCCCGGAGGCGTTGAGGGCTGCGATCAAGGCGAGCCGTCTCAGCCTCGACCGCATCCAGCACCGGTTGGCACTGCGCGGCGTGACCATCAGCGTCGCGACGCTCAGCTACTGGCAGTCAGGCCGGCGAAGGCCGGAACGCCCTGAATCGCTGGAGGCGCTTCGGCACCTCGAGTCGGTCCTGGGCGTGCCTCAGTCGGGTCTGTCGGCGCTGCTCGGCCCACCTCGTCCGCGAGGCCGCCGTTGCCGCCCGACGACGATGATGCCGATCGACGCCCTCTGGGCGCGTCGTGAGCGGGTCGCGAACCTGCTCTCGAAGGTCGACACCACGTCCGACCTGAAGCTCGGCAGGATCAGCCAGCACGACCGCATCGAGATCTCTGCCGACGGCGGGCAGAAATCAGTGTGGGTGCGGCAGATCCTCCGCGCGGAGCAGGACGGCCCCGACCGCTGGGCGCTCGTGTTCGAGACCGAGGAGAGCGATGTTCTTCCCGAGATCGTCAACGTGCGCAACTGCCACCTGGGCCGGATCGCACGCGACCACGAAGCCAACATCATGGTCGCCGAGATGATGTTCGAACGTCCGCTGACCCGCGGCGAGACCCTCATCATGGAATACCAACTGGTGTTCCCCGAGGGCCACGCGCCGAAGGGCAACAACACGTTCGCGCGCAAGTTCCGCCTCCCGGTCCGCGAGTACGTCATCGAGGTCCGCTTCGACGAGGCGAACCTGCCCTCGCGCGTGCAGCAGTACAGCGTGCCCGCGGGCGACGAGACTCCGTCGCGGCGCCGCAACCTGACCCTGGACTCGGGCGGCGGCGTGCACGCCGTGGCACTCGGGTTCGGACCAGGTGTGTTCGGCATCCGCTGGGAGTGGCCGAACCGCTAGAAGTCCTCACAGTTCCAACGAGAAGGCCCCCGGCTCGTGAGCTTGGGTTCTAGGAGTCGTCGCAACACCCTGGTTGAGGGGTTGCGATGGAGTTCGAGATCCGGGACAGGTCGGTCGTTCAGGGCTCTCGTCGGC
>NZ_JBEXVQ010000073.1:0-12351 GCF_040629405.1 Lentzea sp. NPDC005914 | reverse complement strand
CCGACACCAAAGCCTCCTTCTCCAACTACGGCACCTGCGTCGACATCTTCGCCCCCGGCGTCTCCATCACCTCCTCCACCTTCACCAGCGACACCCGGCTGCTGTACACAGCCTCGGCCCTGTCGATCTTCTTCACCACCACCGACACGGCCATCCCCGGCATCGGCGCCGCCACCAGCCCGGTGACCGTTTCCGGCCGCACGAGCAACGCCTCGGCGAACCTGAGGGTGAACGTGGACATCAAGCACAGCGCAAGTGGTGACCTGACCCTCGACCTGCTCGCATCGGACGGCAGCGTCTACCCACTGGTCACCGCCAAGGAGTCCGACAACTCCGCCAACCTGGCAGCTCGCCTTCTGAAGGAAGGCTGACCACCGTTGCACAGCACAGATGTTCATCCACTGCGGATCATCCACACCGGAGTCCTGTCTGGTGCCGCACGGCCCTGGCGAGCTGTGCGGTGCCGAGGATGACAGAGGACGCAGCTGCGGGTCTGAGAAGGGAGCTTGGACCGAGAGCTTCCACCGCCGATGGAGACCCCGCCCCGACCCTCGAGCGGCTCACGGCTGTCGGCGAGCGCCACGGACACCGTCCACACGCGACGTGTTCAGGGCCGTTCTGTCCTGACGGCCGCGACGATCAAGCTCAGCACGGGTTGACACGGGAAATCCCGCCGCAGAACGCCAAGGCCGCCGCGATCCGCGCGGACTGGCCCAGTTGCTCTGCACCAAGGCAAGGATCCCAGCGCGGGGGCGACTACAACAGCCTGCCCTGGCGACTCGGTCTGCTGACCCAGACCAACTCCACCTGCTCACGGGTCCGGCGTGCCTGGCGTCCCGTCCGGACACCAGGCACGCCGGTCGACGTACTACTGCGTCTTCCACTCCGCATTGTCGGGAATCGACTTGCCCGGTACCAGGACCTGGATGATGGACGGGCTGGTCGAGTTCGCCAGAGCACCCGCCATGGCGTGCTCGAGCTCCCCGTACGTTCCGACCTTCCATCCCTTGCACCCGAACACGTCGGACAGCTTGCTGTAGTTCCACGGGTGCAGGACGCATGACTCGTAGAACGGCTTGTCGGTGTGGAACACCGTTGAATCGGCGAGCCATTGCTCTACCCCGTAGACCCCGTTGTTCATCACGAAGATGATGGGGTTGAGCTTGAAACGAGTCTGCGTCGAGAGGCATTGAGCGGTCATCTGGAAGCCGCCGTCACCCGAGAACACCATCACTCTCTTGGTGGGCCCCTTTGCCAGGCAGAGACCGGTCGCAGCGGCTCCGATGTAACCGATCGACGAGTAGGACGACTGGGCGACGAACGCTCCCTGGCCGGGTACGTCGAGCAGCAGGCTGCCGAAGTAGTTCAGGCTCGAATCGCTACCGACGATGGTGTCCTTGTCGACGTGTTGTTGAATGAAGTCGTAGAACCCCTGGTAGGTGATCGGATCAGTGGGATCCGTGGTCGGCGCGCCGCGGACCGGCTTCTCCGGCGGGTTCCACGCCTTGGGCGCGACCTGTTTTTCCAGTATCCCGTCGATCAGGTGCTCCAACGCGACCTGCCCACCGAAATAGGTTCCGAGCTTGACCGCGTCCATCGACGCGAAGGCGGTCGTGTCGAAGTCCGGTTCCCAGCCCAGCGAGTTGATGTCCGTCAGCCAGACGCCGAGCGCCAGGATGAAATCGGACCTCTTGACCAGGTCCGCGACGGTGGCCGACGACGCCTGGCCGTCGAGCACGCCGAAGAACTGCGGGTCGTCTTCAGGAAGGACGGACTTGCTCAGGAGTTCCGTGGCGAACGGGACGTTCAGCTCCCGGATCAGGCTCATGGCCTTCTCCTGAAGGCCCAGCCGGTCGATCTCCACACCGACCCAGATCAGGGGGTTCTCCGCGCTGTCGAGCCTCGCGCAGATCTGCTCCACCGACTGTTCCAGACTGGCCTCGTCCGACAACACCCTGGCGGGCTCCAGCACGCCCCTCGGCGGCTCGCACTCCAGGTCGACCACGTCCTCGAGCAGCTCGACGTACACCGGGCGTCGTTCGCTGATGCACTGGGTCAGCGCATAATCGATCATCAGTGGAGCAAGGTCGGGATTGTCGATTCGCACGGTTGCGACGGTGATGTGCTCGAACGACTGCTGATCGGTTTCTCGCCCACTGATGAAGTGATGCGCACTGAAACCGGTCTGCTCGAAGGTGAGGGTCTTCTTCGTACTCGGCGTGCCGTTGATCAGCACGAGCGGAACCTTCTCGACGTAAGCACCGGCGACAGCGTTCACGGCGCACAACGCGCCTGCGGAGTAGGTGACGCAGAGAGCGCCGATGCCCTTCAGTCTTGCGTACCCGTCCGCCGCATAACCCGCGTTCACCTCGTTGACTTCCTCGATGATCTGGACACTGCTCGGCGTGACATACCGGTTCAACCATTCAATCGAATAGTCGCCCGCGATGGAGAACAGGTGGTCCAGACCCAGTTCATGGAGCCGGTCCACCAGGTACCGCCCTACTGTGAATCGCTCGTTCATGGTTGAGCACCTTCGCAGTCAGTAGTCGCTCGCACCGCCGAACAGCCGCGGCAGATATATGTCGAAAATGCCTGGACATTTGCGTTCGGGATACCGTTGCAGCATGAAGGCCTTGAAGGCGTCGTTCGTCAACCCCTCGCCGCTCGCCTGCTGAGCGGCCAGGAGGTACTCGATGTTACGAGCGACTTCATTTTTGTCAGCCGGCAGACCGTGGCCCGGCATGAACAATTCGTAGTCCGCCACCAGCATTTCCTGCAGCACCCGAATCCAGTGACCCATCTGCTTCGTCAGGTACAGGTGGGTGCCGCTGTAGATCAGGTCCTGGGCGAAACAGACCCCCAAGTCGGGAAGCCCGATGGTGAGCTGAAAGTCGATCTCAGCCTCTTCGACCTGCTCGAAGACGTACCTGACCCCGTCGATCGTCTCTTCACCGGGGCTGACGATCTTCTGGGGAACGACTACGTCACCCGGCGCCAGGTCACCGAGTTTCCAGTGGTCGCTCACCGAGTCCTCGCCGTGCTCCTGGATGAAGCTCACGGTTTCCGGCAACGCGTAGATCGTGACGTCGCTGAACGCGGTGCCCAGGCCGAACCAGTGGTCGGGGTGCCGGTGCGAGACGTACAGCCGGTCGATCGGCTTGCCCAGGCCGTCGGCGTAGTCCCTGAACGCCCTCGCGTAAGGAGCGAGAAACTGCGCATCGACGAGGACCAGCTGGTTCCTGGTCTCGATGATGTGCGTGGCGTTCGCGATGTTGTCGGACGTGAAGGACGAGACGAAGGTGTGAATCTGGACGTCGCCCGCCCGCTTGGCGACCATGGTGATGGGATCTGACAGTTGAGCCGGCATTCGGGACCCTCCTGAGGTGGTGGAGAGATGCGCCAGTCGAGCAGGTCAGACGTGGCTGGCGGCCAGGCGCGACGGGTCGGATGACTTCCGGGCGACCAGGGCGACCTGCTCTCGCAGTTCGTCCAGCGCGGCCAGGGCGACGTCGTAGGCGCTGTCGGCGTTGGGGTTCGGGTCGTCCTCGCCCGGCCGCCAGAAGCGCCGGCGCGCCATTCGCATGGAGCTGTCGAACGGCGGGATCGCGTTGAACACCTCGATCAGGTACGGCCCGCGGTAGACGGGTTCGAGCTCGTTGAGGACGATGCCCCACGGGATCCAGCTGTCCCGCACCGCACCCCGGTCAGGTGCGGAGAGGTGGACGTAGTAGAGCCGGTCCTGTCGTGCGGCCCTGGCGACGTTGTCCCTGAAGACGGAGGGCCCCTGGCTTTCCATCACGACCTGGGCGGTGTCGATCGTGACGCCGCAGTGCCGGTGCTCGAGGACGTCCAGGAAGTCCAGCACCTCGGAGACCATGTTGGGCGGGGGTGTCTCCCAGCTCTTCACCGGTTCGACGGCGAGCTTGACCTTCTGCGTCTCGGCGTAGGCGGCGAGTTCCTCGAAGACCGATCGCGCCGCGTGGTAGTGCGCCTTCATCCAGTCGAGGAGGGCGTCGCTCCAGATCGGCTCGTCGGCGTCCGTGACCGGAAAGACGCCGTAGGGGTAGAGGAACGGCCCCGACATGATCGAGTCGCCGCCCAGGACCCGCGTGATGTCGACCCTTGACTTGAGGTACTCCAGGGCCTGGCTGCGCTGTTCCTCGTAGGGTGATGTCGGGTCGAAGGTCCGCGTGGTCCCGACGTTGGTCGTGAACTTCACGTCCTTCAGCCCCGCCTTGTCGAACGCCTTCTTCAGGCCGACATAGCTTTCGACCTCCAGCCGGTGGTCAACGGCCACGGGCTGGGAGGCGATGTGCAGATCGAAGCCGTCGTAGCCCATGTCGACGAGGGCTTTGAGATGATTGATCAGGATCTGGGTGTAACGCGGGTCCTGTGGCCTCAGGTCCGCCGTGAACATGAAGAAGCTGAAGAACACGTCTCGTTCGAATGTCGCGTACATACCTGGTGTCCTCGCTGTTCTGAGTGGTGCCCGAACGCCAGTCCACTTGCTGCGATTCCGGAGTGCGCTACCAGCCCAGAAGGTCGGCGAGGTAGGCGCGGGCCTTCTTGGCGTACTCGAGCGGGATGGCCTTGTTCGGGTCCTGCTCGGCCTCCACGACGAGCCACCCCCGGTAGTCGGCGTCGGCCAGCGCCTCGAGGATCGGCCGGAAGTCGATCGCGCCGTCGCCGGGCACGGTGAAGACGCCGAGCTCGACGGCCTCCTGGAACGACAGGCCTTCTTCACGCACCTGGCTCACGACCTCGGGCCGGATGCTCTTCAGGTGGACGTGGCCGATGCGGTCGGCGTGAGCCCAGGCCAGCTCCAGCGGATCATCGCCGGCGAAGGCGATGTGGGCGGTGTCGAGCAGCAGGTGGACCAGGGCCGGGTCGGTAGAGGCCAGCAACCGGTCGACGTCGGCTCTGGTCATGACGCCGGTACCCATGTGGTGGTGGTAGCTGAGCCTCATCCCGGCCGAGTTGGCGATCTTGCCGAGTTCCTCCAGGCCCGACGTCAGGCTGTCCCACTGCTCGTCGGTGAAGACCGGACGGTTGGCGAACACGTCGACGGGGAGCAGGTGCGACGAAGCTCCGAACTCCGCCACGACCACTTCCGTCCCGCCCAGCGCCTTGACGTGGGCCAGCGTCTCCTCGAAGGCGGCGATCGTCTTCTGCCGCATCTTGCTGATCGTGAAGTACGTGCTCGTCCAGGGTTCGGACACCTGCAGTCCGCGGAGATCGAGAGCGGCCTTGAGCACGGCGGCGTCCGAGGGGTACTTGTGCCCGATGCTGCAGCCCTGGAAGCCGGCGAGCGCCATCTCGCTCACGGCCTGACCGAACGGAATGCCGGCGTCGATGGAGGGGAAGTCGTCGTTCCACCACAGGGTGCAGCAGACGCCGAGCCTCACCCTGTCCGGGCTGAGGCGGTCACCCAGTTCTGTCATGTCGCTGCTCTCCTCAGGTAGCGGTCCTCGATGCGAGGGGGCTCGGCCCAGGTGCCGTAGCCGGGTGCCTTGGCGCCGGGAGGATTGGCTCCGATGGCGCGCCACAGCAGCCCTTCCTGGTAGGAGGCGGCGGTGACGGTGGAGGTTTCGGCTGCCGCGTTGGCCCCGTAGCAGTCGGTCCACTCCGGTGGCAGGCCGTACCACGTACCGGCGTACCAGAGCTTGATCACGTTGCGAGCGACCGGTCCGAGGCGGCCGTCGCTGAAGATCCGGTGGCGCAGCGCCCGGTCGAGCCTGGTCCGGTCAGGGCTGCCGTTGTCACCGGCAGCGTCGGCCCTCGCCGCCCGGTGGGCGTTCAGGAGCGCGGTGACGACTTCGTCGCCGCAGGCGGCCCGCACCTTGGCGAGGTACTGGTCGGCCAGGCCGGTACCGAGCAGGTCGGTCTCCCCGAAGGCAGTGAGATCGACCGACAGCGACACGAACTCCTCGAACTGGCCGGTCACCACGTCACCGCCCCGGACAGCTCGTCGGCAGCCGAAGAAGCGTCCGGATCGGACCAGGCCGCGGCCGGGATCTCGAAGGTGGGCGCGGCGTTCAGGCCGTTGCTGCCCGGCAGCGGGTTGCGCACCAGCCGGGTGAACTCGTCGCGCAGGCGGAACATGTACCCGACGGCGTCCTGCATGAGGCTGGGCCGCCCGTTGAACGTCCTGGTGAGCAGGGCGAGGAAGCGCCCGTACTCGGTGTTGAACCTGCTGGCAGCCGCGGCGAGTTCGGATCCCAGCGGGAAGTCGGTCAACCGGGCACTCACCTTCACCTGGTACACGTCGTCCCAGGTGATGCTGAGCGGTGGCCCCGTAGGCGCGTCGGGGTGGTCGCCCACCTCGTAGTAGCGGCCGAACTGCAGCTGACGGAACCGGTAGTAGTGGGCCAGTTCGCCGTCGGCGTCGTGGATGCCCGAATCGAGGCCTTCGCCCTGGTCCGCGATGAACCGGAGCGCTCGCAGGGCGGAGTCCAGATCGAACACGGGAATCACCGACCCGCCGCCGGAGTAGAAGTACTCGGGTCCGACCTGCCGTGCGGGATCCCCGCAGAACAGCCCTGGATCGACGGCCGCCACCTTCTCCAGTCCTTCGATGATCTCCTCGTAGAACTCGCCGATGCTGTAGAAGCGCATCCCCTCGACCGTCGGACTGGAAACCAGGAGCGGCCTGGTGCTGTCCGATTCGGGCAGCAGCCGCGAGCGGCCACCGGGAGCCTCGCCCGGCCGCTCGATCTTGCAGAATGCCTCCACCGCCTCCGGGGAGAACGGCCGCAGGTCGACGGTGAAGTCGTCCTCCCCGTCCGGGAGGTAGGCCGGGTAGGACGGCACGAAGCCGGGGCGGGTCAGGTCGGGCTTCCCGCCGATGGCGTTCAGGACGTTGGCGGCGAGGGTCAGGTGCAGCATCTCCTCCACCGCGGTCACCCGGATGATGTGGGCGGCGTCAGAGTTGGTCGTGGGACGGATGGAGTAGTACGCGGTCAGGTAGGGCGGGATGGTCGCGTGCTCGAGCGCCATCGCCGTGTGCAGGTAGCTGATCAGGTCGTCACGGTTCGCGATGGTCGGCGCGGTCACCCGGCCACCTCCTGAAGTTGGCCGTTCGTGGTGACGGCGATCGGAGCCGTCTCGGAGTCGAGCTGGGCCAACATGGCCCGGACACTGCGCAAGCACAGGGCGGCGACGGTGAGCGTCACGTTCGACGTGCTCACAGTGGGCAGGCTTCCCCCACCGACCAGGTAGAGGTTCTCGTGGTCCCAGCACCGCTGATCCGTGTCGACCACAGAGGTCGACGGATGGCGGCCCATCATGTGGGTACCGGCGAGGTGGTTGCCGCCTCGGATCTCGTAGCCCTCGCCGCCGTACACGGCGTAGCCCCAGAAGTTCGGGTCGTACTCGGTGTGGTCCTCGGCGCCGAGCCGGGCGAAGATCCGTTTCGACAACTGCCGCGCGTACGCCACCCCGCGCATCGTGTAGTCGGGGAGGTCGTAGGTGAGGATGGGCCGCATGTTCCCGAGGTTGTCGGTGAAGGCGGGGTCCACGGTGATCCTGTTGCTCGGGTTGGCGGGGACCTCGACCATGAACGCCAGCTGCAGCTGGCGGGACACCCGGTCCACCAGGCCCTGGCGCAGCGACTCGCCGTAGCGGCCACCGGCGTCCACCAGGTCGATCAGGTCCGTCATCGGCGCCCCGCGGGCCCAGCCCCAGCCGTCGTTGTGGATGTCGACGCTGAATGCCGCCTGGTGGCGACGGAAGCGGCCCCCGCGCAGGTCCGTGATGCCGCCGGTGCAGTTCGTGCCCCGGAAGGTGCCGGCCACCTCTGGTAGCAGACCCCACGCCAGCAGGTAGGCGTGGTCCATGAAGTTCCGCCCCATCTGGCCGCTCGAGCCGCGCAGGCCTGAGGCCAGCATCAGCCGGGGGTTCTCCACCGCGTTGGCAGCAAGGATGAACAGCCGGCCCCTGGCTCTCATGGTGGTGAAGTCCGGGCTGTCGGGCCGGTCGTAGCGGCGGTACTCGATCTCGGTCACCCGGCGGGTGTCCTCGTCGACGTGCACCTTGTAGGCCACCGCCTGGGCCACGAGGTCGACTCGGCCGGTCTGGAGGGCGACGGCGAGGGTCTTGCCGGCGTGGTACTTGGCCTGCACCGGGCAGATGGGCACGCAGTTGTTGTTGCCCTGGCACCGTCCGCCGACCTCGACCTGGTAGGTGCTCACCGCTCCCCGTGGCACGTAACCGTTCCCGCCGTCGTAGGCCGGGTTCGGTATTCCGTTCCGCCCCTGTGGCCACGGACGGACCCGCAGCTTCCGCTTCTCCCCGCCGAGCTCGACCGGCATCCCGTCGAGGTCCTTGGCGACCATCCGGTCCAAATAGGACAGGGGCAGGCCCTTCATCGGAAACACGTAGCCCTCGTCGAAGGTGATCCCGAGGTAGGCCTGATCCTCCACGTCGGCGGAGACGCCGATTTCGCGTTCGGCCTCGTCGTAGTACGGGGAGAGATCCTCGTAGCTGAGCGGCCAGTCGGTCCCTTCGCCGTAGAGCGTGCGCATCCGGAAGTCCTCGGGCAGCATCCGCGGCGTCTTGGCCTCCCAGTGCATGGTGGTGCCGCCGAGGACCCTCGTGTAGGTGGTGTCGGTGGCGAACGGTCCGCTCTGAACGATGTAGGCCGAGGCGTCCGGCGCACCGGGGACGATGCGCCGAGCGTCGGTGCCGCGCGGCATCGGGGCGTTGGCCACGACCGGGTACGGCGACTGGTTGTCCTTGCTGGGTGCCGCGTAGAAGCGGTCGAGGTAGCTCTCGTAGCCCCTCAGCGTGAGGTCTTCGGCCGAGCCCGCTTCGAGAATCAGCACTCTCTTGCCGGCCTCGCTCAGCCGCGAGGCGATGATGGCGCCGGCGATCCCGCCGCCGACGATGACGGCGTCGTAGAGAATCCCGGCCGCCGCCGCGGGGTCGGTCTGCTTCGCTGCCCCTTCGGGAAACTTCACGTACATGGCGCAGTCACTCCTCTGCCAGGCCGCGGGGTCAGACGGCCTCTGTCCGCGCTCGCATGGCGGACAAGTACGCGGCGTAGCTCCAGGTCAGGTTGTGAACGCTGCGCTCGTAGCCGCTGGTCCCGTCGAACTGCTCGGAAAGCTCCAGGTGGTCACTGTGGTAGACGACGGCCCGCACCATGGCGTCGCCGGTCGCAACCAGGGCGGCGGCGGCTGCCGCCGGAGCCGTCGACGCGTCGATGCCGGACTGGGCGAAGAAGGGCGCGGACAGGGTGTCGACGGGCACCTTGCGGCTCGACTTGATCTCGGCGGCCAGCTTGTAGTGCAGCTCGGCGACGTTGCACGTGGAGAGGGCCCAAGGATGACCGCCGAGCACCGGGTGCGCGGTGTCACCGTCGTAGACGTCGCCCGGGTAGCGGCCGAACAGCGGCCCGATACCGAAATTCTCCTTGTCCGCCTTGTTGATCGGGTAGAAGGCGATGCCGCCTTCCTCCCATTGCGAACGCAGCTGAGCCGCCGTGGCCAGCAGCTTGGTGTCGGTGACGGGAACGGCGCCGTAAACGGCCGACTGAACGATGTCGATGTTCGGGTCGTAACCGCTGACGACCGGATTCTGCGGTGATGGCTGGGCCCCGTTCCCAGGGTCGGCCATCATGCTGACGTACTTGCTTCCGTCCCAGTGGCCGACGAGGGCCTGGCGCAGCCAGTTGATGGCGGGCCGCAGTCCGGCGGGCTTGTCGATGCCGGCGATGGTCGAGGCCTGAATCTCCTCGAAGCAGCGCAACTGGGCGGACCGGGCGAAGAAGCTGAACCCGCTGTGCTCCTCCCACAAGTTCGTGGTGGGGTCCTGGTAGACACCGAGGAGAAAGGCCACGTTCGAGTTCACCAGGTCGACCGCGCGCTTCTGCGTGCCGGCATCGAGCTGCTCGAAGGCGGCCAGGATGGTGATCGACTGCAGGGCCGGGCCGTCGTTCTGCTCGGTCCACGGACGGGCGTCGCCGGCGATGGTGAAGCAGGCGTGCCCCTTGGTCAACGGCGGCTGGGCGTTGGAGTGGCAGAGGTCGGCGAACGTCACGAAGTCGTTGAGCGTCTGCACAGTCCCACCAGGACTGGTGGGCATGCCGGCCTTGGCCACCTCCATGGCCGTGATGGCCCCGTCTCGCACCCAGTTGAAGACGTAGTCCTCGTCGATGCCGGGGGTGTCGGCCGGGAAGGACGGGGCGGCGATGACGCACCCCGGCTTCGAGTCCCGGGAAATGTCGCCGGGCGCCTGTGGATCACTGAAGATGAAGCCGTCACTGGCGATGTTCCGGAACATGAAGGTGTACATGATCGGCACGAGCGACGCCAGGTCGACCGCTCCCGGAGTAAAGGAGTTTTGGACGGTCGCCCGCGTTCGAGACGTGTCGGCGGGGCGGTTCGTGCGGGCGGGCATGCCGGGCGTGGTGGACTCGACCATTGCTGAACTCCGTTTTCTTCGAACCGATTTTGACCTCGGGAAGCGGCGAGTTCTTCTGCCGGTTCTACCGCCATCCAAGCCGACTGCAGGCTGCCGCCTACGTGATGGCCGTGACGTCGGGGCGAAGCCTTCCGATACACCGGAACTGACCCCAATGCTCGATCCCGGCCAAAAGATCGTCAAGACTCGGAATCCGGTTGCACCCAACAGTGTCGAGGCCGGATCGGAAGCAGAGCAGCTTTATGAGGCGAGCCGCGCGGTGCACCGGCCGCCCTGTGACCACAACAATGCGGTCATCACCGGGTAGTAAATCACATTCACCCTGTTCATCAGCCTTACGGAATGCACTGATCCTCTTTTTATGAAGCTCACCGAGTGACCAAAGCCATCTTGCAGACGCTTTTCGCGCCCGACGGCGGCACGGGCGACCCTGTTCACCGAGGGCGCTGCGGCGGTCAGCATGCGACAGGTCGCCGAGGCCGCGGGCAACACGCCCAGGGTGACCTACTCGCACTACCTGAACCGGGACGCGCTGCCGCGCGCCGTCGCGGACGCAAGTTTTGCGCTGAGCCAGCCGCGCCTCTACAACTTCCTGCTCGCCGACCGGCGCGAGTCCGCGCAGCGTTTCCCGGACCACTTCCGCGACGGCGGCTCGCCCACGTTCACCCCGATCGCCGAACTCGGCATGCGGGAGGGTCTGCCGCGTCGCGACGACCTGTAGGAGGGCGCGCTGATCTTCACGTCGTCGGCCCAGGGCCTCATCCAGCTCTACCTCGGCGGCCGCATCGGTCTGACAGGTTCTTCGCCGAGATCGGTGAACCGGCGTCGAGTCGAGAGCTTCCACCACCGCCAGAGACCCCGCCAGACGTCGAACAACTCGCGGCCGTCGGCTAGCGGTACGGAATGCAGATCCGGGTTCCCGAAGGGAGGTGACCCAACTCCGACAGTCGGGCCCTGAGCTCGTGAGACCGTCCGCAAAGTCCTGTTCGGACACCGTTCGCCCGGTGTGATCCCGATTCCTGGCGCGACGGACGGCAGGCAGGCGGCCGAGAAGACGGGCGCGTTGTCGTTCGAGCTCAGCGATCAGGAGATCCAAGAGCCCTGAACCTCCAGGGGGTGACGCCTGCACGAGCTGGCCGTGCAGGCGCTCGTTGCAGCAGTGGACTCCCGCTCGCGACCGCTGTGATCAGGTCCCGAACACGTCACTCACGCAGCGGCCCCGCCTGGCTACCGGGGTGGTAGCCAGGCGGGGCGTTCGGGGTGGGTGTCAGAAGTTGAGCTGCCAGGCGTCGAGGTGGCCGGTCTGGGTGGTGCGGGAGACGTCCTGGATTCGCAGTTTCCAGGTGCCGTTGGCCAGTTCAGTGGAGGCGTTGAGGGTGTAGGTGACGTTGAGGTTGTCGGTGGTGTCGGTGGAGGAGTTGCGCAGCCGGTAGGTGGTGCCGTCCGGGGCGATGAGGTCGAGTTGCAGGTCGCCGCGGGCGGTGTGCTTGATGTCGACGGTGACCTTGAGGGCGGTGGGGGCGTTGCCGGTGCGGCCGGTGACGGTGATCGGGCTGGTGACCGTGCCGGTGCCCGGGATGGTGGCGTTGGTGGTGTTGGCGAACACCGACGGAGCCGGAGCCGGAGCGGGGGCGGTCTGGGTGGAGCCGGTGTAGAGCAGGGTGTTGGGCGAGCCGGTCTGGGCGTTGCGGACCAGGCCGGTGGTGGCGGAGCCGACCAGGGCGGTGCGGACCTGGGCCGGGGTGGCGGTGGGGTTGGTGGCCAGGTAGAGCGCCGCGGCGCCGGCGACGTGCGGGGTGGCCATGGAGGTGCCGCTCATGGCGCCGGTGGAGGTGTCGCTGGTGAAGGTGGAGGAGGTGATGGAGACGCCGGGGGCGAAGATGTCGACGCAGGTGCCGTAGTTGGAGAAGGAGGCTTTGGTGTCGG
>NZ_JBEXVQ010000072.1:0-12473 GCF_040629405.1 Lentzea sp. NPDC005914 | reverse complement strand
GCCCCACCGCCTACGAAGCCACCCGATACCAACCAGTCGATCAGGTAGCGTGACAACACCTCATCGACCCTGTCCGTCAAAACGGGGCAACCCCACGAACCTCAGAGGGTCGCGTGCGCGCTGTGCGCCCAGTACGACGGGCGTCCGCTGCTCGCCGCTGACCTTGTACACCAGGGCGAGCGCGACAACGTCAGCGTCAACGATCGGGACCAGCGCGTTCTGCATCATCGACGTCTTGGCCGGCGACCAGCCAACACGTTCGCCTGCCTCTGCCAAGGTCAAGGCGCTTTCCTTGCGCCACAACGCAAGCGCTCGCCCGACCGCACGGTTCTGAAGGTTGGATTTAAAGTCTTTTGGCATGCTCGGCTCGCTCGTTACGTGGGCGGAATTGACGCGGTGCGGTGCACCGCGTCAGCGCCCTTGCCGACCCGGTTGTGTGAGGTGGAGTCCGGAGGCTGGCGGCTTTGTGTGCTCAACGGACAGTTCTACGTGTTGCCGCTTCGTCTTCAGCCGGACATGAGGCGTCGTATAGGCGGACGATCAACTTCTTGGAGTCGGCCTCATCCAAGCTCTGCACGTGAAGCGCGCGAATGACCTTCTCGTAGCCCGTGGTCGCATCCGTCGACTCAGCGAGCAGGCTGGAGTTCTCGGTATCCACCCACACCAGCGGTTCGTACTTCGCAAAGGTCAGCTGAGTGAACGGCCCGGCAAGGCCAGCGTGCGCGCCAAGTGCGGCGGGCACGATCCGGATCGTGGTGTTCGCCCACTTCGCCATGAGCAGGAGGTGCAGCAACTGCCCGGCGTGCACCTCAGCACCACCGACGCGCAGGAGCAGCGCCAACTCGTGGATGAAGAAGGTGCACTTCTTGCCGCCGCGAAGCAACTCCTGCATCGCAAGCTGCGCCTTCAGTCGAGCTTGCAGTTCGGCTGCCGGGACCGTGGAGGATGCGAGCAGTACCTCACGCATGTAGTCGACCGTCTGAAGGAACAGCGGCACCATGTGCGTGTGCCAGCTCGTCAGCGACTCGGCCACGGCTAGGTTTTCGACGAGCGTACGAAGCTGGATAGGCGCACACGTGCCGTGCTGCTGCCACCAGCCCTTGATTTCACTCTCCGGGTACAGCGACAGCACATGAGCACGTTCGGCGGCACCAAGTCGGCAGATGCCCAGCAGTGCGGCAACTTCGAGCTGGCTGGCCCCGCCCTTGCCGTTCACGACATTCGAGAGCTTCGCTTCATCCCAGTCCACGATCTCGGCGAGCGCGCGTGAGGTCAGACCTGCACCTGCGATGGCTGCTCGAACACCAGCGCCGAACTCCCGGCCACGCGCGGTCGACATCCTCTTTGGCATCACTAGTTCCTTGCGTCAGCTCGAAGAACTCGAACGCCTTCGAGTGCCTGCTGTAGTTCTTCACGCGCCCGCACAGGCTTCTGGGCGGCGCGACTTCTCGCGCCCCAGCTCAGCGGCTGTTGTGGTGCTGGTATCGGCGATGCGCGGCTGCTCGCTGCCACCAGTCGAAGTGGTCGCCGATGATCCAGGTCCATGTTCCTGCGGCGATGAAGCCGAGGATGACCGTGATCGCGATCATGGCTCGTGCCCGCGCGGAACGGCCGGAGCGCGGTGGCTGCCCTCGCGTGGGAGCGCGCGCTTAACGGCGGAACGAGCGAGCAACTCGCCGTACGTGACGGCGATGACGACGCTGATGATCAGCACGAGGACGGTCGAAAGCCCGCAGACGCAGAGCTGCGCGCTTGCCGCGAGAGTGGTCATCGCGGCTCCTTCCTGGTCGCCATGTGCTTGAGGTGTCCGGTGACGTGTCTGAGGCGGACGCGGAGTCCTCACGTCACCGGACGGTCTGACGGCTGCCGAGCAGGCATGTCAGACTGAAATCAAGATTTCATCAGCGCTCGATCAGCGGTACGGCCCGCGGGTGACATGGGACGACCTGCTGCGACCTGGGGAGCGAGGAGGGGCGATGCGGACGTTTCGCACCGTGCTTGAGCAGCGGATATGGGAACGCCGGCTGACGCTGGAGGAGTTTGTCCAGGAAGCCGAGCTGTACGCGCGCGAGCATCGGGAGCCCGGCACGCTCGGACTCCGGCACCTTCAGCGGCTGGTCGCTGGTCGACGGTCAGCCAGCGAGACTCTCGGCCAGGTGAAGGCGAGTACTGCCCGGCTGCTGGAGAGCATGCTCGGCTCGCCGGTTGACGAGTTGCTGTCCCCGCCGGTGGAACGCAGCGCTGCGAGGGTCGCGGCTGGCGTTCCCATCGAACCTGGCCTGGCGGGAGCATTCGAGTGGCTTGACAGCTCGGCTGGCTGGCGGCCAGGTACGACGCTCGCCAAGGTCGGCGCCGGGCTGAGGACCACTGACATCGGGGATGTCCAGAACGAGCGCGCGCGGCGCGGCCGGGCTGGTCGACGTCAGGTCGTCGATGCGGTCGGGCGGTACTACGGAACCCATGGCACGTTCGGCGTCTGCGGTTCAGGCCTGGACGTCCGGACCAGCGTGTTCACCAAGCCCGAATGGATTGACCTGAGGTTGTCGCTCGACGCGGACCACGACCGGCTGGCGCTCGTTCAACGAACCGCGGCCGCACTCGCGATGGACGACGGATGCGCGCAGGCAGCCGTCGAGCGGCTTGTAGCGGCTGCGGAGCTCGGTGTGCGGTTCGCGAACCTGCCGTTGTATCGGCTGGCGGAGATCGACGTCACCAGGCAGGGCATCGGTGGAGCTGTCGATGTGGGGTGGTTTGTCGAGTACGCACTGACGATGGACCTGCTCGAAGCGGAGCTGGCAGATACGGCGACGAGCGGCACTGGCGCGCTGAATCCTTTGCGGGACAAGTACTTGCCGGATCTAGACGCGGTGCTCAACGTGGCCGGGCGCGTCAGTGCGGGCGGCGTTCTGTCGCTTGTGGCGATTGCAAGGCCAGGAGACCCGTTCCGCGGTGCCGCGGATTACGCCTTGATCGTGCAGACGCGGTCGGACCAGGTGGTGAACGCCGCTGGAAAGCTGGCGGTCATCCCGAAGGGCTTTCACCAGCCGCTTACTGATCACCGTGCTGACGTACGCATCGGCGCCACGCTCCGGCGCGAGCTGGAAGAGGAGTTGTTCGGGCGAAGCGACGTGGACACCAGCGAAGTGACAACGCGGGCGGCGGCTCCGATGCACCCCGGTCGCTGGTCGGCGCCGATGCGGTGGCTGGAGGACGGGCCAGGCCGGTTGCGGATGGAGTGCACCGGGTTCGGGCTGAACCTCGTCAGCGGCAACTACGAGTTCGCGACCCTCGTCGTGATCGAGGACGAAGAGTTCTGGCCGCTGTTCGGTGGACAGCTTGAGGCGAACTGGGAGGCGGCCGGGCTGACGTTGTACTCAAGCCTGGACGGCGAACTCATCACGGACTTGGTGCAACAGGAGGCTTGGAGCAACGAGGGGTTGTTCGCGTTGCTCCAAGGGCTCCGGCGGCTGCGTGAGGTCGGCGGCTCCCGGGTGAGCCTTCCGAACTTCGAGCTATCAGGTTTGTGACGGCCAGCGGACGGTCATGACGACGGAGTCCGCGAGTGCTTCCCACGAGTGGTCGACGCCAGGGCCCCACATGATGTAGTCGCCCTGGCGGCTCATGGTCTTGCTACCGCCGGTGGTGTCAACGCGGAAGTTGCCTTCTACCAAAAGAACTAGCGTCGTGCGCTGGTCGTCTGCGGTCCACTCCGGACGCTTGTCGCCGGCGGGGTGGGTTCCCCACTTCACTTCGACGTCCTTCTGGGAGCGGACGCCGATCGACGGGTCGATGAAGTGTCCGACTAGCCAGCCGCGGGTCTCCGTGCTGTCGTCCGCGGCGTTTCCGGCTTGCCAGTTGACGGTCACCTGATCTCCCATTCGATCTCTGGCAGGTCTACGCGGTCGCCGCCGATCTCGCGGAGGCGGCGCAGGCCCTGCAGAAGGGCGAACAGCCCTTCGTTGCTCCAAGTTACATCGTTGACGAGTTCGTCCAGCAGCTCCCTGTCGTGGCTGGAGTACTGATGCAGGCGGGACGTTTCCCAGTTCGCCTGGACGTCGCCGCCGAAGCGGTTCCAGAACTCCTCGTCCTCGATGACGATCAGGCTGGCGAACTCGAAGTTGCCGCTCACGAGGTTGAGGCCGAAGCCTGTGCACTCCATGCGGAGGCGGCCGGGTTCGGCCAGGAGCCACCGCATCGGCTCGGACAGCCGGCTCGGGTGCATTGGGTCCGCGTGGCGCTGCTCAGTCAGCGTGTTGTCGACGTCGACGCGGTCGAACAGCTCTTCTTCCATCTCGCGGCGGAGGGTGGCGCCTACCTGCGTGTCGGCGCGGACGTCGGTGAGTGGCTGGTGGAAGCCCTTGGGGATCACGGCCAGGCGGCGGGCGGCATTGATGACGTGACCTGAGCGCTCCTGGACCAGCAGCACGAAGTCCGGTTCTCCGCGGAACGCGTCGGCTGGGCGGGCGATGGCGGTCAGAGCGAGGGCGCCGCCTGCGCAAAGGCGCTCGCCGACGTTCAGCACGGCCGAGAGGGTCGGCATGTAGGCGTTGCGGATGGGGAGCGAACTGGCGTCCGCGGGCTTGCCTGCGGTGAGCGCATCGATCAGCTCGCCTTCGAGCAAGTCCATCGTCACGACGTAGCCAACGAAGTCGCTGATGCCCACAGCGCCGGCGATCTGGTGCTTCTGCATGTCCACGTCGAGCAGCCGGAACAGCGGCATGTTCACGATGCGGTGTCCCAGGGCCAGCGATTCGGCGAGCCGTTGTGTGGCGCGGTCTGCGTTCGCCTGGCCGATGGTGACGTTGTCAGATGGGGTTACCCCGGAGAGCTTTAGCTTGTCGTGCTTGGGGAACAGCGGGCATTCGAGGTCGAGCCAGTCCGGGTGGGTCAGCACCGTCGTCGACGCGGTTGTGTCTGCGCCGAACGTGGCGGTGTAGCGGCCGTGGCCAGTGGTTGTGGTGCCGTAGAAGTCCGCCAGCGCGCGGACGGTGTCGCGCTGGTTCAGCCTGCCCCGCCGTACACCGCGGTCTTGCAGGTCTCGGATGTCGAGCGCTGCGAGTCGAGCTGCTACCTCACGGCGCGCTGTGCCGGGGTCCCAGCCGGTGTGAGCGTCGAGCCAGTTCAGGGCGGCGACGATCGTTGCGTCCGCGGTGAGCCGTAGTTCGGCGTCTTCAGCTGCGCCCGTTGGGAGGTCGAGCGGGCCGCCGCTGATCAGCTTGGCGAAGCGGGCTTTGACGTCGTCGGGGGCCTGCTCCAGCGCGGTGTCGAGGATGCTCTTGATGTCCGTGCGGGGCTTCGTGTCCGGCTTCTGGTGCCAGGAGGCGACTGTGCGGACGCCGATACCTAGGCGCTCGGCGAACGCTTCGTGGGTGAGTCGCATTGCGTGTTGCAGGGCACTTGCCGTTTCGCCGGTCCAGTCCACGCTCATGTTTGCGCTACCCCCGGAGCGCTGAACTTGCATTGAACATGCATCGCTCATGCATGGGTTTGCACGGCGTTGCGCGCTGGAATTGGTGCATGGAAATCAAGCCGCTCAACCAGCAGAAACGCACCGCGCTACCGGTTCTCGCGAACTTGCTTCGCCACGGACGCGAGATCGGACTTCAGGTCGTCGAGGCGTTCGGTGATGTCGATCAGACGCTGTTCGACACTGTCCAAACGCGACCAAAGCGAGTCGCCGGGGTCCGTGATCGGCTCGTCTCGCTCTGGCGGGCGGCGGCCGTGAAGGACGGCGTCGAGGTGCAGCGGGTGCCAGCCCATGGCTGTAGACAAGGATTCCAGCGTTCGCGGGCCCCGCCGGCGCTCCACGGTGTGGTGCTGGATCTCGCGCACGATGGCTTGCGAGACGTTCGAACGCTCCGCGAGCTCACGTTGACGCCAGCCGAGCTCGTTCACGCGCTCGTTGATCGCTCTGGCGACTGCCGCCCAATCCTCCGACACGTATTCCTCCGCGCTCCGCCTCAGCGCTGAGATTAGCCGCTTTTCGTTCTTTGGTGACGTGACACGGCGCATTCCGCACCGCGTGCGATCAAACGCGCCTTCGGATGCGCTGAAATCATTCAATTAGAGCTGAAATCGTCAGCTCACTCTTCGAAGGGCCTATTCCTATGCGTACTTCTGTGTCTTCTGTTCACACCATCCGCGAGACCGCCTGGGTGCTCGGTATCAGCCAGGGACTCGTGTTTCGGGCGATCCGGCTCGGGCTCCTGACTGCTGAGCGTCAGTACGGACGACTCGTCGTCTCCGACAGCTCGCTGCGGCGAGTGCTCTCGGAGCCGGGGGTGCTCCGTGACTGATCTGCGGCTGGTCGGAATCGCCTGGTCGCTGGACCACCTGCGATGGGTGCCGACCGATGAGTTGACCGACGTCGTGCAGAGCGACGGGCTGTGTATGTGGACGTTCACGGGCGAACCACCGTGGGCGGGCGAGGAACTGGCCGATCACGAGCTGGCCGAACGGCAGTGTGCCGGGTGTCCTGTGCGAGACGAGTGCTTGGAACTGGAGTTGCGCACCGCTGGCGCTGACACGGTCGGGGTGTGGGGGGCGCTGCCGGAAGACGAGCGGCGCGAGGTGCACCAGCACTGGCTCGAACGCGGTGAACGGGCCGAGAGGGGGCCGTGTTCATGAACGCCATCAGCGTCACGCCCACTCAGGTGCTGGCCGCGGTCGGTGTGCTCTTGGTTCTGGTGTTGGTCTGGCGGGCTGGTTCTCGCCGGGCGAAGGCTGCGGCCAGCGCGGCTCGGACGAGCGTTCGGCTGATGTCGCTTGGCGGGCGCGTTGTTGTGAACGCCGTGCTGATCGTCATCGTTCAGTGGGTGGTCGTCACGCACGGCGTGAACGGCTGGCTGTTGTTCGCGGTGCTCGGAGTGCCGGCGTTGCTCGCGTCCTACACGCTGACGAAGGCACTCACGGTGACTACGTACGAGCCTCGCGGCCGTGGTGGTGATCGGAAGTGAGCGAGCCGATCGAGCGGGTTGCTGTGCAGGTGGACCGGTTGTGCTGGACCGGGATTCTGCTCGGGCTCGCGTTCACGATGACGAACGTTCAGCAGTTCGCTGCGGCTGGCGCGGCCGTGTGGTCGCTCGCTTGGTTCGCGGCGTGGCTGTTGGACCCGATGGTGTCGCTGGTGCTGCTGGCGATCCTCCGTGCCGAGCAGGTGACGGCTCGGCACGGGGTGCGGCTCGGTGGATGGGTGCGAGCTGCGAAATGGTTCACGCTCGGGGCCACGTACGTCATGAACACCTGGAGTGCGTTCGTGGCCGGATCTGCGGCGCTGGTGGTGTTGCACTCGGTGCCGCCGCTCGTTGTGTTCGTCGCTGCCGAAGCGGTGACGGAGCTGCGGGACAAGCTTGGGACTGCTGCGGGTGCCACGGTGGAGGCCGTGGCACCCGGTCCGCGGACGTCGTTCGCGGAGTACCTGGCGGTGGCTCGGAAGGCTCGTAAGTCGAGCGCCAAGGTTTCGCCGGCTTGGGTTCGTGAGGTCACCGGGTGCTCGCGCGGGCTGTCTTCGAAGCTGGCTGCGGCGTTGAACGGGGACCGATCGTGAACGGCGAACTGGTTCCTGCCGAGCAGGTGTTGGAAGGGGAGTTGATTGACGAGCGTGCGGCGCTCGTCCGGCGGATTGAGACCACCTGGCGCTACTCGCGGGTGGTGCCTCCGGCGCTGAAGTCTCGGGAGGCGTTGAAGCTTGCCGCGAAGGACGCGCTTGCTTGGGTGGTTCGGGCTCCGCTTCGGTGCGCGAGCGCTGTCGGTCGAGGCCTGGTGCTCGCGGCGCGCGGCTGGCGGAACTGGGTTCGGGCGCGGGACTACCGCGACGCTGCCGAGCAGTCGGAGAAGTTGGCGGACAAGTTCGTTGAGATCCGTGCTCTGACGCTGTTCCGGTGGAAGGTCACCGGGACCGTGCTGCTCGCTGGCGGCGCGGCGATGACGGTGGCGTGGCTGCTCTACGGAGACCTCGTGCTGTGGAGCGTTGGAACCGTTGGTGCGGCGGCGCTGGCAATCGTGGGGCGGGCGAAGGACGGATCACCAGGACGGAAGTCAGTACTCGCCGGGCCGCGAACGCTCACTTGGACGATGGACTCTCAGGTCCTGGTCGACGCGTTCCGGGACGCGAAGCTCATCGGCAAGGACGAGTCACTGCGGCTGGTCGAGCGTGCATCTCGGCAGGGCGCCGGGTGGGCGATCACGGTGGATCTTCCGGCCACACGCAAGGCTGCTGACGTCGTGAAGCACCGGGAGGACCTAGCATCGGCGCTCGCAGTGGACGAGATCCAACTCAGTGTGGAGCGAGTTCGCGGCAACGCCGGACATGCCGGTCGGGTGGCGATGTGGGTGGCCGATGAGGACCCGTACGCGTCACCGCCGATCGGAACGCCGTTGCTCGCGGTCGAACGGTGGGACGCGTGGCGGCCGGTGCCCTTTGGCACTGATGCTCGCGGGCGACGGATCGACTTGCCGCTCGTGTGGACGTCCGTGCTCATCGGCGCGATTCCGCGGCAGGGCAAGACGATGGCTGAGCGGCTGGCTGCGGCCGGGCTGATTCTAGATCCGTACGCGCGGCTGTACGTCGCCGACTTCAAGAACGGGAAGGACTGGCAAGCCGCGGAGCAGGTTGCCCATAGGTTCATGGCCGGTGACGACAGCGAGCACGTGCTGGAGTTCCTGGACTGGCTCGTTGAGTTGGTCGCGGACGTCCAACGGCGCTATCGGCGGATGCAGGATCTGGACGACGTGACGTGTCCCGAGTCGAAGGTGACGCCGGCTATGTCGCGTGATCCGTCGCTGGACATGCCGATCACCGCGTTGGTTGTCGATGAGGTCCACATTGCACTGGAGGATCGCACTCCCGTTGTGGTGCAAGGGAAGAAGCTCACAGCAGGAGAGCAGATCGGCGAGTTGCTGACGTGGCTGGCGAAGAAGGCGCCGGCTGCGGGGCTGGTCCTGGTGCTCGCTACGCAACGCCCGGACAGCAACACGATTCCGTCGAAGTTGCGGGCGGTGCTCGGGTCGCGGTTCGCGTTGCGGGTCATGGACTGGCGGGACAGCAACATCGTGCTCGGGGAGCAGATGAACACCCGCGGGTACGACAGCAGCAGGTTGCTCCCGTCGCACAAGGGCGTAGGCATCCTGCGGCCAGACGGAGAGACGCAAGCCGGGGCTGATGTGCTCGCGCTGACCGTGCGGACGTTCTACATGCCCAACGAGGACTGGCGGGCGATTTGCGAACGAGGCCGAGCGCTCCGGGAAGTCGAAGGCACTCTGACTGGACAGGCTGCCGGGCAGGACGCGCCGTTGCTCCATCGCGCGGAGGTCGCGGAGGAGCTCGGCGGACCGAGTCGCGACGAGATCGAGCTGCCAGAGCCTTTGTCCGCGGTTGTGGACTACCTCGGTGACGAGCTGGACGAGCGCGAGTTCGTGCCCACGGCCGAGCTGGTCGAGGCGCTGGAGGTCGAGCCCACGACGTTCGGGAAGGACATGGGCGACCTCGGATGCCGGCCCACGAGGCAGTACGTCCAGGAAGAGGAAGGCACGCGGCGGGTCCGGGGCTACCTGACGGCGGACATTCGAGCTGCGATTGTTGAAATCGGCTCGTCGGCGCTACCGAGCGTGGACCAGCTATGACCGGTGACGACCAGAATCTTGGAGAGCTGAAGGTCAACCTTCCGGCGGAACTACCTGTCCTCACCAGGAGGGTAAGCCGCATACTGCTAGATATCCTGTTCGAGCTGAGCGAGGCGGAGGCCCTGAACGGGCTTCCGGAAGGGAGGTGCGATGACTGTTGAAATCAGCCGAGACCCGTGGGCGATGCTCGACGACCTGTGGGGCATCGAGGTCAGCGAAGTCCTCGACAACGGCATCGGTCCCGTAGCGGGTTACGGCCGGTGCTCGACCGAGGACAACCAGGACCCCGAGACGTCGCGTGGCTGGCAGTTCGGCAACGCGGACAAGTTCGTTGGGCCGCTGGGCGGACACATCGTTGAAGAGTTCTTCGACATCGGCAAGTCGCGGTCGGTGCCGTGGGAGCGGAGGGACGAAGCATCGCGGTTGTTGGCAGCACTGAAGAACCCTCACCGTGGTTGGAACGCTGTCGTGGTGGGGGAGGGGACTCGGTGCTGGTTCGGCAACCAGTTCTCGTTGGTCGCTCCGCGGTTCGAGGCGTATGGGGTCGACCTGTGGGTGCCTGAGTTGGGTGGGAAGTACGATCCGCGGAACCCATCGCACAAGATGCTAATGAGCGTGCTCGGTGGCATGAGCGAGTCGGAGCGCCAGCACGTGCAGGCGCGTGTTCGGGCCGCTATGGACACGCAGGTGCTCAACGAAGGACGGCACCAGGGCGGGCGAGCGCCGTACGGGTACGTCACGGTGGACGGCGGACCGCACCCGAATCCGCGCAAGGCGGCGGAGGGCTACCGGTTGCGGGTGCTCGCGATTGATGACGACTCTGCATGGGTCGTGCAGCGGATCTTTGGCGAGTATCTGAGTGGTCGCGGTGACCGGGCGATTGCCAACGGGCTCAACCAGGACCACATTCCGTGTCCGTCCGCGCGGAGGCCTGACCAGAACCGACACCGGCCCGGCGACGGCTGGCAGGGCGGCACCGTGCGAGCGATTCTGGAGAACCCTCGCTACACCGGTTACGCATTCTTCGGACGGTCAACCAAGTACGAGACGCTGCTCGATCCCGACGACGTGGCGGCCGGTCACGTGGTGCGATTTCGGAAGGCCAGCCCGGACCGAGTTGTCCGGTCGAGGAAGCCAGCGCATCCGAAGATCGTGGAGATCGAGGACTTCACGGGCGTTCAGGTCCTGCGCAAGTCGAAGGGCGGTTTGCGGACGGCTCGGAAGACCGAGCGAGCTGGACGAGCGGTGAAGCACCGCTACCTGTTCCGAGGCCGCATTCGGTGCGACATTTGTGGACGAAAGATGGAGGGCAGCCCGCGCAAGAAGGCGATGTATTACCGGTGTCCGGCACGCACGTTGGCTCCGGGATCTCCCGCGCTCGCGTCGCATCCTGGTGCGGTCTACTTGCGGGAGGACGTTCTTCAGGACGCGGTGAACGGCTGGATCGGGCACGTCTTCGACCGGAAGAACCGTGATCGGACGGTCGCGGCGCTGATGGATTCGCAAGAGCCGGTGATCGAGGTCGGGCGTGACTCGGCAAAGAGGCGGCTCGCTGAGGCGGAAGCGAAGTTGATCAGGTTTCAGGATGCGATCAAGGCCGGCGTTGACCCTGCGGCGTTGGTCGAGGCGATCAACGAGGCTCAAGCCGAGCGAGTCGCGTCACGAGCTGCGCTGGAAAACGTCCCATTGCCGGTGGAGCGGGACGTTGCCGAGATCTACGCGGCGATCGACTCGATAAGCAACATAGACGCGGCGTTGCGAGGTCACGCGCCTACGAGGCTCGAAGAGTTGTACGACGAGATTGACCTGCAAGTTCGGTACAAGCAAAACCCCCACGAAGCTGATGTCTCCATCAACCCCGTGGGGGTGAATAATGCTGGTGTCCGAGGGGGGACTTGAACCCCCACCCCCTTTCGGGGACTAGCACCTCAAGCTAGCGCGTCTGCCATTCCGCCACCCGGACGTATTTAGTTCTGCCTCGGCTCGCGCCGTGGTGTGTGCATAGATTACATGATCGTCGCTGTGGGCCAAAATCGGGGTGTCGGCTTGGGGTTTGGGCTGGTCAGGTGTGGTGGGCGGCGAGGCGGAGGATCACGTCGTCTGTGGTGTTGGGGCGGTGATCGTGGGTGCTTCGGCTTGAGTGGTTAGGCGGGGCCACTTTGTGGGCGTGCGGCGCGCGTCGGAGGGGTGTGGGGGTTGGGCTGCTGGGGCGGTGGTTTGGGCGGGTTAGGGTCGCTGGATGGGTGAGCTGACGGGGTGGTTGCTCGACTCGGATCCGGCGTTGCGGTGGCAGGTGCAGAAGGATCTTTTGGGGGCGCCGCGGGAGGTTTGGGAGGCCACGCGGGGGCGGGTGGCTGAGGAAGGGTTTGGGGCTCGGCTGCTTGCGTTGCAAGGGGTGGACGGGATGTGGGCGGGTGGGGCGTTCTTTCCCCTTGGGTTTGGTGGGGAGGGGGGTGGGCAGCCGTGGACGGCTACCACTTGGTCGCTCAACTCGTTGCGGGAGTGGGGGGTTGAGGCGGCGGTGCTGGGGCGGACGGTTGAGTTGCTTGGGGAGAACTGTCGGTGGGAGTACGAAGGGTTGCCCTACTGGGGTGGTGAGGTTGATGTCTGCATCAACTCGTGGACGTTGGCCAACGGGGCGTGGCTTGGGGCGGACGTTCGGGGGCTTGCGGAGTGGTTTGGCCGGCATCAGCTGGGGGATGGTGGGTGGAATTGCGAGTGGGTTGAGGGGGCTGAGAGGTCTTCGTTTCACTCGACGCTTAGAACTCCTAACTCAATGAGAGGTTGCGGAGTCGGCGCCAGCAGATGATCGCGCAGGCCAGGCTGAGGAAGGCTTCGTGGATGTCATCGCG
>NZ_JBEXVQ010000071.1:0-14169 GCF_040629405.1 Lentzea sp. NPDC005914 | reverse complement strand
CCCCACCGCCTACGAAGCCACCCGATACCAACCAGTCGATCAGGTAGCGTGACAACACCTCATCGACCCTGTCCGTCAAAACGGGGCAACCCCAGAAGTCCTCAGCTGGGTCGAAGATGGAAGCTTGCGACTGCTGGGATGCTCTTAGGTCTGCGGCATGTTGCGCCTGGGACGTCACAAACTGCCACTCGGGTGTAGCCACCTTGTAGACATAGCCCAGCGCCATGATGTGGGTCTGCTGCACGAGTAGGTGACATCTTTGACCTGCCCCACCGGAAGGGTTGGGCAGGTCACACTGTCACCTACTCGTGCAGCAGACCCAAAGGTTGTCCACAGCTGGGGCCGGCCGGTCGTAACGCTGCTCGCGAGGTGGTCGATACCGAACCACACCGCGAGCAGGAGCTGAGATGACGCATTCCGATGGCGAGGTTGAGTCGAGCGATGACGACGCGGTGCAGCTCCTCAAGACCGAGTACCAGATGCTGGGGAGCTACGACACGTCGGCCGCGTCGACGCTGGCGTCCATCGGCAGCATCGGCTTGGTGGCGCTGTTCTTCGTGGCCAAGGAAGTCGGCGCCATTCTCGCCGCTGCGCCGCTGTGGATCCAGGCTTGCGCTCCGCTCGTGCCGTTGGCGTATCTTGCCGTTCTGGTCTACTTCACCGCGCTGATCTCGTTCCGTGCCAAGCAGTTCCGTGAGGTCGAGCGTGAGCTCAACCATCGAGTGCGGGCGACGCACACATCCGCTCGTGGACGCGATGAGATCGAGAAGACGATTCTCGCGAAAGCGCTCATACCGGGTACCGCTCGCGCTCACCTCTCGATTTCACGACCCCGGCCGAGCGAGCCCCTGGGCTGGCTGTTGACCTTTGGTGTGGGGCTCGTACTTGTGATCTTCGCAGTGGCTTGCATCGGGCTGGCAGCGCGGCTGATCCACGACCACCCGATACTCGGCGGATGGCTGACGATTCTGTATTGCGTCGGCGTCGTCCTGGTGCTGATCTGTGCGTTCAGAGGCAACATGCAGACGACCTCGCTGTGGAAGGCGAGCATCGAGGGCGGCGCCGACACAGGCCTCAGGCCGGAGGTGCTGGTTCGGTTCTTGTTGCCGCGATTGGACGGTCTGGCGAAGCTGCCCACGGTGATCTTTCCGGTCGTGTACGTGTGGGCCGTCGGTACACCCGACCATCCCGTGACGCTGGCGTCGATCGTGTTCACACTGCTGGTTTTCGAGATGGTGCTCTACCAGGCGCGGTACTCGTGGAACGACCTGCGCGGAGCTGGCGACGAGGAGAGCCGGGGTGATCAGAAGCATCGTGCGCGTCTGCCGCACGACCTTCGCCCGTCTGAGGTGCTGTTGCTTCTCAGCGGCCTGGCATTGCGGCTCGCGCTCTGGCTAGCGGTCTGTCTTGTTCCGGCTCTGGCGCCGGCACTCACTGCTGAAGATCGAGAAGCGCTGCTCCACGCGGGTCTCGCGGTGGTGGCTCTCGGGGTGTTGTACGAGGTCGGCAGAACCGCCGGAAAAGATCTGGAGTGGCAGTACGCGCGACGCTCGTTCGCGGTGCTGTCGGTCCTGACCGCCGGCGGCTACGCGGCGCGCGGCTATCTGTGCGCGGTCATTGCCGGTGGCGGCACTATCACGGCAGCGGTCGTCGCGATGAGTGTTGGGCTGTTCGGCCTGGCCTACGTCCAGATCGTCTGGGCTCTCGAGGCGATGCAGTTCCTGAACGACAACGGCGACGTGAACAAGGAAGCTCTCAGCGCCAAGCCGCACGTCTGGTACGCGGCGACGGCATCGCGGATACTGAAGACCCACACGCCGATCACGACCGCGCAACTCGATGAAGAGTGCAAGGACAAGGTGCCTCAGCAGCTGCGTGTGATGTGGCCGGGGATCGCGGCATCACTCACCTCGGGTCGTCTGACTCTTTTATCGGGTTTTCAGCTCGTCGGCATACTTTGCAGCGCGCTCGCCGGATTCGTCGTCGCCCGCGACGGGACCGCGCTGCAGTGGTCGGAGATGGCGGTACTGGCTGGTGGCGTTCTTTGGGGCTCAGGGCTTGTTGTTCTGACGCAGACGCTGCGGCGCGACCGCTTGGCCGGCTTCCTGCTCCCTGCGACCGGCTGCCTGCTGGTGGTACTGAGCGTGCCGGTCGTGCCGACGGCAGTGAGGCCAGTGCTGCCGGTCTTGTTCGTGGCGTGCGGGTACGGCCTCGTCGCGAGTCAGACGGCTGACCAAGCCTCTCAAGGGCTGAAGAGCGCTTTCGAGAATGCCGCAACGGCCGTACGCAAGATGTTTCTTCGCCTGGCCGAGTTCGCGCTCGGGGCCGCGGCCTGGAAGGCCATGGGCTGGTCGGTTGATGATGAGCTCACCGTGGACAAGGGGGCCACCGCTCGTCCACGCATGCGCCAGTAACGATTGCGGATGACGTGGAGATTGGTGAGGTGAATCAGCGATGCGGACGTCGCTCGGGAAGTAGGCCGTGATGTCGGTAGAAGCCATTGAGCTGGTGGTGACGGCGTTGACCGCTGGTGCCGCCGCAGGAATGAAGGACACTGCGACCGCCGCTGTGAAGGACGCGTACGCCTCCTTGGTGCGCAAGGTGCGCCGTCGGCTGACTGGTGACGAGCATGGGAGCGCGGCAATCGTCGATGAGCATGCCGCAGATCCACAGGGCAGGCGATCAGCTCTGGTAGCTGCGTTGACGGAGGCGGGCACCGCGGATGATCAAGAGCTGCTGGCCGCCGCTTCGGAACTGCTGGCTCGCATCGATCCCGAAGGCGCGCAGGCGGGCAAGTACGAAATCGACGTGCGGGGATCGTAAGGCGTTCAGATAGGTGATGGCAACACGATGAACATCACCTTCTGACTGGCGGTGATGATGGCTGGTACCGGTGGCAGGCATGGGTCGATGCCCGCAGACGAGCGTGGGGCGAGCGGACCTGGGACCACGTTCGAGGTCACCGCGTCGGGCGCTGTCGGTCCGCAGATCGGCGACCACAACGTCCAGAACTTCTACTTGGCGCGGCCAACGTCCGTCCGATGGCCTGTTCGAGTCGGGGTGATTCCGCCGGCTGCAGCGTGCTTTCAACAGCGAGCTTTCATCGCAACTGTCGACCAGATGCTCGCCAGCGCGGACAGAGCGGCATCGGACAGAGCGGCATCGGGCGGAGCGGCGAAGGTGCTGTCCGGGCTGGGTGGAGTGGGCAAGACGCAGGTAGCAGTCCGATACGCCGAGCAGCAGTGGGCCAAGAGAGCACTGGACCTGCTGGTGTGGGTGACCGCGACGTCGAAGGATGCCATCCTCACCGGCTATGCGGAGACCGCGTGCCAGGTCCTCGGAGTTGACGAAGCCTCGCCGCAACGGGCGGCCGAGAGACTCCTCGCCTGGCTCGCCGCCACCGACAAGTCCTGGCTCATCGCCCTGGACGATCTGCAGGATCCCGGCGATGTCAGCGGTTTGTGGCCGCCCACAACGGGCTCTGGCCAGGTCCTGATCACCACACGTCGTCGAGATGCCGCCCTGACTCGGTTGGCGCGCGCGGTGGTAGACGTCGACGTCTTCACACCAGAAGAGTCTCTTGCCTATCTTCACGATGCCCTCACTGACCATCCGCACCTCAAGCAGGGTGCGGCCGCCTTAGCAGCCGACCTCGGGCACCTTCCCCTGGCTCTGGCGCACGTAGTTGCCTATCTGATCGACCGGGACCTGACATGCCAGGACTATCGGGCTCGGCTGGCCGACCGCCGCAGAACACTCACCGACGTGTTCCCAGCCCATGGTGAACTCCCCGATGACTACAGACGGACAGTGGCAGCGACTTGGTCGCTGTCGATCGAGCTCGCCAACGGGCTTGCGCCTAGAGGAGTGGCCCGACCTCTGCTGGCCATCGCATCGCTGCTCGACCCCAACGGGTTTCCCATCGATGTGTTCACCCGCCATCCGATCCTCGATCACGTCACAAGTGAGCTCGGTCGTCCCATCGAGACTGACGACCTACGGGATGCGTTGCGCTGCCTCCACCGGCTCAGCTTGGTGACCGTCGACCGCGCGCAACCGGAACGGGCGGTACGTGTACATGCACTGGTGCAACGCGCGACCCGCGAGACCCTTACGGATGCAGCACTTGCCGGTGTCGCGCGCACGGCTGCTGATGCTTTGGTGGATCTCTGGCCAACCACCGAATCCAATATTCGGCTGGCTCAAGTCTTGCGCTCCAACACTGATGCTCTACATGCCAACGCTGGACGTCACCTGTGGGCGCCGCGAGGACATTCAGTGCTCTTCCGGTCCGGACAAAGCCTGGGAGACTCGGGCTTGGCCGCAGATACGGTGGTGTACCACCAGGATCTGTTCATCGCCGCCGACCGCTACCTCGGCAGCGACCATCAAGACACCTTGGCTGCGCGCCGGGAAATCGCACGGTGGCGAGGCGAGGCGGGTGACCTGGTTGGAGCGGCCGCAGCGTTCCCATCCTTACTGGCAGACGTCGTGCGATGTTTGGGCGTTGACCACCCCGACACGCTGAACACTCGTGGCCACCTCGGGTATTGGCGGCGCAAAGCGGGAGACCTGGCGGGCGCGATGTCAGCTTACGAAGAACTCCTGGTCGACAATTTACGAGTGCTGGGGCCTGATCACGCGGATACGCTCAGCGTTCGGGCGAACTTGGCCCAATGGCAAGGCGAGGCAGGTGACCCAGCCGGAGCAGCTGCGGCGATCACTGTTCTGCTCGCAGACTTCCTGCGAGTGGTCGGGCCCGATGACATCGCGACTCTTTGGAGCCGAGGCAACCTGGCTCATTGGCAAGGCGTAGCAGGCGACCCCGTCGGCGCGCGCGACTCGTTCGAGTTGCTGCTAGCCGATCACCTGCGGGCACTTGGACCCAACCATCCACACACGCTCCGTACCCGTCGTCGTCTCGCCCACTGGTGTGGCAAGGCAGGAGACCCCGTCAGTGCAGCGGCGGCCTACGAGGAGCTGCTAGCCGACTACCTCCAGATCCTCGGCCCCCACTACCCGGACACAATCAGCACTCAAAGCGACCTCGCATATTGGAGGGATGTTGCCGATGGTGTGAAGCCACATTGATCGACTGGCGGTTTGGATCGCGAGGTGACTGTCGGATAAACGAATCAGTCACTTCACGCGTCATAGCCAACGCGCATCGGCGCTGGCTCAGTAGTCCATTCCGGACCTGAGATCGTGCCGTTCGTTGACGTCCTCCACGTCGTCGTAGCGGTGCAGCTCCTCAGCGGTGCACGCGGAATGCGCATCATCAGGGCTAGCTGCGAGCGCCTCGGCGTCCTCGCGCAGGTCTTCAGCCCGTTCGATCACGTCATCGCGCAGAGCTGCGATCCGGCGTTCGTTCGATGAGAACTGATCTTCAGGTGTGGTCACGACGGGCCTCCAGTGTTCGTTGAGTTTGTTCCAGGCTCGGGTACGGGAGTCGTCCTTGCGGGGCTGTGGTCCAACGGGACTTCTGGGTTGTCGGTGGTGATGCGGTATGTCTCGCGGTAGGCCGCAGCAGTTGCGGCAAGTTCGTCCCGTCGGGATGCGGCGGTCGAGTCGGTGGGACGCGGACCGAGACCGCTTGACCAAGTCGGCTGCGATTCGACGATGTCCTGGCGCAGCTGGGCTGCGCGCTCGGTGATCGCCCGTGCGAGCTGGTCGAGGTGCTCCGCCAGTTCGGGTCGGTCGATGAGCGAAGCTGGATCCGCGGCGTTGAGCCAGGGGAGCGGGCCGCGGGGCCGCTCGGGTTCGCCTGGCGCAGCGGCACGTTGGATGCGTTGCTCGACCCGTCGGTAGAGCACGGCGGCCGGATCGCGTGCTCCATCGAGGCCGGAGAGGCTGCAGTTTTCGGTACGCACAGGATCCGCTCAGTCCTTTTCCGATAGACGCGCGAGTTCGTCGAGTGTGTCCTCGCGGACTTCGTCGACGCGCAACGACGTCCATCGGCAGAGCGGCCAGCTGTCCAGCAACCACTGACGTGGTGCGGGTTTGTCGGCAAGACTCGGGCACGACTTGCGCAATAACAACGCTGTCTCGTCTCTGGCGCGAATCTGTGCCTGTTCGATCTGCCCCACCAAGTTTTCGATCGCACGCTTGGCGTCGGGATCACGTGCGATGCGCTGGGCCCCCAGGCGGGCGATGATGGCGTCGAAGGCACTCGGACTCCTCAACCTTGCGAAGACGGCGAGCGCTTCATCGCCGGTCTGGGCCAGTGTGGTGGCCTTTCGGAGTGGAAGAGAGCTCATGAGCGCGAGAACGATCATGAAGAGCGTCACTCCGAGGGCTGCGATCGACATACTGGTGGTGGGGAAATACTTCACGGCGAACACCGATCCCAAGATCACCACGGGCAGAATGATCAGCCCTGCCACTGTCGTGACGACCTTGCGCAGGGTGGGGCGCATTAGGCGACTCAGCGCCGCCAGCAGTTGCAACACCGCGAACGGCCCGCCCCATCTGGCCAGAGCCGAGGCTCGCAGTCGCAGCCAGTTCGGGAGCCGCCAGCCGCCGAGAAGCACCATCGCGACCGGGAGCAGCGCCCACCAGGCCACCCTGCTGCCGATTCCGTTTCCGCTGGACCAGATCACGGCGGCCGGCCAGAGCGCGCCGTAGAGCGTGATCGCCACGGCTACGGTCATCGAACCGTGAACGCTTATCGTGTATCCGGCCGACACCCAGCAGAAGAACGCGTTCACGGCCAGAGCACCGGTGATGCCCGTAGCCCTCAGCACTTTGTGTTCCAGCAGCGTGTGCTGCGACATCGACTCGACGAGACGCCCTCCGCCGCGCCGAAGTGCGACTTGTGAGAACGCGAATGACACTGTCATCACCGCTACACCTCCGACGACCACGGTGATGAAGAGAGCGCTGACGGCGTTCGTCGAGCCGGGATCCGTGCTGATGATCGGTGCGACTTCCACGGCGAAACCGCCCGCGGAGAACAAGACTGCCACTGGGATCGCGATCGTCAGCAAGTTCAGCAGCTTCAGGAACTCGGACGGCTGAGCGAGGCGCTTGATCTGCGCGAGCGTGGAGGCGCGCCTCCTGTACAGGTCGACGGACGCGGCCAGCCCGAGCAGGGCACGTCTGATGTGGGTGCGCAGCAGGGGACTGAGTTCGGGCAGGGATCCGGCGCTTCGAAACGCGCCCTCACGGAGCAGTTCGTTGCGTGACCTGAACGCCTCGGTGAGCAGCCTCTCCGCAACAGGAGTGCTGGCGAGCAAGACGAAGTCGAGCGCTCTGCGCTTGTCCAGGCGATGACCGGAGTCCCAGGCGCGGAGGAGGATCTGGTCGACGAGCGGCTTGAGCGGCTCGCGTATGGCGTCCACCCGGTTCTCCAGCCCGGTCGACAGGATGCGCAGCAGGTGCAGGCAACCGTCGGGCCAGCGGAAGTCTCCGGCCTCGGCTTGGTCGGCGAACATCGTCAGTCGCGCTCGTGCCTCCGCCAAGAGCGGCTCGGTGTCCTGCTTGTTCTGAATCTGGAGCAGCGTCACTGCGGTCTCGCGCCATTGGTCGTTGTCCAGCAACGACGTGACAGGCACTCGACGTCCTTGGCGGATCACCACGCAGGCCGCGAAGTACTCCTGGAACCGGCGGTGTACGAACGAGAAGGTGGCTTTGCTTGCTGTGTTGACGTCGGTGCGACCGAGCTTGGCGTACTCCAGCGCGTCGAGCACGGTGCCGAGCCAGCGCGGCGTGAGCGTGTCCAACCCGGAGGCTGAAGCCAGCAGCATCTCCTTGGACGGCGTTAGTCCCATGCGCGGCACGGACCCCATCAGGAAAGCGATCTCCTCAGCACCCGCTCGCAGGAATCCAACCTCGACGTTGAACCGGGCTTTGATTCGTCGGGCGTCCCGCTGCAGCCTGTGGTCCAGATAGTCCTCGAAGACCGCGTGGGAGTTGGCGGGGAACTGGCCCCTAGTCCGCATGTGTTCGCACAACAGGCCGAGGAACATCGGGTTGCCGGCGAACGTCGCAATGTCCTGCGACGCCGCCGCAAGGCCGGAGCGCAACGCGCGGTCGGCCGGGTGGTCGAGGTCGGCCCGCCGGATCAGCTTGTGCTGTTGGCGCAGGGACAGCCGCAGAATTCTGAAACGAGTGTACTGCGAGCTGTCGGGGCTGGTGAAGTCGCGGGACGCGACGACGCCCCGGCATTTCGAGAACGGTCCGAGAAAATCTGCGATCGCCTGGGCGTAGAGAGGAGCGACCCGTCGGGTGTCCTGTGCGGACAGCAGATCCGGGATCTCGTCGAACGAGTCGAACAGGAACAGCCACGAGCCTTCGTCCAGACCACGGTCGAACTCGGCGTCGAGCACCTCCTGGACGTCTCTGCTGTTGACCTCGTTCAGGGTCGCGAGCACGAACGTCCTGATCTGCTCCGCGTTCGCCTGGTCTGGGCGGATGTCGAGCTGCTTGAGATTGATGTAGAGCGGGATGGTCGAGTTCACCTTCTTGCTCCTCGCCGCGTCCTTGGCGAGCATGCGTGCAAGGTGCCTCAAGGCGATGCTCTTACCCGCTCCAGGTTCGCCTTCGAGTAACACGAGCGGTACACCGCTGCGGCTCAGTGCCTGGGACAGCGACGGCACGCGACGCAAGGTGGAACGCCGGAACGGCAGGACTCTCCGCATCCACCGGCGGCGCCACGTCTGCTCGATCTCGACCTCGGCTTCGAGCTCGGCGTACTTCTCGTCTCTCCAGTCCTCCTGCAGCTCGAGATGACGCAGCTGGTTGTCGAGGTGCTGCGCGAACATCTGACGCTTGCGCCGGCGACGTCGTTCGGAGCTCACACGTCTGCCGACCACCCAGCGGATCAGGTTCACGCACTCGCGGATCATCGGCGGAAGCACGTTGATGAGAGGGGACAGAATGACCAGGATGATGACGATCGCGAGGGACTTGACCGACCAGCTGGTAGCAGGGTCGAGCAGGTAGCCGAAGACCTTCTTCGCATCCTCGAACGGATTGCCCTTGTCTCCCTGATCTTGAGCGATACCCGCTGCGGCCGCCATCTACGACTCCGTTGTCTTCGTTTCGCCCGAGTTGACAGGCGCTACATCGCCTCGTCTCACCAAATGCGTTACAGGATCGTCCGAGACGTGTCAGATGATGGGCGCAGAAAGTGGACAAATTGTTGACAGGTCTCGGATCTGCTTCGGCTCGATCGCGATCCACCTTGTTCCGCCGGAGTCCGGTCGTTCGGCACCCCGCAGGCGAGTATGTTCACACTCTCCTTTCGAAGTACGTGAGCGTCCGACGCTGGGGACTGTAAACGAGCGGTGTAATTCCCGATCATGGAAGTGCACCTGATGACCAACATGATGTCCGGCGTGCAGAACGCTGAGGACTCGACGCCCGCGACCGGTCTGGACGGCCCTGGACGAGCAGCTCGTCGCGCAACTGCTGAGCAGCGCCAAGGCCAGCGGGCTGAAGCTGACCGGTGAGGGTGGGGTGCTGCAGGACAAACCGGGCATCTTCGTCCACCTCGACTGGTTCGCCGACTCCCAGCACAGCCACCAGTTGAGTCCGGCCGCGATACGTGCAGTGGTCGAAGCATTCGCGGCAGCGCCGTTCGTCAGCAAAACCGGGTCCGTAGGAATCAACCTGCACGTCGATCAAGGCCCGTCCAGCATCCTGGACCACGCGACGAACCGGACGTGGGGAGCGCTCAGCCGTGCGAACCAGCTGCAGCACGTCGACCGTCTCGGGGTGGACATTGGCGATGACTACGACTGGCATGCTTTCCAGGGGTTGAAGGATGCTCACTTCACACCCACCGGGCGTGCGCCGGTCTTCCGGTACGCGATTGCCGCTCACTACTACGGGAACACCTGCTCGTCGGGGATATCTCGTGGAATCGGTGGGAGTGACTTCATTGTGAGCTCGGCCGGGTACGACGGAGGCGTGGCGTCCACGATCCAGCAAGCCAGGACGTTCATGCACGAGCTCGGGCACAACCTCGGCCTCCGCCATGGTGGTAGTGACGACCTCCACGGCAAGCCCAACTACCTGAGCACCATGAACTAGTCGTTCCAGACCCGCGGGCTGATCAAGGATGGAGTCGCGGGCCAGCTGGACTACTCGAGGCGAACGTCGCCGACGCTGGACGAGAACCACCTCGACGAACGTTCGGGAATCAGCGCGCCGGGCTACGGAACCATCTACAAGTGTGCGGGTTGAGGCACGTTCTCGACGGTGCGCGACGCGAATGGTCCGCTTGACTGGAACTGCGACGGCGACACCAACGAGACCGACATGAGTTCGAGCATCAACAACGACAGGACGCTGAGAAGGTTGACCGGCTACGACGACTGGCGCGACCTGTGGTTCAAGAGCGGTGCGACCGGTCTTGCAGGGGTGACTCCCGATCTCCCGTCGGCCACCGCGAACGAGACTCTCACTCCTGCCGTCGCGGCCTCGCTGCCCGAAATCGGACTCGACTACCGCTTGACCGGGTTTGCCGCGCCGGTGGACAACCTGCCGACGGTGAACGTCGCCAAGGCGGGCAGCGCGATTCCGGTCAAGTTCGGCCGGGGCGGGGACCGCACCCTGGACATCGTCGCCTTCGGATCTCCGCAGTCACGTCAGGTCGACTGCGTCAGCGGGCAACCGCTCGACGACATCGAGACCACTGCGAGCCCTGGTAGTTCCGGGCTGAGCTACGACGTGAGCAGCCAGCGGTACACCTACGTCTGGAAGACCGACCGGGCCTGGTTGGGGACGTGCCGGATGCTCACGGTCGCGCTCAAGGACGGGACCCTGCACCACGCGGCGTTCAAGCTGAAATAAGGCAGGCAGGTCGAGTTAATGCTCGACCTGCCCACCATCAGCACCTCGAGTTCACTGCTCGAGCATGCCGGGGCCGAAGATCTCGTACTTGATGTCGTCGACGTGCACACCCCGGCGGAGAAGCCCGGCCCTCATGTCGCGCATGAAAGCGATCGGCCCGCACAGCCCGCATGTCCGCCCTCGCCGCCGTTCTCGTACCAGGTCAGCTGCTGGAAACCGGTGAGACGGCCGTACTCCGCGTGATGTGCGTGCCGATCAGGCGAAGTCTCGGCGTGCACGGCGACGGCTGTACGTCCGGGTTGGGTGGTGGCGATGTGGTCGAGCATGGACAACATCGGGGTGATGCCGATGCCCGTGCTGATCAGCACGACGGGCCGGTCGCAGGGTTCGAGCGTGACCTCGCCGGCGGGTGGGCCGATCAGGACGGTGTCGTCCGTCAAGCTGATCGGGCACGGGATCCCTTCGTCCTTGGCTCACGGCGCATGCTCCGCGAGTTCCTTGGTACCGCTTGGAAACGCTCCAAGCGAGGAGTTGAAGAGCTCATGACCCGAATCGGGGAATTGTTGCGAGTTCGCGGATGCGACTTCAACGTCTGTGTTCATGGTTGCTTCAGTGTTGACCAAATCGAACGTCACCTTCACCTGAGGGCGGCCTGCTTCTCGCCAGGAGCAAGCCGCCTCTGCCTGTTCTGGAATTGGCTACGCGGCGAGCGGATGCTGCTCACCGGTGAGCGCTGCCAGTGCCGTGGCGACTTCCTCCAGGGTGGCGCGGACGTAGGTCGTGGTGCTGCCCGCGTCGGTGTTGGTGTCGTTGTGTCCGGCGAAAGCGCGGGCGACGGCGTAGCCGAAGTGCCGTTCGACCCACGTCAGCGTGGTGTATCGGAGCCAGTGGGTGCTGACGCCTTGTTTGCCCGCCCACGCGAGGTGTTCGCCGACGCGGCTCCAGAGGTTGTCATAGCGGTGGTAGGTGATCGGGCGGCCGTCCGCATAGCGGAGCAGGCGGCCGTTCATTGGCGCGCCGCGATGTTCGACGTGTTGAAGCAGGTGCCACATCAAGGTGGGGGAGACCGGTTGCCAGCGGGAGGTCTCTCCCTTCTCGCGGAGATGAACCAGGCATTGCTCTTCGTCGAGGTCTTTCGGCCGCAGGGCCAGCGCGCCACCGCGGCGAGCGGCTGTCTCGGTGTGTAGTCGGATGATCAGCGAGTCGAGCTGGGGATCGTTTCCTGTCGTCGCGACGACGTCGTTGAGCTGATCCATCTGTTTGCCGGACAACGCTCGTCGGTTGCTGGGTTGTCGTCGGGGTTTGGGGACTTTGGCGGCGGGGTTGGCGCGTTCGTCGATGAGGCCGTCGTTGACGGCGTGCCGGTAGATGCAGCGCAGCGCGGCGATGAGGTGTTCGGCGGCGGAGTTGCCGCTGCGGGTGTTGCGGCGGACGGTCAGATTGGCTTTGACGTGCTGGATGAGTCGCTGGATGTCGGTGGGGGTGCGGTCGCTCAGGGAGATGTCAGACCACTTTTCGAGGACGCGGTTCCAGTAGGGGCCGTAAGCGCGCCGGGTACCGTCGCTGACAGCGGCGGAGACGATCGGGATGTACTCGCCGAAGGTCGGGGCCGGCGGTTTCGCGGAATTGAGCAGGTCCTCGGCGGTCACGCCCATCCGGTCGAGAACGAGGCGTGCGGCGTCGAGTTCTGCTTGTGTCGGTATGCCGGTCATTCGTCCTCACCGCCTGGCAGAACGGGCAGGATCAGCCCGTCCAGTGCGATGGGCGGGAACACCGTGACCGTCTGCCGGTCGACGTCGGCGGTGAGGAAGACCCGGTCGCCGGCGCGCAGGTCGGCTGCTCGGCGGGCGTCGGCTGGCAGTCGCAGATACCCCTGCCTGGTGAGTTTGAAGACGCCGTGTGGATCGGCGGTCACGACAAGCAGGCCGCCGTGTTCGCGCATGTTCAGCCGGGTGCCGGCGTGCCAGTTCAACGCGGTGATCAGATGGCGGTCTGCGACTCGGCCGCGGTCGTCGACCGCGCCCATGCCGTACAGAACGCTGCTCTGCCGACAGGCCCGCGATCCAGGCACCGTGACGAGTGGGAGTGGCTGAGCGGTTCCGCGGGTTTGCGCGCCTGGTGCATTTCCTGGCGCGCTTCCGGGAATGACCGGGCGGATGTAGGAAATGGTCATCGGGCGCCACCTACCTGTGGCGCCGAAACGCAAAACAGGTGCTCAAGAATACTTGAGCACCTGCCACGTAGACGTGGCAAATTTGCCACTTTTCCGTGTCCGAGGACGAAGTCGCACACTATTCACCCACGTCGCCCTTCCTGGTCCTGAGCAGCCCGCCTGGCCCGTTCGGCACATGAGGCCCGTCCCGCGGTGGTCATGAGGGACGGGCCTGACGCCTCAGAGTCGTCGATGCCGAGCGCATCCCCCAGCACCTCTGTTCGCATTCGCCAGGAGGGTGAGAGGGGTGAGCCGACGTCGGCACCATTGTGGCGGCGTGATCACAGTCGGCCCAGAACGTCACAGTTGCTGATCCGCAACCTTCGACCTTGACCCACCGATAGGATTCGGCCGCAAACGACATCACGATCATGCTGAGCCTGACCCGTTCCGTTGAGCGCGGTCGTCCTGGATCTGGACTCGCGCCCGAACGCATCGGCCGTTTCCGGCTCAGAGGCTGATTCGGTGACGGATTCGGCGCAACCGCAGCGCAACCGAGTGCGACCGGGTCGCGCTACTCGAGACCTAGAACCTTGTGACATCGAAGCGGTCGATGTTGACAAGGGAGTCTCAGTGAGCACAACGCGTGTGGTGGCGGCAGCGGCGACGTTCGGTATCACGGTTCTGGGTCTGCTCGGTGCGGCCGGCGTGGCGAACGCCTCGGCCGCCGAGGGCGAGATCCGGCCGGTGCCGGGCGCCACGGTCGTGGGCGACCGCTACATCGCGGTGTTCAAGGACGGCCAAGGCGGCGCCGCGGGCGAGCTGGCGGGCCGCTTCGGCGGCAAGGTCCGCACCACCTGGTCCTCCGCGCTCAACGGCTTCTCCGTGGAGATGACCCAGGCGCAGGCCCGCCGTTTGGCCGCGGACCCCCGCATCGCCTACGTGCAGCCCGTCACCGAGGTCCACATGACCGACACCCAGTCGAGTGCCACCTGGGGCCTGGACCGCACCGACCAGCGGGCCCTGCCGCTGGACACCAAGTACTCCTATGCCACGACGGCGGCCAATGTGACCGCCTACATCCTCGACACCGGTATCCGTACCAGCCACGCCGAGTTCGGTGGCCGGGCCCGCGTCGGGTTCGACGCGATCGGCGACGGCCGCAACGGCCAGGACTGCCAGGGCCACGGCACCCACGTCGCGGGCACCGTCGGCGGCGC
>NZ_JBEXVQ010000070.1:0-14241 GCF_040629405.1 Lentzea sp. NPDC005914 | reverse complement strand
CCTGACCATGACCGCCTGAACGGCCATTGGCCGCAGGCGATGCCGCTGTCACCCGTCCCCGCCAACACTCTTGATCATTACGGGACAACCTTTAGCCGCTGGGCCACGTGAGCATCAGGAAAAGAAAAAGCCGCCCGAATCGGATTCCCCGACGGGCGGCTCCCCGAGCTGGCATCTCACCAGGTCATGACAGGAGAGCCAACATCATCGAGGCGTTGGCGCGGCGACCCGAGATCCCACGTCATGACGCCTCCTTCGCTCGATGTTGCCCGAAGTCTTGCCGAGCACGACATCTGCGGTCAACGCAATGAATTGCCGGAGCTGAGAGCAGATCGCGGACCAGCTTGCGGCCGGCTCCGGACCCTGACGTGGTGTCCGAGAGCTTTGTGCCGTCTCGTCATACGACCGCGATGCTGCGCCGAAGTCACCGGCTGGGCGAGAAGCTACTTCAGGGTGCCCAGCAACTCGGCGGGCGAGAACTTCACCAGGAACGGCGCCGTCGCCTCGAACACCTCATCTGCCTTGACCACGACCGTCTGCTCGTACAGGCCGTCGGCCCCGAACTCGAACACGGTGAGCGTCGGCACCTCCGGATCGATGACCCAGTAAGTCGGCACGCCGAGCCGCTCGTAGACCGCCTTCTTGGTGTTGAGATCGTAGAGCGCGGTGCTCGGCGACAAAATCTCGACCGCAAGCAGCGGCGCTACCGGCAACAGTTTGTCCGTGAGATCGCTGTCCCTGCAGACCAGGACGTCTGGCTGCAGCTCCGTGTTCTTCGACTGCCTCACCGCGAACGGTGCCGGCAACACGTGCAAGTCAGTCGGACATGAGGGATCCAGCTTGACCAGCAGCATCGCGACGATCTTCTGGTGCCGGAGACCCGGCGTGGGACTCACCAGGAGCGTCCCGTCGATGAGTTCGTAACGGCGTCCGTCATCGGGCATGCCCTCCAGGTCGTCGACCGTAAAGGGACGTCCATTCACGCCAATCGCCATGACCGACATGCTCCCCCTCCTCTCGGTGCTCCCGCCAACCGTCCCAGAGAGGTCTGACAGTTTTGACCCAAATCCGGACCTCGCCGGTGGCGCCACCCGATCGTGTGACGCCACCGAACACCAGGTCATGCCCGGCCGTGGTGCGTGCGGAACATGTCCTGCGGGTCAACGGCCTTCTTGATGGCGGCGAGCCGATCGAAGTCGCCGGGCAGATAGCCGGTGGCGAGTTCGGCAGCGGTGATGTCGGGCCCGGACAGGAAGTTCACGCACACGCCGCCGGTCGACCACGGCTTCATCCCCGTGAACAGCCGGTCGAACGCCGCGCGCAATGCCGGCAGTTCGGAGGGTGATGCGGCAGCTCCGGCGTAGAGGACGTACTGCCCGTCGCGGCGACCCAAAGCGCTGGGAACCGCACCGGGCCGGCCGAGTGCGCCGCCGGTGTGGCGCAGTTCGACGAGGTACGGAGCGTCAGCAGAGGGGCCTGCGTGGCGCAGCAGCTCCGCGACGGCGGCGGGGTCCGGCGATTCCAGCATGGTGTTGCGGGCGTAGAACGCCACCGGCGTAGTGGGTTCGGCGTGGATGGTGCCGACCGCGCTGTAAGGCATCTCGGCGACGGTGTCGGAAACCGGTCCGAGCTCGCGGAACGGCCGGACGAGCCGCTCTCCCTCAGAAGCGGAACCGGTGTAGGCGAACCGCAGGTGCAGCACATAACGGCCGCGAAGGTGGTCGGGCAGGAACGGGAGGTCGGGCATCCGGATGAGCAGCACCGAGGAGCTCATCTCCTCGGGAACGGTGCGGGTCCACTCCGCCCAAGCACGAAGGGCATCCGAGGCGGTGTCAGCCGCGAAGTGCATGCCACCGCCGTGGAGCCGGGTGATCGGGTGCAGGTCGATCTCGATGGCGGTGACGACGCCGAAATTGCCTTTGCCGCCACCGCGCAACGCCCAGAACAGGTCCGGGTCCGAGGTCGCGGTCACCCGGCGCAGCGAGGCGTCAGCGGTGACGATCTCGATGGCGCGGACGTGGTCGACGGCCCAGCCGAGGCTGCGGCCGAGGATCCCCAGCCCGCCGCCGAGGTGGTAGGAGACCACGCCGACCTCGGGTGAAGAGCCGTTCAGGGGCGCCAACCCGTGTTCGGCGGCAGCGCGCACCAGTGCGCCGCCGCGCACTCCGGCCTCGACACGGGCGGTGCGGGCCGCGGGGTCGATGGTGATCCCGTCGAGCCGCGAGGTGGTGATCAGGACCTGGCCGTCGGCGCTGCGGGACGGGCCGTGCCCGGTGGCCTGGACGGCGACACCCAGGCCATGCGCCACGGCGTAGCGGACGGCGGCGATCACGTCGTCGACAGAGGCTGCCGGAACGACGACCTCGGGCTTGTGCTCGACGGACAGGTTGTAGCCGAAGCGCTCGGTGTCGTAGCCGGCATCGGTCTTGGTGAGGTAATCGGTCATGAAGCAATCATGTCGACGCTGAACTGGGCAAACAATCTCCGATCAAGCATCGACTGATAACCTGGGTGTTATGGAAAGGCGTGAGATCGAGATCTTCCTGACGCTCGCGGAAGAGCTGCATTTCGGTCGCACGGCGCAGCGGCTGCTGGTGTCGCAGGCGCGCGTGAGCCAGACGATCGCCCGGCTGGAACGCCGGTTCGGGGTGGCCCTGTTCGAGCGCACCAGCCGCCGGGTCGCGCTCACCCCGGTCGGCGCCGCCCTCTACGCCGACGTCCGCGTGGGCCACGACCGCATCGAACGCGGGATCGCGAAAGCCGTCGCGGCCGGCAAAGGGATCACCGGCGTGCTCACCGTCGGTCTGGAAGCCCCCGCGGTCGCCGAGCTCGCCGCCTCAACATTTGCCCGGTTCCGGCAGAACAACCCCGGCGTCGACATCGTCTTCCGCGAGACCGGCTTCTCCGACCCGCTCGACCTGCTGCGCTCCGGCGAGGTCGACGTCGCCGTCACCAACGCACCCGTCGACGAACCAGGGTTCGAGCAAGGCCCGGTCCTGTACACGGAACCTGTCGTGCTGGCCGTGGCACGCGAACATCGGCTGGCCACCCACGAAACAGTGACGCTCGACGACCTCGACGGCGAGGTGGTGTTCCGGGCCGGAAGACGAGCCGCGCCCTACCGCCGCGACCCCGAACCGCCTGTCCCCGCAACGCTTTTGGACCTCATGGCGCGGATCGCCGCCAACGAGGGCGTGTGCCCGCTGGCCGCGCACGCCGCCGACTACTTCGCCCGTCCCACCCTCGCGATGGTGCCGTTCGACAAGGGTTCGCCACCGGTGCGCTGGGTGCTCTGCTGGCGCACCGGCGGCCGCACAGCAAGGGTCGCCGCACTCACCGCGGCGACGAAGAACTGATCGAGCTGACCGCCTAGCAGAGCTCAGAACAGGGTCGCGGGCTCGACCGGCTCGGGCTCGGGCAGTGCGTCGAGGCCGGGTACCAGCGCTCGCACCTCGTCGTGGAACCGGCGGGCGAGCGCGGGCGCGTCGTCGTTGTCGGGGGTGTGCAGGAACACGGTCGGCGACCTGCCCTCCCGCAGCCAGTCGGCGACCACCTCGGTCCACGACCGCCACCCCTCGACGGTCTCGTCGACCGAGTCCCGGCCCAGGTAGCGGACGATCGGCTGGTCGGTCAGCGCCCGCGTCCGCCGCGGCAACCGCGGTTTCCTGTCCCAGGCCTCCCGCTCGGCCTCGCTGGTCGGCGGGCTCTGGAAGAAGACCGTGGTGTCGAACGGCACCCACTCGGCGTCCGCGCCGGCGAGCGCCCCCTCCAGCAGCGACGTCGCGCCGGCGTCGGTGAAGAACCCGGGGTGACGCACCTCCACGGCACGCCGGAGGCCGACGGGCAGCCTGCGCAGGAAACGGCCCAGGGCGTCGACCTCCGCCGGGCCGAACGAGCCGGGCAACTGGGTCCACAGGACCGCACGGTCACCGAGAGGTTCGATCGCGTCCAGGAACGCCCGCATCTCAACCTCGACGCCGGTCAGCCGGCGCTCGTGCGTGACGACCTTGGGCAGCTTGACCACGAACCGGAAGTCGGAGCCGGTCTGCCGCGCCCAGGTCTCCACGGTCTTGCGGGCGGGCGTCGCGTAGAACGTGGTGTTGCCCTCGACGGCGTTGCACCAGCCGGCGTAGGCCCGCAGTCGCTCCCCGGCAGGGTGCGACTGCGGCAGGAACCTCCCGAGCCACGCCTTGTGGTTCCACATCGCGCAGCCGACGTGAAGACGTGTCACTCCGCCTACTTCTTGCCCTTCGGCTCGTCCGTGGACAGCGCGGCGACGAAGGCCTCCTGCGGCACCTCGACCCGGCCGACCATCTTCATGCGCTTCTTGCCTTCCTTCTGCTTCTCCAGCAGCTTGCGCTTACGGGTGATGTCACCGCCGTAGCACTTGGCAAGAACGTCCTTGCGGATCGCGCGGATCGTCTCGCGGGCGATCACGCGAGCGCCGATCGCGGCCTGGATCGGCACCTCGAACTGCTGCCGCGGGATCAGCTCGCGCAGCTTGGTGGCCATCCGCGTGCCGTAGGCGTACGCGTAGTCCTTGTGCACGATCGCGCTGAACGCGTCGACGGCCTCGCCCTGCAGCAGGATGTCGACCTTGACCAGGTCGGCCATCATCTCGCCCGACTCCTCGTAGTCCAGCGACGCATAACCACGCGTGCGGGACTTCAGCGAGTCGAAGAAGTCGAAGATGATCTCGCCCAGAGGCATCGTGTACCGCAGCTCGACGCGGTCCTCGGACAGGTAGTCCATGCCGCCGAGCTGGCCGCGCTTGGTCTGGCAGAGCTCCATGATCGCGCCGATGTAGTCCGACGGCGCGATGATGGTGCACTTGGTGACGGGCTCGTACACCTCGGCGCGCTTGCCCTCCGGCCAGTCGGACGGGTTCGTCACGACGATCTCGGTGCCGTCCTCCATGACCACGCGGTACACGACGTTCGGGGCCGTGGAGATGAGGTCGAGACCGTACTCGCGCTCCAGGCGGTCGCGGGTGATCTCCAGGTGCAGCAGGCCGAGGAAGCCGCAGCGGAACCCGAACCCGAGCGCGGCCGACGTCTCCGGCTCGAACGTGAGAGCAGCGTCGTTGAGCTGCAGCTTGTCCAACGCCTCGCGCAGCTCCGGGTAGTCGGAACCGTCGACCGGGTACAGGCCCGAGTAGACCATCGGGCGCGGCTCGCGGTAGCCGGCCAGCGGCTCGGAGGCGCCCTTCTTCTCGGACGTGACGGTGTCGCCGACCTTCGACTGGCGCACGTCCTTCACGCCGGTGATCAGGTAGCCCACCTCGCCGACGCCGAGGCCCTGGGACGGCTTCGGCTCCGGGGAGACGATGCCGACCTCGAGGATCTCGTGGGTGGCACCCGTCGACATCATCTTGATGCGCTCGCGCGGCGTGATCTTGCCGTCGACGACCCTGATGTACGTGACGACGCCTCGGTACGTGTCGTAGACCGAGTCGAAGATCATGGCGCGGGCCGGGGCGTCCGCCTGGCCGACCGGGGCCGGGACCTTCTTCACGACCTCGTCCAGCAGCTCGCCGACGCCGAAACCGGTCTTCGCCGAGACGCGCAGCACCTCCTCCGGCTCGCAGCCGGTGATGTGCGCGATCTCCTTGGCGTACTTGTCCGGGTCCGCGGCGGGCAGGTCGATCTTGTTCAGCACCGGGATGATGGTGAGGTCGTTCTCCATCGCCAGGTACAGGTTCGCGAGCGTCTGCGCCTCGATGCCCTGCGCTGCGTCGACCAGCAGCACGGCGCCCTCACAGGCCTCCAGCGCGCGGGACACCTCGTAGGTGAAGTCGACGTGGCCAGGCGTGTCGATCATGTGCAGGACGTGGTCCTGGCCGTCCACCTGCCACGGAAGGCGCACGTTCTGCGCCTTGATGGTGATACCGCGCTCCCGCTCGATATCCATCCGGTCGAGGTACTGAGCGCGCATCGCCCGCGCTTCGACGACGCCGGTGATCTGCAGCATCCGGTCGGCCAGGGTCGACTTGCCGTGGTCGATGTGCGCGATGATGCAGAAGTTCCGGATGAGCTCCGGCGGCGTGAACGTCGTGTCGGCGAACGTGGTCAAGGTAGTCCTCAGCAGGAAATCGGACGGGTGTCCCCTTATGGTCCCATAGCGGCCGGTGTGCCCTGCACCACTAGGGTGCGTTCGTGCTGATGAACGGTGAGGACCCCCGCCCCGCCAAGGGTGCGGTACGCGAGATTTTCGACGCCGCGGACGCCGCCAAGCTCGAGTACGAGCCCTCGTTGGACGGCGACGCGGACCCCGGCGAGGTCGTCTGGGCCTGGGTGCCCTTCGAAGAGGACGCCTCGCGCGGCAAGGACCGCCCGCTGCTGGTCGTGGGCAGGGCGAACCGCGAGCTGATCGCGCTGATGCTCTCGTCCAAGGAGCCGCGCGACGACTACCTGGAACTGGGCGCGGGCGCCTGGGACCGCGACGGACGCCCCTCGTACCTGCGGCTCGACCGCGTGTTCGCCCTCGACTCGCACGACGACATCCGGCGAGAGGGTGCCGTGCTGGCACCCGCCGCCTTCGGACAGGTCGTGGACGCCCTACGCGAACGTCACGGCTGGCGCTGAACGAACGCACGCCACGCGGGTGCGCTGAACATCAGCGTGCCCGCGTAGGCGTTCTTGGAGTCACGAACCAGCACGTCCTGCGCGAACGAAACCTCGACGCACTCAGCGCCGTCAGTAGCGCCGCTGTAGCTGCTCTTACGCCAGGCGCGGACCTCGGCCATCGAATTCCTCTCGCGGTGGGCTGATGTACTCCTCCAGCTTCCTCCGCGATTGTCCCGCATCCAACGCGACCTCATCCAGGTGATCGAAGAGGAGCCTGGTCCGCGCGATGGCTCCCGGGTCCTGCACGAACACCTGCGCGAGATCAGTTTCGCTGAACGCCACCGGCTTCGACTTCTCGAACTCCCACAGCACGCAGCCGTACGAGGGAACCACCACGTCCCAGGGCACGATGCGAACGACGTGGGTGTCGTGCGACAGCCGGGCGTACTGACCCTTCATGATCCGGTCGTCACCGACTCGCTGTTGAAGCGCTATCTCATGGATGTAGAACAAGCAATCCGGCCGATCGTGTCGTCGCAGGATCGCCTGGCGATCCGTGCGGAACCGCAGGTTCGCGTCGATTCGTTCCTCGGACATGAATCCACCGAGCCGGTAGAACGCGTCGGTGTACTCCGTCGTCTGCACCAGGCCCGGCACGGACTGCGTGCTGTAGCTGGTGATCGTCGTCGCCGTCGACTCGGCCATGGCGACCGTGCGCAGGTTGTCCGGCACCTGCAGCACGTACTCGTCGAAGGCGTTCTGGTACCGCCGGCGGAAGTTCTCGAAGTAGTCGATGTCCTTGCCGCACGCCGTGAATATCTGCACCAGGTCGATCTCGCTGGCCCGAGCCTTGCCGTGTTCGATGTTGGAGACCTTGCTCGGATCCCAGCCGAGGTTGACGGCCAGCGCACGGCCGCCCATCCCGGTGCAGGTCTCCCTCAACCGGCGCAGTTCGTCGCCGAGATCCCTGCTGTACGCGGTAGAAGTCGTCGTTTTCATCTACCCGACGCTAATCCTTGTACCTGGTCCAAAGAACATGCTCATTCGGGCGAAAAAGACCGGCCCTATGCAAGCCTTGTGATGTCTACGGTCACTTCTAGCGCCGTAGCCGCACCACCGGAATAGATGCCCTTCAACGGCGCCACATCAGCATAGTCACGTCCCAAGGCGACCCACACGTGCCGTGGCCCAACAGGAATCGCGTTCGTGGGGTCGTACCCCCACCACCCACCTGTCCACGCCTCAATCCACGCGTGCGACTCGCCGCGCACCGTCTCTCGCGGCGCACCGTCTTTCTTCGTGTGCAGGTATCCGGACACATAACGCGACGGAATCCCCATACCGCGCAACAACACCAACGTCAGATGCGCGAAGTCCTGACACACGCCCTTACGTTCGCGCCACGCGTCGACAGCCGAACTGTGCACACCCGTCGACCCCGGCTGGTATTTGAGCTGCTCCCACACCCACTGCGACGCGGCCAGCACCGCACTCGACGGCGACTGCCCCTTCTTCAACTCCCGTGCCACCGCCAGCAACTCGCGGTCGCGCGGTGTGTACCGCGTGGGCTCGAGGAACTCCGTGTAGCGGTCCACGAGGTTGTCCGCGCGCACGTCACCCCACGTGCCAGTGGTGACGGGTTCGATCTCATCGCTCGTCTCGACCACCGACGACGCGACGACCTTCAGTTCCTTGTGCGGCGCGTGAAGGTCGAACGACGTGACCTCCGTGCCCCAGTAGTCCGTGTACCGATAAGCACGCGTAGCCGGTGTGGTCTCAACGCGCGAGACAACGACGTTCTGCCGCCTGTCGCCACGCGGAGTCAGCCGCGCTTCGTTGTACGACTGCACAACCGGTGCCTCGTACCGATATCCCGTCGTGTGCACGACACGCACTCGCCAGCTCATGGTCAGCCCACCTCGGTGTTCGTCCAGGCGACCCACGGCGCCACGTGGAAGTACTGCTGCGACACTGCCTCACCGACGTCACGAACCGTTTTCTGCAGTGCCGCAAGACGTTTCGGCAAGTCGTCCAGCAAGTCGTGCGGCCGCAGGAACTCCAGCTCGCTGCGAGCCTTGCCGAGCAACCGCAGCGCCTCCGCCCGTGCTCCGACGCGCACCGACGGCTGGTTCTCCAGCTGCTCCAAACACGCCTCGGCCTGCCTCAGCGCGTGGAACACCGAACGCGGGAACAGGCTGTCCAGCAACAAGAACTGCACCACCCGCGACGCATCCAGCGCGCCTCGATAGGTCCGCAGATACGTGTCGTGCGCGCCGGCCGACCGCAACACCGTGACCCACCCAGGAGACGACGCCCTGTCGCCGACACGAGCCAGCAACAACCGCACGATCATGTCCACACGCTCGACCGACCGCCCGAGCACCAGGAAGCGCCACCCGTCGTCCCGCGACATCGTGGAGTCCGCCAGCCCGGCGAACATCGCCGCCCGCTCCTCGACAAAGCTGAAGAACGCGTGCGGCCCCATCGTGCGCGCGTAACGCTGCCTTTCGGCGACGGCGTTCCACATCGCGTTGAGGCACTCCCACATTTCAGTCGACACGACCTCGCGGGCACCACGCGTGTTCTCGCGCGCGCTGTTCACCGACGAGACGATCGAGCTGGGGTTGTCCTTGTTGTACGCCACCAGTTCCGTCAGCGACCACACGTCGAACTGCTCCGCGCCGACCGGCGGCTTGATGCCCAGAACCGTGAGCAGCTGCCGTGACGCGGCGTCCGGGTCGACCGTCGCGTCCTCCAGCAGCTGATGAACCGAGACGTCGAGGATGCGCGCCGTGTCGTCCGCCCGTTCGACGTAACGGCCGATCCAGTACAGCGACTCCGCGTTGCGTGCCAGCATTTCGCGCGCCTCCCTACTGCTGTTGTTGCTGTTGCTGGGACGTGGTCAGCTCCGGCCCCTGCTCGGCGGCCGCAGCCTCCATTTCGGACGGACCGGCCAGCCCTGGCTCCGCAAGTTCCCGCTCCTGCGTGCTCGACTTGGGCGCCAGCACCCACGTGTCCTTGGACCCGCCGCCCTGCGACGAGTTCACGATCAAACTGCCCTCCGGCAACGCCACCCGCGTCAGCCCACCCGGCAGCACGAAGATGAAGTTCCCGTCGTTCACCGCGAACGGCCGCAGGTCGACGTGCCGCGGCGCCAGCGTGTCCCCGATCTTCGTCGGCACCGTGCTCAGCTGCACCACGGGTTGCGCGATCCACCCGCGCGGGTTGCTCCGAATCCGCTTCCGCAGCGAGTTGAGCTCCCGCTGCGACGCCTCCGGCCCGAACACGATCCCGTACCCGCCCGACCCCTCCACGGGCTTCACCACGAGCTCGTCGAGCTTGTCGAACACGTGCGTCCGCTCGTCCTGCAGCCAGCACCGGAACGTGTCGACGTTGGGCAGCAACGGCTTCTCGCCGAGGTAGTACTGCACGATCTCCGGCAGGTACGTGTAGACGAGCTTGTCGTCCGCCACCCCGTTGCCGACCGCGTTGGCCACGACGACGTTGCCCGCCCTCGCGGCGTTGAGGAGTCCGGCAATGCCGAGCACCGAGTCCGGCCGGAAGTGCACGGGGTCCAAGAAGTCGTCGTCGATCCGCCGATAGATGACGTCGACCTGCCGCTCCCCCTCGGTCGTCCTCAGGTACACGAAGTTGTCGCGGCAGAACAGGTCCCGTCCCTCGACCAGCTCCACACCCATCTGCCTCGCCAGCAGCGAGTGCTCGAAGTAAGCCGAGTTCGCCAAGCCCGGGGTGAGGACGACAACGTTCGGGTCCGCAGCATTGGGCGCAGCCGCGTTCCTGAGCGCTCGCAGCAGATGCACCGCGTAGTCACCCACCGCCCGCACGCGATGCCGCGCGAACAGGTCGGGGAACACCCGCGCCATCGTCCGGCGGTTCTCCATGACGTACGAGACGCCACTCGGACACCGCAAATTGTCCTCAAGCACCCGGAACACGCCCTGCTCGTCCCGAACGAGGTCCACACCCGCGACGTGGATCCGCACCCCGTTCGGCGGGTTGATGAGCGCCGCCTCCCGGTGGAAGTGCTCGCAGCTCGTGATGAGACGCCGCGGCAAAACTCCATCCCGGACGATCTGAGCGTCCCCGTAAATGTCCGCGAGGAACATCTCCAGCGCTCTCACGCGCTGAACGATGCCCTTCTCGAGCTTCGACCACTCACTGGCCGTGATGATCCGCGGAATGAGGTCGAGCGGGAACGGCCGCTCCTGCCCGCTGAGACTGAACGTGATCCCTTGGTCGACGAACGCTCGCCCCAGCGCCTCACTTCGCGCGTTCAGCTCGTTGACCTGCGACGGAGCCACCGACTCGTACAGCGCGCGGTAGGCACTTCTGACACCGTTGTCGGTGGAGAACATTTCGTCGTACGCCCCCGCGTGTGGCCGCGCGGGGTCCAGATAGCCGTTGAACAGCGCACCGAGCCTCGGCGTGGTGACCGTGCGGCTGCGGCGCAGTCCTGAGGTGCGGGCTCGGCGTTCCATGGTCCACATCTTCACCCCTGTTACGCCAATTTCGCACTACCCCGACCAGACAGAAACCTCCCGGAAACGAAAATCGGCCTTTTCCCGACCTTGCAGGCGTGACCTCAGTCGACAGCGTGCCCCCGATGGAGCTTGAACGCACCCTCGAGCTGAGCGCGCCCATCGTCAGTCTCGGGATCGACGTTGAGGACCCAGCCAATCCGATGCTGATCGTGGCCTTCGAGGGGCGAACGACGGAGCTGGTGCGGATCGACGCCGGCGACAAGTACTCACGACGACAGAACTCCGCACTGCGGTCACTGGAAGTCGGAGATCTGATGGCGCAGGTCGACGGCACGGACATCGTCGTGCACTGGAGCTCCGGCCAGACGCACCGGCTGACCGGGCACAGCACTCCGGTCGTGTCGCTCGTGCCCTGTCCCACCACCGACGAACCACTGCTGGTGTCGGGCAGCGAGGGTGGCTCGATCCGGCTCTGGAATCCACGCAACGGTGAGGTGCTTCGCCAGAGCCAGCCGACCCGAGTTTCGGTGCTGCTCACCTACATCGGGGCGGACGGACGTCCTCGCATCGCCTCCGGCGGTAAGACCGGCAAGCTGCGCATCTGGAATCCACGACTGTCCTCATCCCCCTTGTTCGGCGGGGTGTCGACACGTGGATTCGGCGACCGCGTCGCGAAGGAGGATCTCCTCGACCGCACCACGCTGGTGGACGCGCTGCGGGAGGTGCTGCGGCCCGACGACGAGGACGACGGGCCGACCGTGATCACTCTCGAGGGCGCCTGGGGGTCGGGCAAGAGCACACTCCTCGACCTGCTGGCGCGCAAAATGCCCGCCCAGCCCAGCGCGGTGAAGAAGCGCACTCGGTTCACCGTGGTCCAGGCGGACCGCATGTTGTACAAGCCTCCGGCGGGGATGAAACCACCGAAGAGGAAGCCCTCCAAGATCGCACCGGCCATCAAGCCGCTGGTGGTGTCGTTCAACCCGTGGCGTCACCAGTCGAGCGAACAGGTGTGGGCAGGACTCGCGAAGGCCGTGACCGAGGCCGCCGAGTCGGCGATCATGCCTCACCGGAACAACGCCGAACGGTACTGGTTCGCCCGCAACGCCAAGCGTGTCGATCGCCGGCACCTGCAGCGCCAGCTGTGGAAGCGGATCCTGTCGCCGTTGCTGACGCTTGCCGGACTGGGGTTCGGCCTGTCGGTGCTGAACGCGCTGACCAAGTGGAACCTCGGCTGGGCCGGGTGGGTGACCGCCGGGCTGGCCGGCGGCGGCGTCCTGCACACGGTGCTGAGGTATCTGTTCGGCAAGGCGTCTGCGTTTCTGCCGGGCGAGCTGTTCGCCGGGCCGGTCATCAGCAACGCTTTCTCAGGCACCACAACGGATCCGTTGATCCGCGACCCGTACTACAACGCCCGTTCCGGCTACCTCTACCTGGTGCAGCACGACATTCGCGAGCTGCTGAACGACCTGAAAGCGTTCGACTACCGGCTCATCCTGATGATCGACGACCTCGACCGCTGCACACCGCGCACCACGGCACAGGTGTTCGAGGCGATCAACGTGTTCCTGTCGGACGACTTCCCCGCCACGAGGTTCGTGCTGGGCCTCGACACCACCGTCGTGGCGGCGCACGTCGACAACGCCTACAAGGAGCTCGCCGACGGGAAGATTGTGACGCACCCGGACGATCCGAGTCCTGGATGGACGTTCCTGCGGAAACTCGTCCAGCTGCCGGTGCGGCTACCGCGCACCACCGCGGACAACGTCGACAACGTGCTGCTGGCACAACTCGGGCCGGTGCACAGAGACGAACCCACCGGGGAACCGGACTCCACCCTGTTTTCGGACGTGATCCGCGAAGGCTTCCTCGGCTTCAACCAGCTGGTGCAGCGGGAGGAAGAGATCATCGCGATCGAGCGGCATCCGGCCGTCCGGGAGCACCTGCGACACCGGCTCAGAGCTCAGCCGGAGCAGTCGGTGCGCGAGGAGAAGCGGCTGCTGAACGTGTGGCAGTTCTATCTGCGCGTCTTCTACACCCTCGATGTCGAGCAGGCCTGCCACCTGGTCGCCGTCGCCGAGATCGCGGTCAGGTGGCCGGCCTATCTGCACCGGTTGCGCGGTGGGTGGCAGAACCTGGCCGACGCGGTCGACGACGACGTCCGGTGGGGTGCCGCGATCGCGCGGCTCGAGTTCGCCTACTCGGATCGGAAGGCTGCGGCGAACCTGCGGGAGCTGCTGCGCGACTGCGATGCGCAAGCGGTTGCGGGGCTGGCGAACAGGTTGTTCTAGAGGCGGACCTTCAGGACCGTGCCGCTCGCCTGGGTGAGGAACATCGTGCGGGTGCCGGGCAGGAAGCGAGCCGCGGTCGGGTTCTTGAGGCCGGTCAGCAGGGTGCAGTGGGCGCCGGTCCAGGGGTCGACCTTGATGAGCTCGCCGCTGGTGTAGGCGGTGACGTAGAGCTTGCCGTCGGGGCCTACGGCGAGGTCGTCGAGGCCCTTGTCGGGGGCGCCCAGTTCGAGGCGGGTCTGGCGGTTGCCGGTGATGCGGACGATGGCCGACTGCGGGTCGATGACGATGTTGGTGAAGACGGTGGTGCCGATGGTCACGATGCCGTTGGGGTAGGCGATGTCGAGGTGGCGGACCATGGCGCCTCGGCGGTCGAACTCGTACAAGCCCGTGAAGGGGTCTGAGACGTAGAGGTGGCCGCGGGCGTCGAACTCGGCGCCGTTGGCGGAGCTCAGGGTGTCGCCGCCGATGAAGACCTCGGGCTTCGGGGTCAGGCGAACCACGCCGGACGGTTGGGGGCGGGTTTCGGGGCTGTCGTTGCCGAAGTTGACGTAGAGGACGCCGCCCGGGCCTTTGCGGATGGCGCCGGGGGCACGCAGCGGGATGGACTGCAGGAAGGTGCCGTCCAGCCGGTACTGCTCGACGGCGTTGCCGGTGAGGTTGGAGAGCCAGACGGTGTTGTGGTCGAACTCCAGGTTCTCGTACCAGGTGTCGGCGGTGCGGAACGTGGAGACGGCCGGCGTCTGGCGGCGGATCGGTGTGGCCTGGGCTGGGGCCCCGGTGATGGACAGGACTAAAGGTTGTCCCGTAATGATCAAGAGTGTTGGCGGGGACGGGTGACAGCGGCATCGCCTGCGGCCAATGGCCGTTCAGGCGGTCATGGTCAGG
>NZ_JBEXVQ010000069.1:0-14351 GCF_040629405.1 Lentzea sp. NPDC005914 | reverse complement strand
GAGGCCGTCGTTCCCGCATCCCAACACGATAAGATGATCAAGACGAATCGTCGTTCCCGCCCCAACCATCCTCATGTGCGAAAGACGGGGCTAGCCGCCCACCGCAGGGCTATGGGGTATTCACAGGAGAGGTTGGCCGAGCTCCTGCGAGTCACTCCCGGAACCGTCGGTCGCTGGGAGCAGGGCAAGTCCACCCCGGAAGCCTGGCTGCAGCCGCGGCTCGCGAAGGTGCTGGCTGTGTCCGTTCAGGAACTGATCGACCTCCTGAATCCGCGTGCTGAGTCGCCGGCGGATGAGACCGCGCACGGCGATCGCCTGGAGCGTGCGCTCGCGAGCCCATCGAAGGTCGACCTGGTCACCGTGGCGGAACTGCGCCAGCACATCGCTCTGCTGAGCCTTCGGTACGACGGTGAGCGGTCGACCGGGTTGCTGGCTGAGGCGGGGCAGGCACTCGGCCAGACCCGTTTGCTGCGCGAACACGCACGTGAGTACCGGGTGAGGCGGGACCTGCTCGCGGCCGAAGCGGAAGCCTCCACTCTGATGGGCCAGTTTGTCTGGGACGCATCTCAGCGTCGCGATCACGATGCCGCGAAGGGCCATTTCACGACTGCGGCTGAAGCAGCACGCAAGATCAATGACCCGGTGCTGGAAGCCGTCGCGCTACTGCGCACGTCATACGTCGAGCTCTACGGCACCGAAGATCCAGCCGAGGGCCTGGTTCTCACCGAACGTGCGGCCGACGTGGCTCGAGGGCACAGCGATGTGTTGACGGGGCTGGCAGAACTACATGCAGCTGAAGCACGCGCGATGCTCGGCGAACGCGTCGCGTGTGAGCGTTCGCTGGAACGAGCACAAGACCACTTTGGACGCATCACAGCCGACGAACCCGTTGTGGAGATGTTCTCCGAGACGCAGCACAACCGCCTGGCCGGGTCCTGCTACTTGCGCTTGAACGACGCTTCGCGGGCTCAGACGACGCTGGAACGAGTTGCTTCCCAAGCGCCGTCCCGCTCGAAGTCGCGCAGCATCGTGCTGGCGAACTTGAGCTTGGCGCACATCCAGCAGCGCGAACTCGATCACGCCGCGGCGGCCCTGCACATCGCGATCGACTGCGTCGAGGCCACGTGGGGTGGCGGCGGCCTCAAGGTGATCTTCGGAGTGGCCCAGGAACTCCGTCCCTGGCGGAAGGAACCTGTGGTAGATCAGGTGTATGACCGCCTCTTCACCATGATGGCGGCGTCGTAGAAAGGTTTGCCTGTGGCGAATCCGGACGAGGCCAAGAACGAGATCCGCCACCGCGTCTGGGACTTGCTCACCGAACACCGCGCCGCTCAACCTGACGTGCACGGTTCGATCCCGAACTTCGTGGGTGCCGAGCTGGCCGCCCAAAGGCTCGCGGGGCTGTCGGTCTGGAAGCAGGCGCACGTGGTGAAGGTTGTACCGGATAAGCCGCAGGCTCCGGTCCGGGTGTTGGGTCTTCAGCAGGGCAAGCTGCTTTACGTAGCAGTTCCGAAGATCGCGGCTGCGAAGCCGTTCTACGAACTCGACCCGGCGAATCTGCCTGTTTCGCCGGAGGAAGCGGCGGTGCCGAAGAAGGCCGCGTTGTTCGCGAGGACCGTCGACACGGACGAGATGCCCGAGATCGACCTGCTCGTGTGCGGAACCGTGGCGGTGAATCGCCGGGGCGTCCGGCTGGGCAAGGGCGCGGGATACGCCGATATCGAAGTCGCCCTGTTGCAGGAGGCAGGGCTGATCAGCGAGGCGACGACGATCGTCACGACGGTCCACGACCTCCAGGTCGTCGACGGCGATCTCCCGGAGACCAGTCACGACTTCTCTGTCGACCTCATCGTCACTCCGACTCAGGTCATCGAGTGCGGACCGCCACGGCGGCCGGCGGGGATCCTGTGGTCGGAGCTGGATCCCGCGAAGATCGCTGCCATTCCGGCGCTCGCGTCGCGGGCAGCTAGGCGTCCTGCGTCTGGCCTGTGACTACCTGATCGGCTCAGCGACGTCCTCTGGCTTGGAGTGCCTCCAACAACTACGCAGGTAGTACGGCGGAGTGCGAGAAGCGAGGGGAAACACGTGGGGGCTCAACCTGACCTGCAAACGCGGGTGACGTTCGCATGGCTCGAAGTGACTGGAAAGTGCCAGCTGCAGTGCGATCACTGCTATGCCGACTCTGGCCCGGCTGGTTCGCACGGTGCGATGACTACCGAGGACTGGGGTAGGTCGATCGATCAGCTTGCTGACATCGGAACGAGGATGGTCCAGTTCATCGGGGGCGAGCCGACGCTGCACCGTGCGCTGCCTGTTCTCGTCCAGCGTGCCCTCGACCGAGGACTGAGGGTCGAGGTTTTCACGAACCTGGTGCACGTCCGTCCGGAGCTGTGGGAGGTCTTCTCGCGGTCCGGTGTCCAGCTCGCCACCAGCTACTACTCGGATGACGCCGAGCAGCATGAGCGGATCACCCGAGGCCGGCGCAGCTACGAGCGAACGAGGTCGAACTTTGTAGAAGCCGTTCGGCGATCGATCCCGGTGCGGGTGGGCGTGATCGACGTCGATGAGGGACAGCGTGTCGATGAGGCAGTGACCCAGCTGCGAGATCTCGGGGTCGGCGGCGAGGTGCGAATCGATCGTCTGCGGCAAGTCGGCCGTGGTGTCCGCGATCGTGGGCCTGACCTGGGTGAACTGTGCGGACAGTGTGGCGACGGTAGGGTCGCGATCGCACCGGACGGGTCGGTGTGGCCGTGCGTGTTCTCCCGGTGGTTGCCGGTGGGCAACGTGCGGGAGGAGTCGCTCGCCGACATCCTGACGGGATCGAGGATGACGGAGACCGCATCAGTGCTCGCGACGGAGTTCGCTCGGCGGCCTCTGAACCCGTGTGTGCCCAACATGTGTGATCCGCAGTGCGGGCCGAGCTGCAGCCCGGCGTGTCGGCCCGCCGGCAACTGCGTACCTACGGGAGCCTGCGCTCCGGACTACGACTGATCAAAGGAAATTCCACCTATGCTCGCCCGCCGCGCCTACATCCCCGAAGAGTCGCTGCCTCGTGGCTCCCGGAGACCGTGGCCGCTTGACGTGCCGTGCGTCGCCCAGCTAGCAGACGAAGGCATGACGTTCGAGCGGCCGGTGACCTTTCTGGTCGGCGAGAACGGCTCCGGCAAATCCACGCTGGTCGAGGCCTTCGCCGAGGCGTGGGGGCTGGACGCGCAGGGCGGGCGGGCCGGGCGGAAGTACGTCAACGACCGGCCGAAGTCAGAGCTCGGTGAGATGGTGCGGTTCGACACCACCGCCCTCGGCGCCCGGCACCGCATCGGCCCGCGGACGAAGCGCAAGGGCTACTTCCTGCGCGCCGAGACCGCGTTCGGCTTTATGAACGCGGTCAGCGGCATGAACGGGTACTGGGATGAGGACACGAGCGAGATGAGCCACGGCGAAGGCTTCCTCACCGTGTTCGCCGCGATGTTCCGCGAGCCCGGCTTCTACCTGATGGACGAGCCTGAAGCGGCGTTGTCGTTCCAGTCCTGCCTGCGTCTGATGCACCTGATGTACGAGCTGGGCAAGTCGGGGGCGCAGATCATCTGCGCGACGCACTCGCCGATCCTGGCGTCCACACCGGACGCGGACATCATCGAAGTGGGGGAGCACGGCTTTCAGCGGTCAAAGTGGGAGGACCTGGCGCTGGTCGACCACTGGCGCCGCTACATGGCGACCCCCGAGGCTTATCTGCGTTACGTCACCGAGGAGTAGCGGTGCACGAGGACCTCAGCGACGCCGACGCCCAGTTCCGCGAATGGATGCGCGAGAACCTTCAGCGGGCCGCAGCGCACTTCGGACTCGATCTCGCCGGCGAGCCTCGGCTCGGCTGGATTGACCGTTCGATCAGTGCGCTCGCCAGTCGTGGCGAGGAGCAGTTCTGGTTGCGGGTGGTGTCGGAGAACAAGCAGTGGATCAGTGGTGCCTTCTGGACCGGCAACCTCGACGCCAACGTGTTGACCGGGCTGGCCAAACCGCGCGTGCTGGACGTGTTCGAGTGGGAGGAGTACCGGCAACAGCGCGCGGAGGTGCTGACCTTGTTGCCAGGTTCGCCGTGCTCCCGTACCGATGCGCTTCGCGAGCCGATCGACCTGCCGGATGCCTGGTGGGCTGAACTTCGCCGCACGATCGACGCGGTTGCTTGTACGCCGACGGATCGAGTCAACGCGGACCAGGAGTTGGTCAGCAAGCGAATCCGGCAGCGGTTCGGTGATGCCATGACTCCTGTTGTCTCCCAGTGGGAAACGGTGCACGGCGACCTGCACTGGGCCAACCTCATGGGACCGGCCTTCGGCCTCCTCGACTGGGAGTGGTGGGGACGCGGTCCAGCGGGCACGGACGCCGCGACCTTGCTCTGCTACAGCCTTCTGGTGCCGGAAATGGTCGAGCGGGTTCGTTCCGTCTTCGGCGATGTGCTGGAGTCAGAGTCAGGCCGGATTGCCCAGCTCTACGTCGCGTCCAGGCTCTACCGCCGGATGGACAAGGGCGATCACCCGGACCTTGCCGACGTGCTTGCGGTCCACGCCGAAACGCTCGTGTGAGCAGCGTGGCGACGGCGCAGGCACCCGATCGGGCGACTAGCGGTGTTTCTGCAGGTGAGACGCAGTAGTTGCGGGATTCGTGCTAGGTCGCTGCGCGATTGATGAGCTGGTCTGACCTGCGGTGGAGCAGTTGGCTGATTGTGCCTGGCACAACAGATCCCAGCTACTGCAAGGAATTTCCCATGCCGCAGAGATGCTCCACGGCTCGTGGCCGCGAGTTCGGTGAAGGCGTGCGGGCGGCCATCAAGGCCTCCGGAATGCCCGCGCGACGAGTCGCTGAACTCGTCGGCTGGCAGGAGGCGAAGCTGTCGGACTTCCTCAACGGCAAGATCGGATGCACCGAGACCGAACTCGCCCTGCTGCTGGGGGTCTGCCGCACGCCGGTTGAGGAACGTGACCGCCTGCTGAACCTCCTGCCCGAGACGCATGTCAAAGGGTGGTGGCAGCAGCACGGCCCGTGTGTGCCGGTGCGGCTTCGCACGCTCGTCCAGAACGTTGCGGCGGCGAAGACCCTGACAACATGGCATCCTCACGGGATTCCGGTGTTTCTGCAGTCGGTGGACCACCTGCGTGCGGCGATCTCGGCTTGTCCGAATGTGCCGGACGGGGAGATGGATCGGCGTGTCAAGGCTGGGCAGGAGTTGCAGGAGCTGCTGTTCGGCGGTGGGGTGCAGTGCGCGGCTTACCTCCACGAGCAGGCGCTGTATCTGCCGGTCGGTGGACACGACGTCCATGTCGGCCAGGTGCATCACCTGTTGCTGATGGCGGTCCGCAGCAACGTCACGATCCGGATCTTGCCGACGGCCGTCGGTGCTCACGCAGGCATGAGCGGGGCGTTTACTCGGCTGACCTTCCCGGCCTACGAGCCGCTGGTCTTCCTCGAACACGAGAACTCCACGCTCATCCAGGAAGAGAAGACAGCGGTCGAGAGCTATCAGGAAATTGTCTGCTCGCTCGACAGGTCCAGCCTCAACGAGGAACAGTCGAAAACGATGTTGCTCCAGCTCGGCGAGCGGTTGTCAGCCGCTGACTCCTCGGGACCCGCAAGGCATCTGCCAGGTGCACTCGCCGCTGGTGCGTCCTTCCCCAGCGGCTACCGGTTGTGAGTCGGAGGCTGCCTGCTCGCTCGTGCCATGAGCAGGCAGCCCCAACCGTCCTGGAATCAGCTACGCGGCCAGCGGGTGGTGCTCACCGGTGAGTGTGGCCAGTGCTGTGGCGACTTCTTTGAGGGTCGCCCGTACGTAGGTCGTGGTGCTCCCTGCGTCGCTGTTGGTGTCGTTGTGCCCGGCGAACGCGCGGGCGACGGCGTAGCCGAAGTGGCGTTCGACCCACGTGAGAGTGGTGTACCGGATCCAGTGCGTGCTGACGCCCTGTTTCGCCGCCCAAGGCAAGCTTTCGCCGACGCGGACCCAGAGGCGGTCGTAACGGTGGTAGGTGATCGGGCGCCCGTCCAGGTAATGCAGGAGGCGTCCGTTCATTGGCGCGCCGCGTTGTTCGACGTGTTGCAGCAGGTGCCACATCAGCGTCGGGGAGACCGGTTGCCAGCGCGACGACTCGCCCTTCTCCCGGAGATAGACCAGGCAGTTCTCCTCGTCGAGGTCTTTAGGGCGCAGCGCGAGAGCACCACCACGGCGGGCGGCGGTCTCGGTGTGGAACCGGATGATCAACGAGTCGAGTTGAGGGTCGTTGCCTCCGGTGGCGACGACGTCGTTGAGCTGGTCCATCTGCTTGCCGGACAGCGCCCGGCGGTTGCTGGGCTGCCGTCGAGGCTTGGGGACCTTGGCGGCTGGGTTGGAGCGTTCGTCGATGAGTTCGTCGTTGACGGCGTGTTTGTAGAGGCAGCGCAGTGCGGCGATGAGGTGCTCTGCGGCGGAGTTGCCGTTACGGGTGTTGCGTCGGACGGTCAGGTTCGCCTTGATGTGCTGGACGAGCCGCTGGATGTCGGTCGGGGTGCGGTCGCTCAGCGAGATGTCCGCCCACTGGTCGAGCACGCGGTTCCAGTACGGGGTGTAAGCGCGCCGGGTGCCGTCGCTGACAGCTCCAGCGACGACCGGGATGTACTCGGCGAAGGTCGGGGCCGGCGGTTTCACGGAGTTGAGCAGGTCCTCCGCCGTGACGCCCATCCGGTCGAGAACCAGGCGCGCGGCGTCGAGCTCAGCCTGGGTCGGTGCGCCGGTCATGCGTCCTCACCACCTGGCAGCACGGGCAGCACCAACTCGTCCAGAGCGATCGGTGGGAACACCGTCACCGTCTGGCGGTCGATGTGGGCCGTGAGGAAGACCCGGTCCCCTGAAGCGAGACCCGCTGCCCGGCGGGCGTCTGCAGGCAGCCGAAGATAGCCCTCCTTGGTGAGCTTGAAGAGGCCATGTGGGTCGGCGGTCACGACCAGGAGGCCGTCGTGCTCGCGGATGCTCAGACGAGTGCCCGCATCCCACGCCAGTGCGGCCGTGATGTGACGGTCCGCGACTCGGCCGCGGTGGTCGACGGCGGCCATCCGGTACAGCACGTTCGTCTGCCGGGCCGGTCGTGACGCAGGGACGACGATAAGCGGGAGCGGCTGACCAACGGCGCGGGCTGACGCGCCCGTCGCGTGCCCTGGCGCGGTCTCAGGGACGATGGGACGGATGTAGGAAACGGTCATCGGACGCCACCCGCAGGTAGCACCGAAACGCAAAACAGGTGCTCAAGTGGACTTGAGCACCTGCCACGTAGACGTCGCAAATTTGCGACATTTTGGTGTCCGAGGACGAAGTCGCACACTATTCACCCACGTAGCCCTGCCTGGCCCTGAGTAGGCCCACCTGGCCCGATCTGGACATGAGGCCCGTCCCGCGGCAGCCCTGCGGGACGGGCCTCTGCAACTCCACATGAGTGCGTGACCAGCAGACACCCGGTTGTAGGACGCCGGGGACGAGGGACAGGTGCAGGCGTCAGCGTGTGAATTGTGCCGTTCGTACCGCACCCACGTGGTGAGGCCAGTGGGACGGGACAGGGGATGAGATGCTGATCCTCGCTCGTCGATCTGCCGACGCCTTCGATCTCGCTCGAGTCGCTGCGGTCGAGTTGGACAAGACCACGGAGCGACATCGAGTGCAGACTGGGGAAGCAGTAGGTCTGGACAGTCCAAATTGGAGAGTCGTTTGCCCTGTAACGGCGCCTAGGTGCGTTGCGATTCAGAAGCATCGGACATGGCTTGAGTATGATCATCCCCGCTGACGGGGACGAGGGGGCAGCGTTGAACCAGGCGCATACGGCGTTGACGTCGACTCTGAGTCTTGTGCGTAGCTCCATGATGAGGCTTCACGAATCTTGCCGTAAGCATATCGAGGAGATTACGAGCGAACTTCAGGGGCCGATGGAAAACGTACTTGCTCTTGAGGGCGACTTTGGTGATTGGCTGAGTGTCATTGCCAAACGTCCAGAAGCGGAGCAGCTACTCTCTGCACACCGCGACTTCGGCATCGCGTTCTATGGGGTTTCCTCAGGCCTGTACAGGCAGGCATTTTCAAGCTTGCGGTCCTTTATCGAAGTATCGGTTGCGGCAATCTACCTAAGCTCAACGGAACTGAAGCGCCGGCAGTGGGTGAGTGGCAAAATAGACATCAGTTGGTCGGCTCTCACTTCTGACGACGATGGGATCTACTCAAAAGCATATGTAGAGGCGTTCTGTCCTGCAGCGCTTGGTGAGCATGCTGAGATGCGATCCGCTCTCCGGAGATGCTATAGGAGATGCTCCGAGTACGTTCACGGAAACGTTGAGACATCAAGTCTTCTGCCGGCGTCTATTCAGTTTGATCTCAGTGTGGCGAACGAATGGCTCATTGTCGCCAACGATGCGCTCGAAGTCGTGGTTCACTGCCTGATGGTTAGATACTTCGGAGAGTTTGACGCTGATCAGCGCCTCCGTGTCGAGCCGGCTCTTGAAGGAAACTTTCCCAACCTGGCATCAGTTAGAAAATTGCTCGGCCTTCCGATGGAGGATAACTCGAAGTGACTAGCGCTGATCTCAATTTCCGAACGGAAGACATCGATCCACGGGAGATTGGCGAGTTTTTCGTCGAAACCGAGACTGACCGAGCGACGATCGAGACGTTGAAGACGAAGAGAACGGTGGTCATTCAAGGGGCACGAGGCGTCGGCAAATCGTTCTTGCTTAGGGTCACGCAGAGCGAACTTGAGCGTGACTTCGGTAAGTTGAGAATTCTCCCTGTCTACCTCACCTTCAACAAGGCCGGGCTGCTCAGAACCACTGATCCTGAGCGGTTCAAGCATTGGATGTTGGCTAAGATCTGTAACCGGGTTATGCGCGCCGCGAGGCAGAAAGGGCTGGTTTCTTCCACGACGACCGTCTTCTCGTCGCTGGTTCGGGATTCCTCGGACGAAGCCGTCGAGCATCGACTAACCCAGCTTGAAGAGGCCTTGGAGGCGTCCTGGAAAAGCCGGGAAAGCCAAGTCGCCTTCGACTCAGGGTTGAACCCGGAAAGCATCACTGACGCAATTGAAGATCTTTGCTCTGCTGCAGATCTACGTCGAGTGGTGCTTCTGATTGATGAAGCGGCACATGTCTTCATACCTGAACAGCAGCGGCAGTTCTTTACGCTCATTCGCGACTTGAGAACCCCGTATGTATCCGTGAAAGCGGCCGTCTATCCAGGCGTGACCTACTTTGGTGACTCCTTTCAGATGAGCCACGATGCTGAGCTGATAGACGTCAATCGAGATATCCTGGACGACGAGTATCTACAGTCCATGCGAGAAATGGTTGCGAGGCAAGATAAGACGCTCGCGACCGCGATTGAGCGATATGGCGAGGCTTTTGACGCGCTCGCCTACTCGGCCAGTGGTAATCCGCGGATCTTGATGCGTACCATCTCTGAGGCGTTGCCGTTCAATTCAAACAACGTGCAGAAGGTGATGCGAGAGTTCTATAGGATCAAGATTTGGTCTGAGCACACTGACCTTGGTGGTAGATACAGCGGGCACAGGGAGCTGATTGATTGGGGGCGTGAGTTCATCACGCGCACCGTTCTCCCTGGCCTTGACAGCGCAAAAGGTGAGGAGCTCGACGCACGCGTCTTCATCTGGATCCATCGGGATGCGCCTGCTTCGGTCCGTGAAGCGCTCAGGCTGCTTTGTTACAGCGGTATTCTGCACGAGGCAGGAACGGGCCTTGTCGCGACCCGCGGGAACATTGGCACCAGATACATGCTCAACGTTGGTACGCGCACGGGGCGGGATAGCAACCCCATCGCTATGACGACTAAACTTAGACGGGCAATCTCGATTAAGAAGATGGTTGAGTTCGGCGCTAACCATCACGCGTACGCGGAGATTTCGCGTATTGATGTCAGTCAAATCGACCCGGGGCAAAATGAGCTGCTGGAAAAGCAGCTTGCTAAGTCTGTAGACGGTCTTGTGTTGACGAGTTTCTGTCGTAGCAAGCTTAAGGAGCTAGGATTCGACACGGTAGGCAAAGCTCTTGCTGCGTCAGAGGAGGACTTCCGTAAGGCCAAATGGGTGGGCGAAGTTCGGTCTCGCCAGATGATGAACGCCGCTACCGAAGCCGTTCTGGAGTATCTGTCTGGCTGACGAGTCGCAAAGGCGGTCAGTCGTCTTCCGTCCTGGTTCCAAGTGGCCCTTATGCTTCGCTCCTGGTTTTAGATAGGAGGACTTCTAGTGATCAGGCTGAGCCCGGCCGACGCTCTAGCATTGCCGACTGATTCGCTCGCGATGATCGTTCTCGCCGATATCGTCAATATCGGCGAATGGAACGAGTATAACTATCTCAATCTCTATCGAAATGACTTGGCAGGACTCGGATATGCCAGGAACGTCGAAGCCAGACGGGCTATTGCTGAGGCCACGGGGTGGCTCCGTGCTCGCGGCATGATTGCCCGCACACCGGACCAAACTGCCGATGCCGCAATTTTCGTGACGCGTTGGGGGCGCGAAGCGCTGGGGAGGAGTGTTGACCATGTGAACGCAGTGCACCGCCTCCAGGATGGCCTGCATTCAATGGTGGAAGCAAAGGCTCGTCAGCAATTCCTGCTTGGTGAGTACGAGAACGCGATATTTGGTGCGATGCGAGCCGTTGAAGTTCGAGTTCGAAAGCTCTCGGGGTTCGGCGATGACATGTTCGGCGTGTCAATGATGACTAGGGCATTCGGTCCAAATGGCCCGTTAGCTGACCCGAGTGCGCCGAGTGGCGAGGTTCAAGGGACGATGATGCTCTTCGCCGGTGCCTACGCCGTTTTGCGTAATCCATCCGGTCACCGCGAGGTGTCATTCGACGACGTAACTGAGGCGGCCGAGGCCGTTCAGGCGGCGAGTCTACTAATGCGCATACTCGACCGTGTCGAGAACCGACTGGCAAATTCAACAACTTGACGACGTCTGCCGTGTAGGGCAGTCCTGAGCGCCGGCTCCACTGACCGGCAGCCGCGTCGGCAAGCCTGCTAGCGCTTTGAGTCAGTGCTTGCTGGCGAGTTCAGCCAGAAGGTCGCGTGACAGATGGCCGGTGAAAGCGGAGCTAAACGCATGCTCGAACCGAGCGGGGATGCGATCGACGACTGTCTGATCTTCGACGTCTGCCGAGATCGACATCCTCGCCTCGTTCAAGAGTCTACCGGGCGATCAGGTGCTTAATGTCGACAACCGCTACCACAACCTGCTGCTCACCAGGCTGCACTGCCTTGGTGAACTAGCCGCCGCGATGCTCTTCACCCGCTGGAAAGACCTGAACCTGGATCACACTGTGCCCTTAGGATGATACTGAGAACCTCATTATGGACGGAGGTCGAGTCGCTTAGCACCGGTTTTCTATAGGTGGCTTGCCTATGCTAATTCTGCCTCAGTCCGGATCTTCATCATGCACTCTAGTTAGGGTTTCTTGGATCGAGTCGTCACAGCCGGACAGGCATAGCACTTTGTACATGCTGGTTGAAACCGTCGGAAGCTGAGTGTGCGAATCTATTGTAGCTGACCTTAGCTGCTCGACTGACAGTGACGCTTGGCTAAGGTCGGCACCTTGAAGCTTTGCACCTGTCAAATCGGCATCGCGGAGTTGTGTATCCGGTAATACTGCGTTCCTTAATGATGTATTTTTCAGGTTAGCGTCCCGCATCTGTGTGCGGCCTAGTAGTGAATCGGAAAGTACGGCGCCGGTTAAGTCGGCGTCCTGGAGGTTCGCGTGCCATATATGCGCCTTTCTCAACAATGCATATCTCAGTTCGGCTCCTTGGAGCTGCGCGTGGTCGAGTTGCGCGTTGTACAGCCAGGCGCTGCTTAGCTCAGCTGTCTGGAGTAGGGCGCCTCGGAGATCAGCGTGGTGCAGGCATGCGCCACCAAGCCGTGCTCCCTGCAGCTGTGCCCCCATTAGGTTAGTGTCGCGTAGCCAAGCTAGTGTCAAATTTGCATCGCGGAGTTGTGCGCCTTTGAGGTTTGCATTACGCAGCCACGCGCTTGCAAGGTTTGCGCCTTGAAGGTGGAGATCATGAAAATCGAGCTTTAGGCGTTCGCGCTTAAACCGTCGAGGTCGGCAGCCTAGTGCGGTGAGCGCCGCCTGAACGTCTGCTGCAGGCTCGGTTGGCAACTCTGCGGCATCTGCGTCAGTAGGTGGGTGAATCCATCCCTCGTCTATCATGGGAGGGGCGGTTCGAGGGGTCCGTTCGCGAATGAACGCCATAAGCACTTCGACGACATCGCCGTGGTGCTGAGGGGAGTCGCGTATGACGTGTTCGAGAGCATGAACGCCACCGATTCGAACGTATAGTTCGTCAGAGCCGAGTCGCTCCAGTGCCTTTGTGAAGCGTTCTGTGACTTGACCGCGGTGTGCGAGCCGATAGTTCCGCGCCGTATATAGTAGGCCGGTTCCCACGACCAGTGCACCGCCAATTGAAATGGCGATCAAGCGCGCGTTGTGCTCTGCGGTGAGGCGGTGCTCTGGCCGAATCTGTGGATCTCTCAGTATTTGCTGATTCGTGAGTAGATCAGGTGCGTGCCAGACGGCAAGCGCGTACAAACCCGCAAGCACGAAGGCAGTCACAAGCAACAAGGCGACGCGGAAGGCGGTTCTGGCAACCGCTCCTGTGCGTGCGCGCGCAATATGGATCACACTTGGATGTCGTCGGATCGCCAACGGCGGTTACGCTAACCTGCCGAAGTCTTGACGGTCGACCCGTTGCAACCGCAGAAAAACGGCCATATGCAGTGCCCTCCCGAGGCGGGGACCGCACGCGGCCGACCCGTGACTACGTGATCGTGCGCCGTTGTGGGCGTGACGCTGCCTGCCGGTAGTCGTCGACCAGCTGCACCAGAGCGTCCATCCGGTTTCGCCAGGGGCCGCCATGCACTTGCGTCATGCTGGCGGTCTGCGCCTCCCAGCGGCTACTACGTCGCCCGGTCACTGACAACATTGGTTCGAGGAACCCCACCACGATCGGCGCGTTCGTCTGCCCGGCCAAGACCCGCCAGCCCATTCGCGTCGGGTCCGACGAACGTTCGAGCCGAACGGTATCCAGATCCAGCGGGGCAGGTCGCGCTGGTCGCTTCGCACGGTTCGTGTGCGACGCGGCTTCCATGACAGGTTTCGTGACGGGCGGTTGGTCCGCCTCGGCAGCGGGAGCGGCTGGCGCGAGCCGGGAGAGTTCGGCAGCGGCATGTGTGAGCAGACGAGTGACTTGGTCCACGTCGCCGTCCGCCAAGACGGCGTGGCGTACCTCGGCAGCCGCCGCCTCGATAGCCGCCACGGCCGCCAGAACGTCCCCATGCTGGGTGGCGACACGGGCGCGGCGGGCACGCTGTCGACACGCCGCGTTGTGATAGCGGGCCGGTCGGCCACGGTTCGACCCTGCCGCCAAAGGCTGTCCGCATCCCGTGCACTTCACGACACACCTCCCTATTCGTGACTAGTTTCGTGACGGTTCAGACGAGCGTAGCAGGGTGCGTCACGAAACTAGTCACAAAATTCGGCGCGCGTGACTGGTCAGTCTGCGCTGTCCTTCAGCAACTGCGCGGCCTCAACCAACCGGCCGACGGTGTCCTCGGCAGGGAGTGCCGCAGAGGCCAGCCGCTCGAACGTCTCCGCGTACGGCCGCCGCTCGGACTCGGCCTCCAGCCACGTCCCGGCGTGCAGGGTGTCCAGGTACACCACGTCCTCGAACTCGTCCTGCCGGAACGACAGCAGGGTGAACGACGTCATTCCCGCGAACGCGCCTACCTCGTCCGGCACAAGCCGCATTCGCACACCGGGAAGCTCGGCAAGCGCTGCCAACCGCAACAACTGATCAGCCATCACCAGCGCGCCCCCGACCGGCCGCCGCAGGACCGCCTCACCCACGACGAGATCCAGCCGCAGCGACGGCCCCTTGCTGAGGTGCCGCATCACTCGCTCGCGGTGCGCGTCGCTGTAGTGGCGGTGGTCCTGCTCGGACACGGTCTCCACCTGAGCACCACGGAGCGCGGCCTCGTACTCCGGTGTCCGGACGAGTGGGGGCAGCACGTCCAGCGCGACCGCCCGCGCGTAGCTCGCTTCGGCCTCCACTTCGGCATACGTCCAGCCGACACAGGACGACGCGTCGTCAGCCAGCAGATCGATGGGCTTGACCCGTTTTGACGGACACCTGAGATCAGGGGTTTTGCCCCTGGAAGGATGTCCTTATGAAGACCACGGGCTCGGACAAGCCCCGGCGTCCTCGTCGTGCGTTCACCCCGGAGTTCAAGGCGGAGATCGTCGAGCAGTGCCAGCGTGGCGACCGCTCGATCGCGCAGGTC
>NZ_JBEXVQ010000068.1:0-14647 GCF_040629405.1 Lentzea sp. NPDC005914 | reverse complement strand
CGGAGACGGCACCGCCGAAGCACCCGAATACGCCCGGTATGAGGCCGCTTCGGCGGCACCGTCTCCGGGCCTCTCGACCGTGACTCTCATCGAACAGACTTGCAGGACACGGCCTAGGTGAGGGGAACGCCGAACCGCACGGGCACGCCTGGTGAGTGCAGCACGCTGACCGGCGGCCCCACCGGCTGTCCGAGTCCTGCAGCGGCGACCAGCCCGTCGTCCAGTTCCAGCAGCTCCGCCTCGTGCAGCGGCCACTCCGGATGATCATTGGGCAGGTAGATCGTCCGCCCGTGCCAGGCGACGTGCAGACCCCACCGCGCCGTCAGGAATCGTTCGAGGTCACCGGCTTTCACGGGTTTTCCGGTCCGGACGACCACGCGACTGGACGCGCCGCGAGGTCCCGGCCAGATGCGCCGGCAGGTGTAGGTGAGGACGTCGTCCTCGCGGACCAGCCGCATCGACGACCACTTGTACGGCAGACGCGCGCTGGTCTGCGCGCCCAGCACCGGGACCAGCCTGCTCGCGTCGAGCGAGAGGAACACGACCCCGCGCCTTCCGGCGGTGTCCACCGAGTAGAGCCGGACGTTGGTCTCGCAGAACGTGCCCACGTACGGCAGCCGCGGCCCGACCCGCCCGCCGATCGGGTGCATGCGGAACGGCACGAGCCCGATGTAGGTGACGCCGTCGAGCACGTCCGGCCGGGTGCCGGCGGGCAGGAACCCCGCGACCTCCTGCGGCGGCACGGCCCAGTGGAGGAACGTGACGTCACGCCACCACTGGCCGACGGGCGCGAACCCCACCGGACGCGGTGTCAGCGGTGTCACCGGCTCGGTCATGGGTCCGAACGTACCGCTGAGCGGGCGACTTCTCGTCCACGTGACGCGGCGGCAACGTCGAGGGTCTACGAAGAGCACATGGAGACCGCCCTGAAGCATCCGGTCGACGAGGTGCTGCCACCCGCGCGACTGGGGTTGCTCGGTTTGCAGCACGTTCTCGCCATATACACGGGCTGCGTCACGGTGCCGCTCGTCTTCGGTGCCGCCGCGGGGCTCGACACCCACACCATCGGGCTGCTGGTCAACGCCGATCTGTTGGTGGCGGGCCTGATCACGTTGCTGCAGGCGCTCGGCATCGGGAACGTGCTGGGCGTCCGGCTGCCCGTGGTGGCAGGGGCGACGTTCACCGCCGTGACGCCGATGATCCTGATCGCCGGGCAGTACGGCCTGCAGGCCGTCTACGGCTCGATGCTCGCGGCCGGCGTGTTCGGGATCCTGATCGCGGTGCCGTTCGCGCGAGCCGTGCGGTTCTTCCCGCCCGTGGTGACCGGGTCGGTGATCACGGTGATCGGGCTGTCGCTGATCGGCGTCGGGGCCGGGCTGATCACCGGCCAGGAGTCCGCTGCCGACTACGCCTCGCCGTCGAAGCTGGCTCTGGCGTTCGGGATCGTGCTGGTGATCGTGCTCGTCGGACGGTTCGCCCGGGGGTTGCTGAGGCAGTTGGGCGTGCTGATCGGGCTGGTCGGCGGCACTCTGGCCGCGATCTTGCTGGGCATGACCGACTTCTCCGGGGTCGGTGACGCCGCGTGGCTGGGGATCGCCAGCCCGTTCCACTTAGGCGCGCCGCAGTTCCCGCTCGCCGCCGTGATCTCCATGTGCGTGGTGATGCTGGTGACCTTCACCGAGTCGACCGCCTCCATGCTCGCGGTCGGCGAGATGACGGGTCGCCCTGTCACCTCACGCGATCTGGCACGGGGCCTGGCCGCCGAGGGCGTTTCCGGTGTGCTCGGCGGGGTCATGAACGGCTTCCTCGACACGGCCTTCGGTCAGAACGTCGGCCTGGTCGGCATCACGAAGGTGCGCAGCCGGTACGTCACCGCGGTCGCCGGCGCGATCCTGGTGCTGCTGGGCCTCATCCCGAAGCTCGGCGAGATCGTCGCGGCCCTGCCCGGTCCCGTGGTGGGCGCGGCCGGGCTGGTCATGTTCGCGACCGTCGCGGCCCTGGGCATCGGGATCCTGGGCAGGGTCGACTTCGAGGACACGGGGAACCTGCTGATCGTCGCGGTGACGATCGGTGTCGGGCTGCTGCCGGTCGTGGCGCCGCGGATCTACCACTCGTTTCCCGCGTGGGTGCAGGTGATCGGAGGCAGTGCCATCACCAGTGCGGCGCTGACCGCGTTCGTGCTCAACCTGCTGTTCAACCACACCCGTCGCGCTTAGCGGCCGGGCAGCGACACCAGTCCGCGTCCGGTGGTCAGGGGCAGGTCGAGTGCGGTGAGCAGGCCCGGCGGGGCCTGCACGACCGCGGGAACGGCGTTGACCAGGCGCATCGCGGTCGACGCCACGCCCGCGGTGTTGTGGTCGCCGTCGCCACCGATCAGTCGCAGGTCCAGCACGTAGTTGGGTTCGCCGGTGATCTCCACGCGGTAGCAGCCGGTGCCGGCCGGCTGCGGCCAGTCGGGCGCGAGGTCCGGGCGCAGTCTGGTGACGTGTTCGAGCACCAGCACAGGGTGGCCCGCGACCATGCCGCTGACCGTGAACCGCAGCGCCGCCATGGTTCCCTCGGCGATCGTGCGGCCCGCGGCCGTGAACGCTTCCGGTGCCGCGAACCGCTCGTGGTGGTCGACCACCGAGTCCAGCGGGACGTCCAGGGCGGCGGCCAGCTGGCGGACCACGCTGCCCCAGGCGAGCGAGAGCACGCCGGGTTGCAGCAGCAGGGGAGTGTGGTCGGGCGGACTGCCGAAGCCCATGATGTCGAACAGCACCAACGGGTTGTCGTAGGTCGAGTAGTCCGTGATCTCCGAGCAGCGGATGAGGTCGATGCGCTGACACGTGCCGGACAGCAGCAGGGGCAGCCAGTCGTTGGCCCAGCCGGGGTCGATTCCGTTGACCCACAACGAACTTCCGCCCTCGGCCGCGGCCTGGCGAATGGGGTCGGTCACCTCGGGTGGCACGGTGCCCTCGGGATAGGACAGGAAGACCGGACCGCTGGCCACCACGTTGATGCCCGCGCGCAGCAGCCGGCACAGGTCCTCGACCGCCTCGGCCAGCCGGTTGTCGGCCATCGCCGTGTAGACGACGCAGTCGGGTTTCGCCGCGATCAACTGGTCCGCGTTCGTGGTCGCGTGGATGCCGAGCGGGTCCAGCCCGGCCAGTTCTCCGGCGTCGCGGCCGTTCTTGGCGGGGTCGGACACCCACACGCCCGCCAGTTCCAGGGCGGGGTTGTCGATGATGCCGCGCAACGCCCACTTGCCGACGTTGCCGGTGCTCCATTGCACGACGCGGTACGTCACCTGTGCCTCCTCGAGGCCTCAGAGATCAGGGAGGTGGAAGTCGAGGTTGGGCGCGCCGATCCCGCCGTCGACCCGCAGCACCGACCCCGTGGTGTAGCCCGACGCCCGTGAGGCCAGGAACAGCACCGCGGCCGCGACCTCGTCGGGGTGCCCCAGCCGGCGCAGCGGGGTCGCCTGTTCCATCGAGGTCCTGATCTTCTCGTCGCGGGCGACGACGTCCAGTGCCGAGGTGTGGACCGAGCCGACGTCGATCGCGTTCACCCTGATCCGGGGCGCGAGGTCCGTGGCCGCCAGGCGCGTGTAGTGGGTCAGGGCCGCTTTCGCCGTGCCGTAGGCGAGGAACCCGCGCCCGGCGAGGCGGCCCATCACGGAGGCGATGTTGACCACCGACCCGCCGTCGTTCGCGAGCATGAGCGGTACCGCCGCGCAGGTCAGCGCGTGGGCGGTGGTGACGTTGAAGTGGAAGGCGTCTTCCAGGAAGTCCGGCGTCGTGGTCAGGAACGTGTTCGGCAGCGTGCCGCCCACGTTGTTCACCACCACGTCCAGCCGCCCGAACCGTTCGACGGCCGTGTGCGCCAGCGCGGCTGCGGCGTCCACATCGGACAGATCCGCCGGGACGGTGACAGCCCGCCTGCCCAGTGCCTCGATCCTGCCTGCGACCTCCGTCAGCTGCTCCGCGGTCCGCGCGCTGATCACCACGTCCGCGCCCGCCTCGGCCAGTGCTACCGCCGATGCCGCACCGATTCCCCGTCCCGCACCGGTCACCACGGCCACCGCGCCTGACAACCCGAACATGTCCGTTACCACCCGGCTCACTCTTAAGCTCTGGTGCTTAAAAGTCAAGACGCGCGTGTTAACGTGGTGCCGTGGCCAGCGCGGACGCCAGAGAACGGATCATCGTCGCCGCCGAGCGGCTGATCGCCGAGCACGGCCCCGAGGTGCCGTTGCGCGACATCGCGACGGCCGCGGGGCAGCGCAACAACTCGGCCGTCCAGTACCACTTCGGCTCCAGGGACGGGTTGATCGACGCGGTCGCCGAGCATCGCATCGCCGACCTGGAACAGCATCGCCTCGAACTGCTCGCCGAGAGCGAGGCGACCGGCACGGCGCAGGACGTCCGCGCCCTGGTCTCGGCACTGGTCGTGCCGATGCTGACCGTGCCCTACTCACACGGCGCCACCCATTACGCGCGGTTCCTGGAACAGGTCCGCACTCACCCCGCACTGGCCGCGGACACCAATCTCGACCGGGCAGGACGTGCCGCGGTCCGGCTGATCATCGTGCGCCTCGACCGCGCGCTGGGGCAGTTGCCGTCCGCGGTGCGGCGCCGCCGGCTGCGCGTGCTGCCCACCGTGCTGTTCGCCCTGCTGGCCGACCGCGAGCGAGGCCTGCCGCGCGACGACCCGCACTCGGCGTCGGAAATTGTCGATCTGATCGTCGGCATGCTCACCGCTCCGGTGTCGGCCAGCGCGTCGCGGTGAGGCGTTCCGGCGTCATCGGTGAACCGGTGCGTCCGCGGGCAACCCGAACGCGGTGCGGGCCTTGACGACCGTCGCGTTCTCCAGATCCGGGACCGAGTTCTGCTGCAGCCAATGGAGCTTCCTGACGCCGATCCAGGAGAAGTTGGCGTCCACCCATGGTGAGTATCGCGATCCGTCTCCTGGTGCCTCAACGCGCAGCACGTCCACGGGCTTGGGTGGTGATGTCACGGTGACGAGCCGGGGAGCTGCCTCACCGCTGCCGACGATCAGTTCACCGTCCATCGCGACGAACTCCTGGCACATCTCCAGGATCCCGACCGCGGTCTCCTGCTGGTTCGCGTCCGATTCGATCACCTGGCCCGCGCAGAACCACCTCACCCCCTGGTTCGGGTGGGAGTCCTCCAGACTGCCGTGCCAGTGGTGCTGTTCGTAATAGGTGTCGACCGAGGTTCGCACGGCCTGCTCCCGCGCCGCGTCCATCCCCGAGGACCAGCCGAACACCACCCAGGCGACCGCGACCGTCAACACGATCGCGGAGCCGAGCACGACGAGCAGACGTTGTCGCCGAATTGGCATGAACTGAGGACGTCTACCCCTGGCCGGAGGTTCCCCAGCGGGCGCGCAGAGTGTCGGTGAACGCCTCGAACTCCGCTGCCATCGACATCTTCGGATCGAGCAGCCACTGCTGCTGCAGGCCGTCGATCACCGCGATCGTGGTGCGCACGATCGTGGCGGCCGGGGCGTCCGGGCTGATCTCGCCGCGTTGCTGTCCACAGTGGACCGCATCGGTGAGCCAGTTGCGGGTGCCCTCGTAGTGTTCGCGGATCCAGGCGTGGGCCGGATGCGAGGGTTCGGTGGCCTCGGCGGCCAGGCGGACGAACAGGCCGATCAGTTGCGGGCGGGTCGAGTTGCGGGCGACCAGGGCCGTCAGGGCGTCGAACGCCGCCCAGCCCAGGGGCGGGTCGGTGTCGCCGGAGAGGAAGTCGCCGTCCTGGCGGTCGCGCTCCTGCAGAACGGCGGCCAGCAGGGCCGCCTTGCTGGGGAAGTGGTGCAGCAGACCGGACTGCGAGAGCCCGGTTTTCGCCGCGACGGCAGCCACCGACGTGCCGCGGAAGCCGGACGTGGCGAACAGCTCGGTGGCGACGGCGACCGCTTTCGCCCTGGACTCCTCGCCCGAGATGTCCACCCGTGATCTGGCCCGGTACTTCGGTGGGAACGACACGGCTCACCTCACTCCTGATCTGCCCGCAGGGTAACGCGGACGTCGCCGAGACCGCGGGCGATCAGCACCTCGCCGCCGGTCAGCGGCTGCCAGCCGTCCTGCCAGACGCGTTGCACGCGCGGCGAGCACGGCACCTCGACGACCGTGCTCTCGCCCGCGGCCAGGTCGGCGGTGGCCCAGCCGATCAGGCGGACCGGTTCGCCGGACGGGCGCAGGTAGACCTGCACGACCTCGCGGCCGGATCGTGCGCCGGTGTTGGTGAGCGACACCGACACCGTGCCGACCACGCCATCCACAGTGGACAGATCTGCTGCCCCGTACTCCCAGGTCGTGTAGCCGAGGCCGTGGCCGAACCAGAACAAAGGGTCGACAGCGGCGCGGTAGCCGATCGCCGTGCCCTCGGAGTAGGGCAACGTGCCGTTGACAGGTACCGGGGTCAACGCGTCGGCGTCGGACCGCGGGAACGTGGTGACCAGCCTCCCGGCCGGTTCGACGTGGCCGAGCAACGCGGCCGCCACGGCGTCACCGGCTTCCTGGCCGGGCAGACCCGCCCACAGGACGGCGTCGACCTGCGCGAGCCACGGCATCAGCACCGGCGTCGCCGCGTTCACCACGACCACCGTGCGTTTCGCGGCCGCCGCCACCGCCGCGACCAGTGTGTCCTGCTCGCCGGGCAACGCCAGCGTGGTCTTGTCGAAGCCCTCGGTCTCCTGCTCGTCGGTGAGGCCGACGACCACCACCGCCACGTCGGCCTCGCGCGCGGCCCGCACTGCGGCGCCGATCGCGTCGGCAGGCGAGCGGGGGACAGGCTGGGTGATGAGACCGACCAGCGCGGCGGCCTCGCGCACGCGCGCCGTCACTCGATCGCCGGGGGACACGAGCACCTCGGTCGTCCAGGACGGCGGCTTCAGCAGCGCTTCCTCGACGATGCCGTCCGCCCAGGCCAGCCGGGTGGCGTGCTGCTCACCGGAAACCTCCAGCGTCCAGTCGCCGAACCCGCGCACCCCGACCAGCATGCGGGCGGGCTCGTCCAGCACGACCTCGCCGGACACCTCGATCGACGCGGCACCCTGCGCCCACCCGCCGTACGCCGCGAGCTCGGCGATCTCCATCTCCCGCGAAGCCAGCACCTCGCCGGACGCGTCGAACGTCGTGGCGCGGATGTCGCGCAGCACGCCGGGGCCGGGAGCGGCGTGCCTCTTCCGCACCTCCACACCGTCCACAACGGACACCCGGTCGCCCAGCAGCGCGGTCAGGCCGGTGGCGATGCCGATGACGTGCGGCGGACGCAGCCCGGCGGAACCACCGCCCTGGGCGACGGTGTCGATCGCGTGCCGGCTGATCAGCGCGACACGGGAATCTTCCAGCGGCAGCACACCGTTGTTCGTCAGCACCGTCATGCCGCCCGCGGCGAGCCTGCGCAACTGCTCCCGCCTGACCTCGCTGTCCGGTGCCGGAATGCCGGTCGGCCAGGTGCGCTCGCCACCGAACGCGCCGGTCCGCGACGCCAGGAGAAGCAGGCGGCCCAGGTGGTCGTCGATGACCGACTCGGCGACCTCGCCCGCTTCCACGGCCGCGACGAGCGCGTCCTCCCACGGCCCGCCGGGACCGGGCATGACCAGGTCGAGCCCGCCGTTCGCAGTCTCGGCCGCGGACTGCGCGGCGAACCAGTCGGACATGACCAGGCCGTCGAAGCCCCACTCGCCCTTCAGCACGCCCTCGACCAGCTCGGTGTGCTCGGTCGCGGGAACACCGTTGACCTTGTTGTAGGCCGCCATGATCGCCCACGGCGCGGCGTCCTCGACGACGATCTCGAACGGCAGCAGGTACACCTCGCGCAACGTCTTCGCGTCGAGCTCCGAGCTCACCGTGCGTCGCTCGGTCTCGGACTCGTTGGCGACGTAGTGCTTCGGCGTCGCGGCGATTCCCTTGTCCTGCAAGCCCCGCACGTACGCGGCGGCCAGCGCGCCGGTGAGCAGCGGGTCCTCGCTGTAGGCCTCGAACAGTCGACCGCCGAGCGGTGTGCGGTGCAGGTTGATCGTCGGGCCGAGCACGACGTGGACCTTCTGCGCGGCGGCCTCGTCCGCGAGCAGCGACCCGACCTCGGAAGCGACCTCCAGGTCCCAGTGCTGCGCCAGCAACGTGGCGTTGGGCAGCAGGCAGGCGATCCGGCCACCCCGCAGCTCGTCACCCCGCACGCCGGTCGGCCCGTCCGAGAGCTTCAGCGACGCCAGCCCGATCGCGGGCTCCGGCCACAGCGCGAACATCGCCGACCCGGTCAGCAACCGGACCTTCCTCGCCAGATCGAGGTGAGCGATCGCTTCTTCGACGTTCATCAACGCGCCTTCCGCAGGGGGACGAGACGAGCAGACCAGATATACCGACCGAGTACTCGGTCGGTATATCTCCCTGAGACATTTTCGTTATCTCGCGGTTACGTAGTCGTCGCTGGTCGGGTGATGTGCCACGGCACGGCACACCTGCGGCACGCCTCTTCCTGTGTCCAAGGGGAGGGGAATCGGGATGAGAGTCGAGGTGCGGCTGCTCGGGCCGCTGGAGGTGCACGGGCCGGAAGGTCTCGTGCACTTCACGGGTGCCAGACGCCGGGCGGTCTTCGCGTTGCTGGCCTTGCGGCTCGGCCGGATGGTGTCGCGGTCGGCGCTGGTCGACGGCCTGTGGGGTGAGGACGTGCCACCGACGGCGACGAAAACGTTGCAGGGGCACATCGCGAAGGTCCGCAGGGCACTCGCGGCAACGGGCGCGGACGGCGTGGTGCTGACCAGGGAACCAGGCTATCTGCTGGACGTCACGCGGGTCGTGGTGGACGTCGAGGAGTTCGACGAGCACGTCAGCCGCGGCAGATACGCGGCGGCACTGGCTCTGCACCGCGGTGAGCCGCTTGCGGACTGCCCGGTCGAGGGCTGGGCGAGCGCGGAGATCATCAGGTTGCGGGAGGCGCTGGCGTTCGCGGAGGAGAACCACGCGGCGGCGCTGTGCCTGGACGGGCGGTACGCCGAGGCGATCGGGCAGCTGGAACGGCTCGTCGCGCTCTACCCGTTGCGGGAGTCGTTGTGGGACTTGCTGATGGACGCGCAGCACCGGGCGGGCAGGCCCGGTGACGCGCTGCGGACGTACCGGCGGGTGCGGACGTTGCTGGTGGACGAGTTCGGCATGGAACCCGGCGACGCATTGCGCCGCCGGGAAGCCGTAGTGCTCTCTAGAACGGGCTGGACAGCTCACTCGACCTGAAGGTCCTGGTCGACACGCGCTGGTCGAACAGCCGCACGCGGGCGTACAGCTCGTCGCCGCCGTCGGAGTCCTCGTCGAGCGCCGCGTACGGCACGCGGATGTCCATCTCGGCGCTCAGGCCGCCCTCCCAGGCGTTGACCCAGCTCAGCGGGATGCGGAACTCCGCGTTGTCGAAGAACGGGTCGGCGCCCATGGCCCACGCGTCGATCGGGTCACCGGGCTGGTCGATGATCGCCTGCGCGTCGGCCTGGGACATGGTGATGTCGATGCCCACGTGCACGTCGTACTGGTCGCCGCTGACATGGGTGATCGAGAAACAGATGACGTGCTTGGAGCCGCTCGAGCACGTCGACTTCGCTTCGGCGGCGCCCGACATCACGGTCATGAGGCCCAGGGCGGCGAGCCCGATCGCGCCGAAGCGCACGAGGCGCTGCAGCACGGATCTCTGCTTTTCCATAGCTCTCCTTGTGCGGTGCGTGGCGCTTTCCGATGGCGCCTGCACAAAGTTCTACGAACCGCCGGTGGCGAACCGGCTGCCGTCCGGTGGTCAAGATCGCCCAGGCCGGTACGAGCAGCGGTATCCGGTGGTGACGGACGACCGCAGAGCGTCCGCTGTGGACGGTTCGGTCGTGGCGATGGTGTCGATGGCGCGGCGGATCGCCTTGCGCACAGCGGTTCTGGCGCGTTCGGCGGGGCCGGCGAAGTTCCTGGTGCGGCCGCCGAGTCCCGTCTCGTGCTCCAGGTGGCTGAGCAACGCCTCCAGCTCGACCTCCAACTGAGGCGCCGGATCTTCCTCGATCCGCGCGCGGAGGTCGCGGATGCGCGCGAGGTAGGCGGTGCGGGCCGACGAGTCGAGCAACGGCTGGTTGCCGCTGTCCTGCCCGCCGACGAGCTCCAGCGCGGGGATGTCGGCGCCGGGAGCCGCCACGAGCTGGGCGAGGTACCGCATGCCGACGAGGTCCTCGACGCGGATTTCCGCGCTGTGGTGGGACACGACCCACCAGCCGCCTTCGCGCCGGATCGAGATGCGGCCGGTCGGCGCGCGCCGGGTCCACTGCGCGACGCGCTCGGTCATGCCCATCTCGGCCGCGTCGGCGATGGCGGCGTCCCACAGCTCTCGTGCCCGCTCCCCGCCCACGACCTGGGCGAGCTGAGCGCGGGCGTAGGCGGTCATGGGTTTGTTGCCCAGCCGGATGTTGGTGGTGACAGCGCGTTCGAGGTGCGCGACGGCGAGGCCGTTGTCGCCGAACGTCATGGCGGTCAAGCCCAGCAGCAGTTCGGTCGAGCCGAAGCAGACGACCGCGGTGGCGGGCACGACCGGCAGGTCCGCGAACGGCGCGAGCAACCGGTAGGCCTCGCGGGCGATCTCCGCGTCACCAAGACCGGCGGCCACGTGCACCACGGAGAACATGCACGTGATCCAGTTGCTGGACAACGGAACCGCGGCCAGGCCGTTGATGGTCAGCCGCTGCAGCGCCGACCGTGCGCGGTCGGGTTGCCCGGCCTCCATCGCCAGCAACGCGTGCGCCGCCTCGAAGGTGAACTCGAGGTCCGGCAGCGTGGGGGACTGCGTGACCTGCTCGGCCAGGTCGACCAGCTCGCGGCCGCGTCCCTGGATCCACCGGATCGCGAAGAAGTGCGTGCTGTGGAACGTCTCCGCGTCCACGTCGCCCACCTCGGCCCCGAGCTTCAGGCACGCGGCGGCCTTCTGCTCGGCCTCGGCGAACCTGCCGGCCCGGATCGTCCGCATGACGTCCATCGCGGCGTGGAAGAAGAGCACCGCCGGAAAGCCCGCTGCCCGCTCGGCCAGTTCGGTCTGGGACCGTTCCGCGTGCGGGTCGCCCAGGCAGAACAGGTCCTGGGTGCGCCGGCACAACCCGCTGAGCGCCTGCAGGTCCAGTCCCGCCGCCGACGCCACGGCGATCAACTCGCCGGTGAGGTCGAGCCGGGCGGCGATGTGCCGCGGTGACCACAAGGCATGATGGGCCAACGACAACGCCTCGGCCACGGTCACCGGGTCGCCGGTTGCTCTGGCCCGGGTCAACGCTTCCAGCACGGGCTCGGTCTCGCGCCGGTGGTAGGCCTGCTCGGCCGCGAGCCGGACGACCAGCCGGGTGCGCAGCGGTTCGGCGGGGCTGGTCGCGAGCGCCTCTCGCAGCCGGGAGATCGCCAGCGCGCGGTCGGCCCGGCCGCGGAATTTGTTGACCCACATGCCCGGCAGCCCCAGCGCGGCTTCGGGATCGCCGTCGCGGGCCGCCTGGTCCAGCAACCCCCGCGCCTCGGCGACCCGGCCCTCCGCCAGCGCGGTGTGGGCGCGTTCGACCAGGTCGAACGCCGTGGAGGTGACGACGATGATGACGGGCAGGAGATGCACGTCGGCCAGGAACCGGGTGAGCTGGTCGGCGTCCTCACCGGCGAGGTCGATGTCGTCGACGAGGATCAGGGCCGGCGTGCCCGTCAGGACGTCGACCACATGTCGCCAGTACGCGGGTGCGTCCGGGCGGCAGCTCGCCCAGACGACCGCGAACCCGTGTGCCCGGGCGAGCTCCACGGCCTGGGCCCGCTGCTGCTCGTCGACCAGGAAGAACTGCCCGGAACCCCGCTTCGCCCGGTCGAACGCCGACTCCGGCAGCACTGCCTCGCTCCATCTGGACACAAGAATCTAGTGGAGGCTGGGCGGCGCCACGTACGCACGTATTCGGGTCTGATGGACCTGGTTCGGGGAAGCGAACGGCGGGTGGAGTGGCGTTCAGCCGGCCTGGTGCGGGAACATCGCGAACGACAGGTCGTCCGTGAGCGGCGTGGACATGTGCCCCTCGCCCTCGGTGTCCTCGAAGGACAGCAACGCGCCCGGCCCGAACTCGCGGCGTTCCCCGGTCGACACCGTGACGGCGGCCCGGCCGGTCAGCACGACGAGCCACTGCCTGCGCGGGGCCACGTGCAGCTCCCACTCGGGCGTGCCCCCGGACGGTTGCTCGACGACCAGCATCGACGACGCCGCGAACGGTCCGGACACCAGCAGCGGTGGCACGCCCTCGACCGTGACCGTGGGCGTGCCTTCCACCTCGACGTCCTCGAAGCCCGATTTGCCGTTCTCGTCCGCGAAAACCCTGACGTAACGCATGATCCGCAGGCTACTCGCGATCTTCGAGGTACCGCGTGTGGTCGGTCTGGCGTTGCGCGTCGGCCGCGTGGAACCGTTCCGCGACCCTGACGGCGTCGGCCTTCAGCAAGTCCAGCTGCCGCACCAGTTCCGCGCCTGAGCCACGTGCGGCGGCGTACCACCACGGCAGGTTCAGGTAGGTCTGGACGGACAGCGGCAGGTCGATGCCGACGAGCCTGGTGACGGCGTGCAGGGCGTCCGGGTCGGCGCGCAGCTCGCGTGGGCGGTCGAGCATGCCGCGCAGGATCTCGGCGATCTCGCCCAGCTTCGGGGCGACCTCGGTGGGCACGTTGAAGCCCCGCACTCGCTGGACGAGCGCGTCCAGCTCGGCCCGGAGCTGACCGGCTTCCTCCTCCGGGTCCGTGACCAGGATGATCCGCTCGGGAGGCGCGGCGAGCGCGCCCACCCCGTAGAGGCCGATCACCACGACGACCCAGTACGAACCGGCGAGCCCGACGAGGTGCAGGAGGAGACCGATCAGGCCGCCGACACAGCCCGCGAGGTTCTTCCAGGACGCCAGGTAGCGCAGCACCGGATTACTGGTAGCCACGGATCTCCTTGAAGGCGGCGGAGAGCGAGCGGCTGCGGGCGTCGAACACCTTGCCGCCGCTCATCTTCGCGAGCCGGTCCATCTCGGTTGTGGCGCTCTCGCCGAACAGCACCGGGAAGATCGGGATGCCCTTCAGGTTCTGCGGCAGGTTCTGGTGGAACACCTGGAACTGGAGGATGTCCTCGCTGCCGGTGTTCTCGCCGTCGGTCATCAGCACGATCGACGTGAACCGGTCCGGGTCGGCGTTGATCTGCTCGCGCAGCACGTCGTACCCGCTGCGCAGGCTGCTGTAGATCGCCGTGCCGCCCGACGCGTCCAGGGACGTCGCGGTGTCGCGGATCTGGTCGAGGACCGGGCGCGGGTTGTCCGCCTGCACCTCGTACTTCAACGCCGGGCGCGCGGTGCTGTTGAACGGCAGCAACGTCACCTGCTCGCGGCCGTGGAACCGGTTGAACTTGCCCGCGAGCGACTCGTCGGCGCCCGTCAGCCCGGCCAGCGCCTGGCGGAGGCCGTCGATGCGGTCGCCCTGCATCGAACCGGACGTGTCGAGCACGTAGAGCGTGCGGGACGGGCGGCGCAGCTTGTCGAAGTACGTGGTGATCAGACCGTCCACAGCGGACTGGCTACCCGGGAACGGCAGTTCGACGAGGTCCTTCACCGCGAACTTGCCGTCCAGCGGCACCTGCGGCACGGCCGGGCGGCGGTGCGTGGTGTCCATGATCTTGCGCTGGGCGTCCGGGCTCTTCAGGTAGTCGGAGAGCTTCTGGTGCGCCTCACGGGCTTCCGACGACGCGGACTTGAGCAGCGTGAGCGGGTAGTCCGCCGTGACCACGCCGTCGTTCGGGTAGACCAGTGTCAGCGGTTCCGGCTGGTTCTGCGACAACAGGACCGACTCGTAGTTGATCAGACCGTCCACTTTGGCGCCGGGATCCTCGCCCCTGGCCCTGCGACCGTAGGCCTCGGACAGCCAGCCCGACGAGCCTGCGGACAGCGTCTGGGCCGAGAAGAACTGCTTGAGCTGCGGGGCGACGGCGGAGATCTTGGCCGCGTCCAGCGCCGAACCCGAACCGGACAACGCGGCCGCTACACCGACCAGTGCGGAGAAGCCCGAGTTGGAGGCGGACGGGTCGGTCATGCCGTAGGTGAACTTCTGCGCACCCGCGGCCTCGGCGATCTCGGCCCAGCCGACGCGCTTGGAGTCCCAGCCCAGTTCCTTGACCTTGGCGGCGGGCAGACCGAGGACGACCGGGGAGGACATGACCTTGGTCGGGGTGCCGAGGCGCTTCTGGGCGTCGGGGACCAGTTCGAGGTAGCGGTTGGAGGAGAACCAAACGGCGTCGAAACCCTGCTCGGCGGCGCCGCTCGCGACCTTCTCGGCACCCTCGATGGTGCCGGTGAAGCTGAACTTCACACTGATCCCGGTGGCTTTGGCGGCCTCGTCGAGGACGGGCTGCAGGTCCGCCAGCTCGCTGCCGGCGAGGACGCGCAGGACGCCGGGGGAGGGGTCGCCGACCGGTCTGGACGGGTCGGGCTCGTCGGAACATCCCGCCAGCAGCGCCAGAACGGCTGCCGCGGGGACGAGGCGGCGGATCATGCTTGCTCCATAAGATTGTTGATGTTCAGGACGGGATGTTCTGGATGCCTGGAGCGACGAGGTGTGGCTGATGGTTGCTTGTCGTTGGGTGGCTTCCGA
>NZ_JBEXVQ010000067.1:0-16586 GCF_040629405.1 Lentzea sp. NPDC005914 | reverse complement strand
TGACCATGACCGCCTGAACGGCCATTGGCCGCAGGCGATGCCGCTGTCACCCGTCCCCGCCAACACTCTTGATCATTACGGGACAACCTTTAGGGCGACGCCCGTCGATCAGCGACTAGCAGCGCTCGTCGGTCTGTCCCCAGTAGACGTTGCCGTCACCCCACACCTCGCCGTAAGCCCGGGTGCACTCGCTGAGCGTGTTGGTGCCCTCGGACCACACGTTCTGCTTGTTGCGGCCGTTGACGTTGCTGCCGAAGTCGCGGTCGCCGTTGACGACCATCGCGGCACTGGAGCTGAAGCCGCCCGGCAGTGAGGCGTACGAGTCCCACACGTAGGTGTAGGCCCAGTTCTTGCCGCAGCCCTTGAACTGCTTCACCGAGGCGATCTTCACGCCGTTCTTCTTGATGTACCCGGTGGAGCCGATCTGCGCGGTCGACGAGCAGCCGGGTGCCTGCTCGGCCTGGGCCGTGCTGGTCAGGCCGAGCACGGACAGCGCCACCGCGGGCAGGATGATCATGACTTTGCGCATGCCCCACGGTGGCGCCGGTCGGTTAGTCAGCGGTTAATCGGCGCCGCCGTGCTCTCCTGCACCTTCTCGAAGTCGACGCCCGGCGCCAGTTCGACGAGCCTCAGGCCGTCCTCGGTCACGTCGAACACCCCCAGATCGGTGATCACGCGGTCCACGCACGCCTTGCCGGTCAACGGAAGCGTGCACGTCTCGACCAGCTTCGGAGCGCCGTCCTTGGCGGCGTGGGTCATCACGACGATCACGCGGCGGGCGCCGTGCACGAGGTCCATCGCGCCGCCGATGCCGGTGACGAGCTTGCCGGGCACCGCCCAGTTCGCCAGGTCGCCCTGAGCCGACACCTGCATCGCGCCCAGCACGGCGACGTCGACGTGGCCGCCGCGGATCATGCCGAACGACAGCGCCGAGTCGAAGTACGACGAGCCAGGCAGGACGGTGACGGTCTCCTTGCCCGCGTTGATGAGGTCGGGGTCGACGTCGTCGTTGGCGGGGTAGGGGCCGACGCCGAGGATGCCGTTCTCGGACTCCAGCACGACCTCCACGCCGGGCGGCAGGTGGTTCGGGATCAGCGTCGGCACGCCGATGCCGAGGTTGACGTACTCGCCGTCGCGCAGCTCCTGGGCCGCGCGGGCGGCCATCTCGTCACGACTCCACACGACGCACCGTCCTGAACTCCACGCTCTTGTCGGAAACCTGCTCGGGCGAGAGCTCGACGACCCGGTGCACGAAGATGCCGGGCAGGTGCACCTCGTCGGGGTCGATCACGTCGACGAGCTCCTCCGCCTCGGCGATCGCGACTCGGCCCGCCATCGCGGCGAGCGGGTTGAAGTTGCGGGCGGACTTCGCGAACACCAGGTTGCCGTAGCGGTCGGCTTTCGCCGCTCGCACCAGCGCGAAGTCGGTACGGATGCTCTGCTCCAGCACGTACTCGCGGCCGTCGAACTCGCGGACCTCCTTGGGCGGCGAGGCGATCGCGACCGTGCCGTCGGCGTGGTACCGCCACGGCAGTCCGCCGTCCGCGACCAGCGTGCCGACGCCCGCGGGCGTGTAGAAGGCGGGGATGCCGGTGCCGCCCGCGCGGAGGCGTTCTGCCAGCGTGCCCTGCGGGATCAGCTCGACCTCGATCTCGCCCGCGAGGTACTGGCGGGCGAACTCCTTGTTCTGGCCGATGTACGAGCCGGTGACCCGCGCGATCCGGCCGGCCGACAGCAGAACGGCGAGGCCCTGGTCCATCGCGCCGCAGTTGTTCGACACGATGCCCAGCGAGCCGGAACCCTTGTCGTACAGGGCGTTGATGAGCACCTTCGGCACGCCGCAGAGCCCGAAGCCGCCCACGGCTATGGTGGCGCCGTCGTCCACATCGGACACGGCATCGGCGGCCGAGGCCACGACCTTGTTCATGACACGCTCTCGAAGACCGCGGCGAGCCCCTGCCCGCCACCGATGCACATGGTTTCCAGCGCATACCTGCCGTCACGGCGTTCCAGCTCGCGCAGCATCGTCGCGAGAATCCGCGCACCGGTCGCGCCGACGGGGTGGCCCAGCGCGATGCCCGAACCGTTGACGTTGACCCGCTCGAAGTCGGAGAGGCCCCACTCGCGCGTCACGGCCAGCACCTGCGCGGCGAACGCCTCGTTCAGCTCGATCAGGTCCATGTCGTCGAGCTTCAGGCCCGCGTTCTGCAACGCCCGCGCGGACGACGGCACCGGCCCGATGCCCATCCTCGACGGCTCGACACCGGCCGACGCCCACGAGACCAGGCGCGCCAACGGACGCAGGCCCAGCTCGGCGGCCCGTTCGGCATGCGTCACGACGCAGATCGCGGCGCCGTCGTTCTGCCCGCTCGCGTTGCCCGCGGTGACCGTGGCGCCCTCGATGTCCATGACTGTCTTCAACGACGCCAGCTTCTCCACGGTGGACCCCGGCCGCGGGTGCTCGTCCGCCACGAAGTCGCCCACGGGAACCAGCTCGTCGGCGAAGCGGCCAGAAGCCTGTGCCGCGACAGCACGTTCGTGGCTGCGCACCGCGAGCTCGTCCTGGTCGGACCGCGAGATCCCGTACTCGCGACGCAGGTTCTCCGCGGTCTCCAGCATCCCGCCCGGTACCGGGTAGTTGACGCCGCCGGCGGTCACCCGTCCGCGAGCGAGCGCGTCGGCGCCTGCGTTCGACATGCTCTCCACACCGCCCGCGAGCACGAGTTCCTGCGCGCCGGTCTGCACGGCCATCGCCGCGTTGATCACGGCCTGCAGACCGGATCCGCAGCGGCGGTCGAGCTGCACGCCCGGCACGCCAACGCCGAGACCCGCGTCCAACGCGACGACGCGGCCGATCGCCGGAGCGTCCATGGTGGGGTAGCAGTGCCCGAGGATCAGATCGTCCACTGAGGACGGATCGAGCCCGGTGCGGCGCATCAGCTCCCCGACGACGATCGCGCCCAGCTCCTGGGCTGTGCGCTCCTTGATCGCACCGTTGTAGCGGCCCACCGGTGTTCTGATGGGCTCGCAGATGACGGCGTCACGCATGAACTCTCCTTGTCAGATGATCCGCGACCATCGCGTTCACCACTTCTGGACGTTCGGCGGTCAACAGGTGCGCGGAGTCCGGCACGACCTCGAACCGCGCGCCGGGAATGCCGTCCGCGATGACCCGCACCAGGTCCGGTGGAGTCGCGGGGTCGTCGGCGCCGGCGAGCACCAGCGTCGGCACGGTGATCTCGCCGAGACCGGCCCGCATGTCGAACGTGCCGATCGCCTCGCAGCAGCCCGCGTAGCCCTCGGCCGTGGTGGTGCGCAGCATGTCCAGCAGCCGTTCGGCCTCGTCGGGCGCGCGGGCGGCGAACTCGTGCGTGTACCAGGTGCCGAGTCGTGACGGCACCATCGCCTCGACGCCCTTCTCGCGGACCGTCGCCGCGCGCAACGGCCACTGCGGCGGGTCGGGAAACTGGGCGGCGGAAGCGCAGATGGTGAGCGTCAGCAGTCGCTCGGCGTGACGCAGGCCGAGCCACTGCCCGATCGCGCCGCCGATGGAAACGCCCAGGTAGTGGCACCGCTCGACGCCGAGCGAGTCGAGCAGCTCGACCACGTCGCCGGCCAGGTCGGCGATCGAGTACGGGCCGGGCACCTCGGGGGAGCGTCCGTGGCCGCGCAGGTCGAACCGGACGATCCGCCAGCGGCCGGCGAGCTCGGCCACCTGGGCGTCGAAGAGGCCGAGCGAGGTGCCGATCGACGGGCCGAGCACGAGGACCTCGGCGTCCTCGGGGCCGTCGATGACGTGGTGCGGGATCACTGGTTCCCCCGGTGTCGAGTGGCCATGACCTGATTCGTCGCAGGCGTGATCCACCTTGCCAACGGGCCGCGGCGCGTGCCGAGGTGCTTTCCGTCCAGTGGAAGCGCGGTCAGGGTTGCGCGGCCAGATCGCAGGGATGCGTCGCGAGCGGCGTCACCTCGACCGTCATGAACTCCCACAGCGGTAACGACGACAGGAACGCGTGCAGCTCGTCGTTGGACGGCACGTCGAAGATGCCGATGGTGCTGTACTGCCCGACGACCCGCCACAGATGCGGCCACACACCGAGTTTCTGCAGCTCCAACGCCCGGTCCCGCTCGGCCGCGACGAGTTCGGCGTGCCGGTTGGGGTCGAGGTCGTGGGGCAGCGATACGTCCATGCGCACGTGGAAGAGCAACGGTCACCTCCAGGTGAAGGCCGCGACGGCCGCGGCGGGGCCGGCTCTCGATCGGAGTGCCGCCGTGGCAGGGAATACCCGTCGTCGCCGCGATCGAAGCGATGGCTGCGGTCTTGCGCAGCCCGCCGAACACCATGTGCGTCTCCCACCCTGTACGCTGTGCGTACAAGGTGTACGCTTTGCGGTTACCTGAGAGTGCATCGGCTTCGGCGCGTTGTCAACGAGAGGTCAGGGCGATGGCGAGCGATCCGGACGAGCGCGACTTCATCCAGAGCATCGAACGCGGGTTCGCCGTGCTGCTCGCGTTCGACGAGGACCGGGTCAACCCGAACCTGGCGGAACTGGCCGCCGCGACCGGCCTGTCCCGGCCTGCCGTGCGGCGGATCCTCCTCACGCTGCAACGACTCGGGTACGTGCGCAACGACGGCTCCCGCTGGTCGCTGACGCCACGGGTGCTGAGCATCGGGCAGCACTACTCGGCGTCGCACGCGATGATCGAGCTCGCGCAGCCGCACCTGCTGGATCTGTCGGTGAAGACCGGTGAGTCGGCGTCGCTGGCCGTGCTGGACGGACGTGACGCGGTCTACGTCGCCCGTGTGCCGGTGCGGCGGATCATGAGCATCAACGTGTCGATCGGCACGCGGATCCCGGCCTACGCGACCTCGATGGGACGGGTGCTGCTGGCGTGGGCGCCCGACGTGATCGTGAACGAGATCATCGACGGCGGGTTGGCAGCGCTGACAAAGCACACCGTCACCGAGGTCGACGCGTTCCGCGGCGTCCTGCGGCAGGTTCGCTCGGACGGGTGGTCGATCGTCGCGGAGGAGCTGGAGATCGGCCTGCTCTCGGTGTCCGCGCCCGTCCGCGACCGGACCGGTGAGGTGGTGGCCGCGCTCGCGTCGTCCACCTCGGTGGGGCGATCATCTGTTGAGGCGATCCGCGATGATGTGGTGCCATTGCTGGTGGACGCCGCGGAACGGATCAGCGCCGATCTGGGCCACAAGAGCTCCGCGCGGCGGGAGGGTTTCGACTAAAGCCCTGGAGGACTGATGTCCGCTCGGCCGCGCGTCCTGGTCATCGGTACCGGGTTCGCAGGGTTCCACTGTCTGCGCAAGCTCGAACGCAAGCTCCCGGAGGACGCGGCCGAGCTGGTCGCGGTCAACCCGGCCGACTACATGCTCTACATCCCGCTGCTGCCCGAGGTGGCCGGCGGGGTGCTCGACCCGCGCCGGGTCGCGGTGCCGCTGCGGAACACGTTGAAGCGCACCAAACTGGTGCTGGGCGCGGCGACCGGGATCTCGCTGGACGCGAGGACCGTCCAGGTGACGGACGTCGAAGGCCGCTCCAGCGAACTGTCCTACGACCGGCTGCTGATCACGTCCGGCAGCGTCACGCGGCTGCTGTCCATTCCCGGCGTCGCCGAGCACGCGAAGGGCTTCCGGACCGTCGCCGAGGCCATCCACCTGCGTGACCACGTGCTGCGGCAGCTCGAGCTCGCCGACCAGTCCGACGATCCCGAGGAACAACGTGCGCGGTGCACGTTCGTGGTGGTGGGCGCGGGTTACACGGGCACGGAGGTGCTCGCTCAGACACAGCTGCTGACCCAGGACGCGTGGCGGCATCTGCCGAACCTCCGCGACGTGAAGCCGCGCTGGATCCTCGTCGACATCGCGCCGCGCGTGCTGCCCGGCCTCGACCCGCGACTGTCCGGCCCGACGCACAAGGTCCTGCTCAAGCGCGGTGCCGAGGTCAGGTTGGAGACCAGCCTCAAGGAGATGACCAGCACCTGCGCGCGGTTGTCCGACGGCACCGAGATCCAGACGCGCACCGTGGTGTGGTGTGTCGGCGTGCGGCCGGATCCGCTGGTCAGCACCTTGAAAGTGCCCGCCACCAACGGTCGCGTCGACACCGACACCCATCTGAGGGTGTGCGAGAACGTGTGGGCGGCCGGGGACGCGGCCGCCGTGCCGGACCTGGTGCGGCCCGGCGAGATCACCGCGATGACCGCGCAGCACGCCGAACGCCAGGGCCGGGTCGCGGCGATCAACATCGCCGCGTCGCTGGGCCACGGGACCGCGCGCGAGTACAGGCACAAGGACCTGGGGTTCGTGGTCGACCTCGGCGGCTGGCAGGCGGTGGCGAACCCGTTGGGCGTGCCGTTGACGAGCCTGCCCGCGAAGGCCGTCACGCGCGGCTACCACCTGATGGACCTCCCGTACGGACGGCTCCGGACGGCCGCGAACTGGGTGACCGAGCTGGGCGCGGGCCGGCAGATCACGCACTTCGGCGTGGTGCCAGACCGCGGCGTGACGCTCGCGCAGGCCGACCTGCCCCCTGCCGCGGCCGGTCGTTCGACCTAGGACCAACGGCGCTCGGTCCGCGGTGGACGGAGCCTCACGCCCCTGTGACGCCGTCGATTCCTTCGCGCAGGAAGTCCGCGTGGCCGTTGTGGCGCGCGTACTCGTGGCACAGGTGGTGCATGACGAGCCTCAGCGACACGTGCTCCGACCAGCGCGGCTGGTAGCCGAGGACGTCCAGCGACTCGGCCTCGCGCTCGATCCTGCGCGCGTGCTCCACCTCGGTCTGCCAGGCCTCGAACGCCTCACTCCTGCTCGATTCCGAGGCGTCGTACGCCACCTGGTAGTCGTTCTCGTCCGACCACACCAGCGGGATGTCCTCGCCGTTGATGACCTTGCGGAACCAGGTGCGCTCGACCTCCGCCATGTGCCGGACGAGGCCGAGCAGCGTGAGCGTGGACGGGGGCATCGAACGGCGGCGCAGGTCGTCGTCGGACAGGCCGTCGCACTTCATCGCGAGGGTGGCGCGGTGGAAGTCGAGGAACGCGCGCAGGGTCTCGCGCTCGTCCGCCTGGAGTGGTGGGCTGGGGCGTTCGGTGGTCACGCGGCCAGTCTTTCATCAGGATGATCTCGTGGACCTGGAATTGGCGGGACGCCGGTACATCGTCACCGGTGGGAGTCGCGGCATCGGGCGGGCGATCGTGTCGTTGCTGCTCGACGAGGGTGCGCGCGTGGCGACGTGCGCGCGCAGCGATCCGGCGTGGGGGCCGGAGGTGCTGGCACGCGCCGGTGACGTGCGGGACCGCGCGTGGATGCGGGAGTTCGTCGCGGAGGTGTCCGAGACGTTCGGCGGGCTCGACGGGGTGGTCGCGAACGCCGGTGCCGGGGCGCTCGGGGGAGTGCTGGACACGCCGCCCGAGGTGTGGCGCGAGCAGTCCGACGTGAAGCTGGCGAGCGTTCTCAACCTGGTCGAACCCGCGGTCGCGCACATGACCGAGGGCGCGGTCGTGGTGATGAACGGTGTCACCGCGCGGGTCGCGGACCTGGACATGGCGGCGGTCAGCGCGGCTCGGGCGGCCGTGGGGTCGGTGGCTCAGATGCTGGCGAGAACGCTCGCGCCCCGCATCCGGGTCAACACGGTCAACCTGGGCGCGATCCGCACCGAACGCCAGTACGCCAGGCACGCGCGGTCGGGAACGCAGCTGGACTTCGCCGTGTGGGAGGCCGAGGAAGCGCGCCGGCGCGGGATTCCGCTCGGCAGGTTCGGCTCGCCAGGGGAGGTCGCGCCGATCGCCGCGATGCTCCTGTCGCCGCGATCGTCCTATGTGGTCGGTTCGACCGTCGACGTGTCCGGCGGGCTGTGATCCGGACGTGCGGGGCGCCACACCGCTGCCCTCCTGTGTGAGCGCTAACGTGGCAGGGGAAGAGGGGAGCGACCGGATGACCGAGCTCGAGCAGGCCGAGGCGGCGTTCGCGGCGGCTCGGCCGAGGCTGTTCGGCATCGCGTACCGCATGACCGGCAGCGTGGCCGACGCCGAGGACCTGGTGCAGGAGGTCTGGTTGCGCTGGCAGCTCGCGGACCGCGAGTCGGTGCTCAACCCCGAGGCCTACCTGGCGACGGCGATCACCCGGCTCGCGATCAACGAGTCGCAGACCGCGCGGGCGCGCAGGGAGACCTACGTCGGGCCGTGGCTGCCGGAGCCGATCGACACGTCGGCGGACCCGCAGGTGGGTGCCGAGCAGGGCGCGGTGCTGGAGCTCGCGGTGCTGATGCTGCTGGAGAAGCTCACGCCGACCGAGCGGGCCGCGTACGTGCTGCGCGAGGCGTTCGACTATCCGTACCGCGAGATCGCCGAGATCGTGCAGACCAGCGAGGTCGCGACCCGGCAGCTGGTCAGCCGGGCCCGCAAGCACCTGGCGGACGAGCGGAAGGCTCCAGTTGAACGGGCCGACCAGCGCAAGTTGCTGGAGGCGTTCGTGGCGGCCGCGCAGGCCGGTGACCTGGCCGGACTCGAGAAGCTGTTCGCGCAGGACGTGGTCAGCTACTCCGACAGCAACGGCGCGATCCGGGCGGCCGGGCGTCCGCTGTTCGGTGCGGCGAGCCTTGCGAGGATCTTCGCGGGGTGGGCGCCGGGCTTCTGGGCCGGTGCGCAGGTCGACTACGTGGACGCGAACGGGCTGTCCGCGGTCCGGTTGCGCAAGGACGAGAACACCTACGCGGTGATCACCGTGACGGCTTCCGCGGACGGCATCGACCAGGTGATGTGGCTGGTCAACCCGGACAAGCTGAAGGCTTTCGGGTGAGGCTGTCACAACCGCGAGGGCTGTCCTGTCTTAGCTCGTGAACACCCGCACCGGGCGGGCTCACGAGTAGGGACGGACCCATGAGGATCGTTGTCATCGGCGGCACCGGGTTGATCGGCAGTCAGGTCGTGAAGCGGCTCGGCGAGCACGGTCACGACGCTGTGCCCGCGTCCCCGAACAGCGGCGTGAACACGGTGACCGGCGAAGGCGTCAAGGAAGTTCTGCAGGGCGCCGACGTGCTCGTCGACGTGTCGAACTCGCCGTCGTTCGCCGACGACGACGTCATGAACTTCTTCACCACCGCCACGACCAACCTGACCCAGGCCGCCGCGGAAGCGGGCGTCGGCCACTACGTCGCGCTGTCGATCGTCGGCACCGACGAGCTGCCCGACTCCGGCTACCTGCGCGCGAAGGTCGCGCAGGAGAAGCTGATCACGGAATCCGGCCTGCCTTACTCGATCATCCGCGCCACCCAGTTCTTCGAGTTCGCCGGCGCGATCGCGGACTCGGCGACCGTCGACGGTGTCGTGCACCTGCCGCACGGTGGTGTGCAGCCGATCGCGGCCTCCGACGTCGCGGCGGTGGTCGGCCGGACCGCGGCGACCGGCCCGATCAACGGTGTGCAGGAGATCGGCGGCCCGGAGGAGTTCACTTTGGACGGCTGGGTCCGCACGGTCCTGCAGGCGCGCAACGACTCGCGCGAGGTCGTCAGCGACCCGCAGGCCAAGTACTTCGGGACGGTCCTGACCGGCAAGCAGCTCGTGCCGAACGCGGGTGCGCAGCTGCAGGCGACCAGCCTGAAGGACTGGCTGGCCGCGGGCAACTGAGGAGTCCACAGTGGACGGGCGCGCCGCCCGTCCACTGCTGCGGACCGTCACAGTGCGGAGAAGTGAGCCGCGTCTCCGGTGACGGGAGTGCTGGCCACGCCGTCGACGCTCACCGGCACGTCACCGGCGATGGTGACCCGGTGGAGCCGGCGGCGCTGGTCGTCGTAGTCCGCGACGCCGTAGTGCTGGGTGGCGCGGTTGTCCCAGATCGCGATGTCGCCGTCGGACCACTGCCACCGCACGGTGTTCTCCAGCGTGGTGACGCGCTTCTGCAGCAACGCGAAGATCGCCTGCGACTCGCTGGACGTGACGCCGACGATCCGCTTCACGAAGTGGCCCAGCAGCAACGCGCGTTCGCCGGTCTCGGGATGCACGCGCACCAGCGGGTGCTCGGTCTCGAACACGTGCGAGCGGAACTCGTCGCGGTACGACTGCTCCTTGACGTCGATGCCGCCGATGCGGGTCGAGTCCACGTGGCCCGCGTAGTCGTAGAGGTTCGTGTGCACGGCCCACAGCCGATCGACCAGCGCGCGCAACGCTTCCGGCAGGTCGGCGTACGCCCGCACGGTGTTGGCCCACACCGTGCTCCCGCCGTACGGGGGCAGTTCGATCGCCCGCAGGATGCTGATCGCGGGCACCCTGTCGACGAACGTGACGTCGGTGTGCCAGCTGTTGGCCTTGCCGTGCTCGGAGTCGATGGCCAGCACCTGCTCGTGCTCCTGGCCCCGGACGGTCGGATGGGCCAGCGTCGGCTGGCCGAGCAGGCGGGCGAACGCGAGCTGCCCCGCGTCGTCGAGGTGCTGCTGCCCGGAGAAGAACACCACCTTGTGCGCCAGCAACGCGGCCCTGATCTCGGCCACGGTGTCCGCGGGCAGGTCGCCGCCGAGCCGGACGCCGTCGATGCGCGCACCGATGTGCGCTCCCAGTTGGTGGACGGTGATCGTTCGGGTGAGTTGTGCTGTCATGCCGCTCACCATCCTCGGCTCACGACAGCGAGATCTACCCTGCACGCAGGAAAATAAGTCCGTCCCACAAAGCGGACCACTTATTTGCACCGGGGAAATAAAGCCTCGGTGTCCAGGGCTTCTTCACCATGTGGGACGTGCGATCACGTCGTTGACCCTGGTCGAGACGGATGTGACGCTCTGCGCCGTGAGCCAAGCCGCCTTTCTGACCTCTCGCCGGCACGTCGACCTCCGGCGGCACGCCAGCGCGTTCTGTCGTGCCTTCCGCTGAACCCCGACCCGTCATTTTCCCGTTCAGCAAAGGAATCGGCCGTGACCACCACACGACGGAACTTCCTCGGACTCACACTTCTCGGCCTCACCGCCGCCGCCTGCTCGCCCGCGGCCGGTGCGGGCCAGGAGACCAAGACCCTGCGCTACCAGGGAGCGGCGGGCGACGTCACCCTGCCGGAGCTGGCCGCCGACCTCGGCCATCTCGGCGACCTGAAGCTCGAGTGGGTCGGCAACACCATCAGCGGCCCACAGGACATCCAGTCCGCGGCCACCGGCCAGGTCGACTTCGGCGGCGCCTTCAACGGCGCGGTCGTGAAGCTCAGAGCCGCGGGAGCGCCGATCAAGTCCGTGATCGGCTACTACGGCTCCGACGGGCGGTACGTGGCGTGGTGACTGGTGGGCAGGTGTGCGGCAGGTCCAGATCCCCTGCATCGAACGCAACGCCGGCGCCGTGACCGGAGCGGCCTGGCCGTGCACGTCGTCGAATGCTGACCAGGGTGTTTCCCTGGCGCGAGCGAGGGTCCTCCTGACGCACCTTTGTCACCATGACGACGACTCTTGCTCCCGTGAAGGCCCCGAGCTGGGCGCTTCCCATCAGCCTGTTCTCCATCCCGCTCGGCTTGGCGGGCCTGGGCGGCGCCTGGACCGCCGGGGCCGGGCTGCTCGGCGCGCCGGGGTGGCCCTCGGAACTGGCGTTCGGCGCCGCGACGCTGGTGTTCGCGGTGTTCACGCTCACCTACGCCGCCGGCACGTTCAGACCAGGCGCCGGCTTCCATGCCGACCTGCGCCACCCGTTGCTCGGCCCGCTCACCGCCTACCTCCCGGTGATCGCGATCCTGCTGGTCGCCCACTACGCGGCCGTCCTGGGCGCGCTCACCCCGTGGCTGATCTGGCTCGCGGTCCTGAGCCTGGCCCTGAACGCCGCCGCGCTGTTCGCCCACTGGCTCAAGCACCCGCTGGACGAGAACGCCATGCACCCCGGCTACTTCCTCCCGGTCACCGCAGGCGCGTTCATCGCCGCCATCGGCTTCGTGAGCGTCGGCCAGCACGGCGCGGCCATAGCGGGGTTCGGCATCGGCATCTTCTTCTGGCTGCTGCTCGGCGCGGTGATCACGTCCCGCCTGTTCTTCGGCTCGGAGCTGCCGCTGCCGTTCAAGCCCGTCCTGTCGATCCTGCTCTCGCCGCCCGGCACCGCGAGCGTCGCCTGGTTCGCCATCACCCACGGCACCATCGACGACCTGCAGGTCGCACTCGGCGGCGTCACCCTGTTCATGCTGCTCGTGCAACTGTTCTTCGTGCGCGACTACCTGCGGCTGCCGTTCAGCACCCAGTACTGGGTGTTCACGTTCCCGATCGCGGTGCTCGGCAACATCGGCATCCGCTACGCCGCGGGCCTGCACTTCACCGGCTGGCAACTGGCCGGCTGGGCCGCGCTGACCACGTCCACCGTCCTGATCCTGGCGATCGTCGCGGCTTCACTTCGGCTCGGCGCACGGCACCTGCGGACGCGTTAGTCCTGGACGGCCTCGAACTCGGCGAGGATCGCCTCCCGCGCCGACGGCATCTCTTCGACCACAGACTCCACCACGGCGTTCCACCTGATGAGTCGGACCGCGTGAACGATGGCCCGGCTGCGGAGCTCTTCGGAGGCTCCGGCGATCGACAGCCAGACGAAAGCCTGGTCCGCCGGTGTGGCGACAAGATCGACCATCCGCAGGGCGAAGTCCGGATCGCCGTCCTGCACCGCGCGTAGTGCCACCGCCGCTGCCGCCCACACGCGGTGCGAGGTCTCGGTCATGGCTTGTGCCGCCTCGGCCGCCGCCTGGAGATCGCCCGCGGCCACCGCACTGTCCAGTATGGACTCCAGAGCGTCCCGCCGGTCGAATGACGAGCCGATGCGGCCGGCGTGGTGCAGTGCCCTCGCGTAGTCGCCGCGTTCGGCGGTCGCTGTCGCCAAGCGGAACAGCAGATCATCTTGCCGACCGTAACGGGAGGCGAGGGCCATTGCCGCCGCGACGCGGTCGTACCGGCCACGGTGGGCATCGGCCTCCGCAACTGCCGTGGTGGCGTAGACGCGGTCCATCGGCTCGTCGATGAGACCGAGTATCCGCTCGACCAGGTCGTCGTCGGCCGCGGTCGCCGCGGCGGCCGACGCCAGCATCCACGCGATGGTCGATGTATCGGTCTGGGGGAGCCCGCGGCACGCCGTCTCCACCCAGCCGAGGTCACCGATCTCGATGGCCTGCCGGACCAGCGGTTCAACCAGGTGGGACGGCAGAGCGGCCTGGGGATCTTGCGCCTCCCACAGCAGCTTCTCCGCCGCAGTGGTGTCGCCGGCCTCGTGGGCGGCTCTGCATCGCCTCGCCACTTCGTGAACGACGTGGGTCGGCCTGTGGTCTGGTGTGCGGTCCTCGCGGATCATCTCCAGAGCCCACCTGTACTCGGTTGGCCCGAAGGACTGGTCACCGTACACGCGGCGGTAGTCCATGCGAGCCTGCCAGATTTCGCCGTTGTGGGCGGCGATTGCGCGCAGCGGACCACGGATCAACGGCAGCACGCGGTCCAGGGCGCCCGCGCGAGCGAAAGCAGCGACCGCATTGTCGAAGTGCACCGAGTCGTCCCATCTACGTCCGTGGTGCTGCCACATCGACTCGGCGCGGTCGAGTTCGCCGGCCTCCACCAGGGCGATGACGACCTCCAGGTGTACTGGCGGTCCTCCCGGCGGTACACGGAAGAGCTCGGACTCGCGGAACGACGCGGAGATGCGTTCCGCCTCGGCGAGGTCGCCCCGCGCCAGCAGCAGCTTGGTGAGCCAGGCCAGACCTGCGGACCGTTCCACGGCGCCGAACGAGTTCACGAACGACTGCACCGCAGGCGCGTCCAAATGGTCGGCCATCTTGCCCACCGCCACACGGATCACACTGCTTCGGTCGAACCAGTTCCCCGCCGCCATCACCAGTCGATGCGCTTGTCCGAACTCACCCGCGCACGCGGCCACGCCGGCCAGCGCTGCCAGTTCCGCGTTGCGATGAGCAGGCCGGAAAACCTTGCGCAGCGCAGCTTCGCTGCGCGCCAGGTAGCCGCCGGCCCGCTCGGTCTGGCCCGCGTCGGTCGCGACCCTGGCCAGCGTGACCCACCTGATGACCTGGTCCAGCGGCTCGAGTTGGCTCTCGATCGCGGCTTCCGCCTCGCCGATGTGCTCGGGCGCGGCCCGGGCCACCGCCAGCCAGGCGAGCCCCAGCGCGGACGGCTCGTCGATCTGCCCTATGACGCGCCTCGCACGATCCATCTGCCCGGCCCGCGCGGCTGCCCGCACGATCGGGACCAGTGCCCGGCCTTTCGGCTCGTCGATGTCACCGGCGATCGACTCGGCGATGTCGAGCTCGCCTGCTTCTGCCGCCGTTTTCACCGCTGCGCGCAAGTACATCAGCGTGCCGTGGGGTGCTTCGCTCTTCATCTCCAACACGGTGGCTTGCGCACGGCGCAGGAGGCCGGCGGCGTGACCGGGTGCGGCTGCCTTCGCGGCCCCGAGCCACGCCCGGACCCGCGCGCCCGGATCGAGGATCGTCTCGACGATCCTCGTCGCCTCCTCGAGGTCGCCGGAACCCGCGGCGGCCTGCGCAAGGGACTGCGCCACCTCGGATCTGATCGTCTCGTAGCGGAGCATCTCGTTCAGCCGTTTCGCGCGGACCAGGTCGTCCGCCGCCGCCGCGCTTCGGGCGATGATCGCCTGCGCCGACTCGCGTTCGCCTGGCGCGATGATCTGCCGCGCGGTGTCCTCTGCCTGGTCGAGCAGTTCCGCGCGCAGGTCTTCCGCCACACGCGCCAGCCAGGTCAGAGCCTTCACCCTGGCGATGTCGTCGTGGATCGTTTCCGCGATGCGCTTGGCCCGGTGCGGGTCGCCGGCGTGGAACGCGGCGCGCATCAACGGTGCCGGTGTGCCGGACAGTGGTCCGAGCTCGCGGACGGCCGACTCGGCCATGTCGAGCAGAGCCGTGGCTCGTTCCCGGAGGCCGCATCGAGCAGCGCACTCGACGAGCTTGATGAGCGCCATGGTCTGCTCGTGCGCAGTGGCGATGGCGATCGCATCCGCTTCCGCGTGATCGAGCAGTTGCCGCGCCAGTTCGGTGTCCCCGCTGCGGAAGATCGTCCGCACGACTTCGAGCCGGGCATCGACTCGGCGCTGGGGGGCTTTGATGGAGGCGGCGATGGTCTCCGCGCGGTTCACCCTGCCCACCGACGCCCACAACGCGGGCAGCTGCACCGGGATGTCGCCGACCCTGTCGGTCATGCGGTCGCGGTGCATCGCGATCCTGATCATCGCCACGAGGTCGGGCTCGTCCTGGGCCGCGAGGACGGTGAACACGGTGGCGATCTCCGCGAGCGCCGTGGCGTCGGAGCCGGACACCGCGAGCAACCTGTCGTGGCGGATCGCGTCTGTCGCGCACTCGATCATTCGCGCGATGTCGTCGTTCGCCGTGAGCACGCCGAAGTAGCCGCGCAGCAGGTACTCGGGCGCGGTGCCCTGCCAGCCTTCCTCACGGTGGCGCCGCGCCCACGCGTGCAGCCGGTCGCGATAGGCGGCCAGGCGCGTCGGGCCCAGCATTTCCACGGCGGTGACCTGGAGTTCTTCGTGACCGAGCAGGTAGACGTCAGGGGCGGTGCCGGGCAGGTAGTGGCTGTCGCGGCGGGTGAAGCTGCGCCCGGTCACCGTGCGCATGTACTCGTCGATCTGCCACCGCGTCTCGCCGGTCAGCTCGGACAGGTCGGTCGCAGTCAGACCTCCACCGGCGGCGGTGATGAGGCCGAGCAGGTCCTGTTCGATCCCGCTGCCGCGGAGCAACCGCTTGAGCTCGCGTTCCAGCGACTCGCGGATCGCTTTGGCTTGCGGTGACGGCGTCAGCTTCCGGACGATCGCGGGGTCGCGCAACGGGTGGTGCTCGGGCACGTCGGACGGGATCGGAGGGTTCGGGCGGCCCGCGACCATCACCCGCATGCCGGCGGGCGGCTCGAGCGGCAGCAGGGCGGCGATGCTGTAGGAGTCCGAGTCGACGTGGACGCCGCGGTCCTCGTCGAGGCCGTCGACCAGCAACACGAACTGTTCGCCGCGGGCACGGCACGCTTCCGCCGCCTCGGTGAGCAGGCCGAGCAGGTGCGCCTCGCGCGTCGCGTCAGTGAGAAAGGGCGGCAGGCTCTCGCCGAGCAACGTGAGGAGCTGCTCCATCAGGTTGTCGATGAACGCCGCGCGGTCGTTCTGACCGGCCAGGCGGGCCGTGACGAAGAACGACACGATCCGCACGCCGGGAGGTGGGTTGAGCACGAAGGTCGACATCAGCGCGGACTTGCCGGACCACGCCTCGGCCCGCCACCACGCGTAGGCCCCCGAGTCGGAGGTGCAGAACGCGGCGAGCTCGGCGAGCTCTGCCTCGCGGTCGACCAGCTCAGGCGGCGCGATCCGCTTGACCTGCTGCTGATAGCGCGTTCGCACGGGTGCGCCCGTCAGCAGGTTCACGTCGCCGGCCACGGTGCCGACCTGCAGGACGGGGCCGCTCACCGCGCCGTGCACGGCGTTCGACACCTGTCGTTCGGTCACGTCCTTGATTGTCGCGCGGGCCGACTAGTGCGTGTCCTGTAAGTCATCGGAGCCAGAGCACGATGGCGGCGATGGTGAGTTCGGCCTGGTAGTAGGCGACGCGCTTGGCGTAGCGGGTC
>NZ_JBEXVQ010000066.1:0-17467 GCF_040629405.1 Lentzea sp. NPDC005914 | reverse complement strand
CCGCGATGACATCCACGAAGCCTTCCTCAGCCTGGCCTGCGCGATCATCTGCTGGCGCCGACTCCGCAACCTCTCATTGAGTTAGGAGTTCTTAGGCCTCACCGCGACTCTGCGGCCACCAGTCTCGCGCTGATGGCTTCGAGCTCGGTGACCAGTTCGTCGAGTTCAGCGGGGGAGAGGGCGTCGGACGGCGGGACGGCGAGCTGTTCGGTGAGGGCTTCGACGCGGTGCTGGATCTCACGACGGGCGTCGGTGAAGCGGCCGTCGGCCTCGACGATCCCACGCTCGCGCAGGCCGTTCATGACCTCGGCCAGCCGCTTCTTCGGCAGGTGGTGGATGCGCCCGAACGACTCCGGACCGGATCACTCGGCACCGGCAAGCTCCGCAGCCCGGCGTACATGACTCGGCCCGCCGTGGCTGCGCTCGTCGCCGACGATCCGCCGCACGGTCGCCGCACCGCCCCGCTCGCGCGCGGCGAGGGACGCCTCGGGCGTGATCTTCTCCGACGCGCCCCGCATGTGCCGCGCGGCCTCCCCGTCGGCGAAGTTGTAGAAGGCGGCGTGCACGACCTCCGCCGGCACCCGATGGTCTCAGAGACTCCAGATCTGCGGCGCGACCGTCACCGCGGCGGCCTGGTACGGCGGCAGCAACCTGCCCTCGACCACGACCTCCAGCGGCCACTTCTCCTGCAGCACCACCCACAACCGCCCGGAGAGCCCGGCGAACGCTCCCAGGAGGTTCGCGTTTTCGTGCGCCTGCAACACGTACACCCACTTCGCCACGTCCGGCGCGCCGTCGAGTGGTTCACGCCAGGCCCGGCGCAATCGCCGTCCACCGTGGCGTGCGGCGTCGGCGGACAGCACGACGTCCGCCCTGCTCGGGTCGGGTGCCGAAGCGGGAGCCTGAGCACTGAAGCGATACGGCACGGGCGGCACCTCGTCGATGCTCGGCACCGCCGCGAGGTCGGGGCTGTCCGGGTCGTCCAAAGTGGACGCGATCAGCTCGCGTTCCTCGGCCGTGATGCCGATGTTCTCGTACGCCATGGACAACAGCAGCGTCGCCTCGGCCTGCGCGGGCTCGCCACCGAAGTAGTCCTCGCGCACCGAACGCAGGGTGTCGTCTTCCAACCGGCCCGCGAGCCGCGCGCACAGGTCGGTGACCGTCGCGTAGGTCTTCACATCCATGGTCTTCACTTCTTTTTGTACGGGCCGAGATCGGTTTTGGTGACGTTACCCTGGTTGTCCTGGACGATCCTGATGACACGGTCGCCCTTCGGGCCTTCCCAGGTCCAGCTGCCGTCACCACCGGCGGCGGGGTTGCTGTAGCGCGGCGGGTTGCTCTGCGGCACGCCCTGCGGGGCCGGCGTGGGCGCGGGCGGGTTGAGGATCACGCCGGGGTTCGTGGCGTCCGGCGGGAACGACGTGCGGATCTCGCCGTTCGACAGCACTGTGGTCCGGACGAGAACACCGTCGACCATGCCCTCGTAGTTGTACGCCCACGCGGGGTCGCCATTCGCGTCCTTGGTGGGTTTCGGACCGGTCACCGGCGGCCCGGACTGGGTGACCTGGTGCGCCGCATCGAGGATCTTGGCCTCGTCCCAGCCCTTCGGGAACTCCGTCTTGCCAGAGAACCCGGTGCCCGCGATGTGGCCGCCCTGCTTGCCGCCGTCGCCGTGGATGATGTGCTCTTTGGACGCATCGCTGTGGTGGATGTCGTCGGCCTTGGGCGGCGCGGTGGGCTTGGCGGGCAATGGTTTTTTCGGGGGCTTGTTGCTGCCCTGCTGGTTGCCCGGTTTGCCGGCCGGGGTGCCTGAGCCCGATCCACCACCGGGCGTGCCCGCCTGAGCGGTTTGCGCGGCGGCTTTCGTCGCGCTGGTCAATCCGGCGCCCGCGTTGATGTTGCCGTGTTGCTGTGACGGTTTCTTCTTCGGCGTGCCGCTCGGGGTGTTGCCGCCGCCGCCCGGAGTCCTGGGTTTCCCGGTCATCGAGCCCTATCCGTTCAGCAGCTTCGTGAGGTTGGTCAGGCTGGTGATCAGGCCCGTGGTGTAGGTGAGGATGCGGCCCGCCCACTTGACCACGGCTGCGACGATCTGGGCCGCGATCACCGGGATCGTGATCACGAAGATCGCTTCGACCGCCCACACGATCACCCTGGCCACCAGGTCGGCGATCAGGTCGCGGACGATCTCGCGGGTCATCTCGACCAGCCCGCCCGCGCCCTCCGTGGCGGCGGCCATCGCCGCCGCGATCGCGGACAGTCCACCGATCGCGTCCACGTTGTTGACCATCAACCGCTGGTAGGCCTCCGACGCGTCGCCCTCCCAGCCGAGCAGGTCGCTCTCGAGGTCCGCGCGCAGGTCGGTGGCCATGTCGGCCAGCTCCGTCGCCATGTTGTTCCAGGTCGCGGCGTGCGAGCGGACGACATCCTGCTTGCCGGTCAGTTCGTCGAGCATCTCGCGCAAGGGGTCGAAGTACTCGATCGCCCAGCCGAGCCCGTTGGCGAGCAACGCGCTGATCGGGTCCATCACGCTCGCCGCGACGTCAACGGCGAGCGACGCACCGGCGATCGCATCGTCGACCCAGCCCTCGCTTTTGATCGCGTCGACGAGCCCTTCGATGCCGTCCGCGAGGCTGGACCCCGTCCAGACCTCCCGCGACGACTGGACGGGCGCAACCAGGGATCCTTCCGTCACCGGTCACCTCCGGCCGCGTGGAGCCGTTCGACGTTGTCCTGGTCGGCCACCACGTAGGTGTCCGCGCTCGCACGCAGTTCCTTCGCGACCAGCTCCAGGTTGTTCTCGACGGTCGCGATCACCGCGTCGATGTCGGTGTGCCTGCCCTCCAGAACGCCGGAGATCCACCCACACAGCAGGCCGTACGCCTGATCGTCCTGCGTGATGTGGGAACTCGCGGCCTTGACCTTCGCGAAACGTTGCTTGATCGCGTCGATGCTGCCCGCGTGGGCTCGCAGCTGTTCCGCTTCGACGTTGAACCCGGCCACGCTCACCACCGCTCTTCGGTGTAGGTCTGGGTCTCGATGTCGTCGTCTGCGGAGGGCCTACGAGCCGGTTTCGCCTCATCGGCGCCGAGTTGGCGGCCGACGCTCTCCACGATGGCGCGCCCTGCCGCGGTCTCGGTGCCGATGGTGTCGGCGACGATCTCCTTCGACCGCTCCGCGAGCTGCTTGCGCGCGTCGGTGAGCGTGGCCATGATCGTCGCCGCCACGGTCTCGGGCCTGGTGCCGGTCATCCGGTCGGTGAGCTTCAGATCCGTCATCGCACCGGACGAGTCGATCGTGACCTCGGCGATCCCCACAGGGTCCTTCGCGACGATCCGCAATCCCTGTAGCTGCTGACTCATCGACCTGGTGTCGTCGGCCAGCTTGTCGATCCGGCCCTTCCACGCGGCAAGCCGCTCCCGCGCGCCATCCGGATCCAGGATTCGTTCGTCCACGGGAGCTGAGTCTAAGCAGTGGAACGATCACTCACGGGCGGTTTGGGCGATTCGGTCCAGGTGGACGCGCGGACTTCCGAACAGCTGGCCGCTGCCGTGCGCCCGCTTGAAGTACAGGTGGGCGTCGTGCTCCCACGTGATCGCGATCCCGCCGTGCAGTTGGACCATCTCGGACGCGACCTTGAAGAACGCCTCCGAGCAGTACACCTTCGCCACCGCCGCGGACACCTCGTCGGTGGCGGCAAGGGCGGCAGAGCGGGCGGTCTCCACGAGGACGTGCATGTCGGCCATGCGGTGCTTCAACGCCTGGAACGACGCCAGTGGTTTGCCGAACTGGACGCGTGTCTTGGTGTACTCGACGGTGAGTTCGAGGGCTCGTGCGGCGGCGCCGACCTGTTCCGCGGCCAGGGCGGCCAGGGCGACGTCCTGGATCTCGGATTTCCAGGGGCCGAGGCGGGTTGCGGGGGCGTTGGTGAAGTGGATCGTGGCCAGGCGGCGGGTCTGGTCCACGGTCGCGGTGTGTTCGCGGGTCACGCCGGCCAGATCGACCTCGTACAGGCTTCTGCCGTCGCTGACCAGGAGGATCTCGGCCAGGTCGCCGTCGAGGACGTACCGCGCGGTGCCGTCGAGGTAGTCGCTGTGAGAGTTGACCTCTGGGTAGTCGAACGCATCGGTCGACGTGATCTCGGTGTGGTCCCAGGCGAGCGTCGCGATTGCTCCCTCGGCGATGCGGCGCAGCAACCCACCGTTGCCGCTCGTCGTCAGGAGTGCCTGGGCGGCGATGGCCGTGCCGAGCAGTGGTGACGGCGTGAGGGTGCGGCCGAGTTCTTCCAGCGCGATCTGGGTCTCGACGTGGGTCGCGCCGGAACCGCCGTACTGCTCGGGGATCGGGAGCACGCCGATGTCGCACAGCCTGGCCCACAACGCCTTGTCGTAGCCGTGCGGGGTCTCGATGGCCGCGCGGACGTCCGAGTGCTTGCCGAGCAGGTTGCGGACGGCGTCGCGGAGCGCCTCTTGTTCCGGTGTCACAACGCCTCCAGCACGCGGGCTCGGTGCATCGACGGGCTTCCCCACGCGGTGCGCAGGGCTCGGGTCTGCAGCAGGAAGCGGGCCAGTGGGTGTTCGGCGGTGTAGCCGATCGCGCCGTGGACCTGCAGGGCGGTGCGCGCCGCCTGCCAGGCAGCGTCGGAGGTGGCGACCTTGGCCGCCGAGACGTCGCGGGGCGACATGGTCACGGCGGCGCCGAACACCAGGGGGCGGGCCAGTTCGAGTCCGATCAGGACGGTGGCGAGGTGGTGCTTCACGGCCTGGAACGAGCCGATCGGCTTGCCGAACTGGGTGCGCGCCTGGACGTGGGCGGTGGTCATCTCGAGCATGGCGCGGCCGAGGCCGAGGAGCTGGGCCGAGCAGGTCAGGACGCCGAGGTCGAACGCGCGGGCAGCGGGAACGTCGGTGGCGACGACCGTGCCGCCGGCCAGTTCGACCAGGGAGCGGGCGGGGTCCACGGAGGACAGCTCGGCGGTGGGCGCGGCCTCGCGGAGGGTGTCGCCTTCGACGAGGAGATAGTGGGCGGCCTCGACGGCATGGGGGACGAGAGGCGGGAAGGCAACGGACCAGGTCCTGGCCCTGGCCCTGGCCCCGTCTCCAGCCCCTGCCGCGTCTCCGAGCTGTGCCCAGCCGTCGACTCCGCCGACCAGCGCCGGCACCACCGCCAGCGACTCGATCAGCGGACCGTCCACCGCGTGATGCCCCAGCTCCTCGAACACCACCACGAGGTCGACCGGGTCCGTGACCTCGTCCACCCCGAGCTCGGCCAGATCCCGCTTCCCCGCCGCGAGAAACCCGTGCAGCACCGAGGCGAGGTCCGTCTGCTCCGGCGAGAGCGTGAACATCATCGCGGCAGCCCCAGGATTCGCTCGGCGATCACGTTGCGCTGAATCTCGTTCGTACCGGCGTAGATCGGCCCTGCCAGCGAGAACAGCCACCCGTCCCGCCACCCCGGCGCGACCTCGCCCAGCAGGTCGAGAGCGGTCTCGTGCAAGGCCACGTCCAGCTCGGACCAGAACACCTTCGTGACGCTCGCGGCCGGACCGGTGGGCGGGTTCCCCAACGCCCCGAACGTGTGCAGCCGATACGCCTGCGCCCCGATCCACGCGTCGACGACCCGGTCACGCAGGGCGGGATCCGGGTTCTTCCGGTAGAGCTCCACCAGCCGTCCAGCGGCGGCAAGAAACCGGCCAGGACTGCGCAACGACAGCCCGCGCTCGTTGCCCGCCGTGCTCATCGCCACCCGCCACCCGTCGCCCACGGCGCCGATCACGTCGCGGTCCGGCACGAACACGTCGTCCAGGAAGATCTCGGCGAAGCCCGGCTCCCCGTCGAGCTGGGCGATCGGGCGGACTGAGACACCGTCGGCCCGCAGGTCGAACATCAGGTAGGTCAGCCCGCGGTGCCGCCCTTCAGAAGAAGTCCGGAACAGCCCGAACGCCCGGTCCGCGAACGCCGCCCGCGAGCTCCACGTCTTCTGCCCGCGCAACAACCAGCCGCCATCGGTGCGCATAGCGGTGCTGCGCAACGAGGCCAGATCGGACCCGGCCTCGGGCTCGGACCACGCCTGCGCCCACACCTCGTCACCCCGGGCCATCGGCGGCAGGATCCGCGCACGTTGTTCAGGAGTGCCGTGCGCGAACAACGTCGGCGCCAGCAGGAAGATCCCGTTCTGCGAGACGCGGCCAGGAGCGCCCGAAGCGTGGTACTCCTCCTCGAAGATCAGCCACTGCAGCAACCCCAGGTCACGCCCGCCGAACTCCTCAGGCCACGACACGACCGACAAGCGCTCAGAAGCCAGCAGCCGTTCCCACGAGCGGTGCTCCTCGAAGCCCAACGCGGTGTCCATCGAGGACAGTGGACGGACGTGCGCGGCCAGCCACGACCGCACCTCGGCCTGGAACCGAGACGAAGCGGAGTCGAGGGTGAGATCCATCAGCCGGAGGCCTTCTTCATCGAACGGGCGTCCATCCCGGCCAGCGCGTCAGGGCTGACCTCGGCGTTGTGCGCGTGCGCGAGGTGGTGCAGCCCGAACACGGAGTCCATCCCCGCGCGCATGCCCATGAGGTCCTCGGACTGGTTGACCGCCTTCTTGGCCAGCGCCAGCCCGAACTGCGGCATCGCGGAAATCCGTGAAGCGAGCTGGAAGGTCTCATCCTCCAACGACGAACGTGGGACGACCCGTGACACCATGTCCCACTCATAGGCGCGCTGAGCCGAGAAGCGATCGCCGGTGAACAGCACCTCCTTGGCGGCGCGCGGGCCGAGCACCCACGGATGAGCGAAGTACTCGACGCCCGGAATGCCCATGCGCACCACGGGATCGGCGAAGAACGCGTCCTCGGCGGCCACGATCAGGTCGCACACCCACGCGAGCATCAGACCGCCCGCCACGCACGCGCCCTGCACCATCGCGATCATCGGTTTGGGGATCTCCCGCCACCGCCGGCACATGCCGAGGTAGACCTCCATCTCGCGCGCGAAGCGGAGATCACCGCCCTCGCGGCCGACGTGGTCCCACCACAGCACGGCCTTGCGCTCGAACGAGACGTCGACGTCCCGGCCGGGCGAGCCGATGTCGTGGCCCGCGGAGAAGTGGTCACCGGCGCCGGCCAGCACGATCACCTTGACCTCGGAGTCGTTGACAGCACGCGTGAAAGCCTCGTCCAACGCGTAGGTCATCGCCGAGTTCTGCGCGTTGCGGTACTCCGGGCGGTTCATGGTCACGACGGCGACCGCGTCCCGCCGCTCATACTCGACTGTCACGCGTTCTCCTTGCGCAGTAGGTTCTTGAGGACCTTGCCCATGGCGTTGCGGGGGAGTGCGGGCACGAACTCGACCACGCGCGGCACCTTGTAGTTGGCGAGCCGTTCGCGGCAGAACTCGATCACCTCGTCCGAGGTCAGCGAGAAACCGGGCGACAGAACGATGTGCGCCACCCCGACCTCGCCGAGCCGCGCGTCCGCCATGCCCACCACGGCCGACTCGGCGATTCCCGGCAGCCGGGCCAGCGTCTGCTCGATCTCGGCCGGATACACGTTGAACCCGCCGCAGATGTACATGTCCTTGAGCCGGTCGGTGATCGACAGGTACCCCTGCGCGTCCACCTTGCCGACGTCGCCGGTGTGCAGCCAGCCGTCGGCGTCGATGGCGGCGGCGGTCGCCTCGGGATCGTCGAGGTAGCCGAGCATCACGTTCGGGCCGCGCAGCAGCACCTCGTCCTGCTCACCCAGCCGCAGCTCGAACTCCGCCATCGGCCGCCCGCACGTGTGGGCGACCGTCTCGGGTGAGTCACCGGGACGGCACATGGTCGCGACGACCGCCTCGGTCAACCCGTAGGCGGTGAGCACGGTCAGCGAGAGCTCCGAGCGCATCCTCTCGACCAGCACCACGGGCACGACCGCAGCGCCGGTGACCGCGAGCCGCAGGCTGGACAGGTCGAACGAGCCGCGCTCGGGATGGTCGAGCAGGGTCTGGAAGATCGTCGGCGGCCCAGGCAGCACGGTGATGCGCTCCCGTTCGATCAGCCGCATCGTCTCGACGACGTCGAACACAGGCTGCGGCACGATCGTCGCGCCGGTCAGCAAACAGGCCAGAATCCCGGCCTTGTAACCGAAGGTGTGGAAGAACGGGTTGACGATCAGGTACCGATCGGCAGACGTCAACGCACCGCAATCAGCCCAAGCCTGCGCCACCCCGAGCGACTGCCGGTGCGCGCTCATCGCCCCCTTGCTGCGCCCGGTCGTGCCCGACGTGTACATGACGTCGCAGAGCTGATCCGCGGACAACTCGGGCAGATCCACATCAGGAGCGACCCACGTGATGGGCAACCGCACCAGGACTTCGGGCAGATCGGCCGACAACGCCCGCAGTTCGGCAAGCCTGTCGCGCCCCAGAAACTCACCTTCCACGATCAAGGCGCGCGCGGCACTGCGCCGCAGCACGTCCAACGTCTCGGTGGCGGTGAACCGCGTGTTGATCGGCACCAGCGCAGCACCGGCGTGCAACGCCCCGAGCGCGGCGATCACCCAGCGAACCGAGTTGGGCGCGCACAAAGCCACGCGGTCGCCCGGCCGCACCCCCATCCCGGCGAGGGCACGCGCGGCATCGTGCACGGACGCGCGCAGCGCGGGATAGGTGAGCCTGACTTCCCCGTCCACCAACGCTTCCGCGTCGATGTACGAAGCAGCGGCGCGGTCGAGCACAGCTGAAACCGTTTGCCTGCTTGGATCGCTCACGTGACGTCCTCCAAAGCAAGTGCTTGGTAGGTTAGAGTATGGCCCATGGAGTCCTTCCGGCGCGAGGTGCGGGAATGGTTGTCCGCCAACCTCGTCGGTGAGTTCGCTGAGCTGCGCGGCCTGGGTGGACCCGGCCGCGAGCACGAGGCGTTCGAGGGCCGGCTGCGCTGGCACCGGCACCTCGCCACGAGCGGGTGGACGTGCCTCGGCTGGCCCGGCGAGCGCAGCGTGGCGGAGCAGGTCGTCTTCCACGAGGAGTACGCGGAGGCGGATGCGCCCGCGAAGGTCGACATCGTCGGCGAGGGCCTGCTCGGCCCGACGCTCATCGCGTTCGGCACGCCGGCGCAGAAAGAACGCTTCCTGCCGAAGATCAAAAGCCTCGACGAGCTGTGGTGCCAGGGCTACTCCGAACCGAACGCCGGCTCCGACCTGGCGAACGTCCAGACGAAGGCGACCCTCGACGGCGACCGGTGGGTGATCAACGGCCAGAAGATCTGGACGTCGAACGCGCACTACTCGGACTGGATCTTCGTCCTGTGCCGCACGGAACCGGGCTCCCAGCGCCACCAGGGCCTCTCGTACCTGCTCGTGCCCATGAACCAGCCGGGCGTCGAGGTGCGGCCGATCCGCCAGCTCACCGGCACGTCTGAGTTCAACGAGGTCTTCTTCGACGGTGCGGTCACGGCCGGGGAGAACGTCGTCGGCCAGCCGGGCGAGGGCTGGAAGATCGCCATGGCCACGCTCGGCTTCGAACGCGGCACCGCGATGCTCGGCCACCAGGTCGGCTTCCGCCGCCAGCTCGACGCGATCATGGCCTCGGCGCCGGACGAGATGCGGGAGAAGCTCACCAGGGCGTGGCTGGAGCTGCACGTCATGCGCTCGCACACGCTCAGAACCATGAACGACGACCCCGGCCCGGAGGCGTCCGTGCTGAAGCTGTTCTGGGGCGGCTGGCACCGCAGGCTCGGTGAGCTCGCGATGGAGTCGCTCGGGCCCGAGTCGATGCTCGCGGGCAACGAGTGGGAGCGCATGTTCCTGTTCAGCCGCGCGGAGACGATCTACGGCGGTTCGGACGAGATCCAGCGCGAGATCATCGCTCACCGAATTCTGGGGCTGCCTCGATGAAACATGACCTGCTCAAGGACAAGGTCGTCGTCGTGACCGCGGCGGCAGGGACGGGCATCGGCTCGGCCACCGCGAAGCGCTGTCTCGAAGAAGGCGCGACGGTGATCATCAGCGACTGGCATGAGCGGCGGTTGAAGGAAACCCACGAGCAGCTCGGCACCGCGCACGCCATCCCGTGCGACGTCACCAACGAGGAGCAGGTCCAAGCGCTGATCGACGGCACGGTCGAGCGGTTCGGCCGTATCGACGTGATGGTCAACAACGCGGGCCTCGGCGGCGAGAAGTCGGTGCTCGACATGGCCGACGACGAGTGGTCGAAAGTCCTCGACGTCACGCTGAACGGCACCTTCCGCTGCACCAGGGCCGCATTACGCCAAATGGTCGCCCAGCGAAGCGGTGTCGTCGTTAACAACTCCAGTGTGATCGGCTGGCGCGCCCAGAAGGGTCAAGCCCACTACGCGGCAGCGAAAGCAGGGGTCATGGCGTTGACGCGCTGCGCCGCGATGGACGTGGCCGAGCACGGCATCCGGGTGAACGCAGTCGCCCCGAGCTTGGCGGCGCACCCGTTCCTCGCCAAGGTCACCAGTGAGGAGTTGCTGACGGAGCTGGCGTCCCGGGAGGCGTTCGGGCGCGCCGCCGAGCCCTGGGAGGTCGCGAATGTGATCGTGTTCCTCGCCAGCGACTACTCGTCGTACCTGACGGGCGAGGTCGTCTCGGTGAGCAGTCAGCACCCATGAGGAAGGAACGACCTGTGAGCACCAGGAGGGCACAGCTGCTGGAGCTCGCCGCACGGATGTTCGCCGAACGTGGCTACGGGCAGACCACGGTCAGGGACATCGCGGACGCGGCGGGCATTTTGTCCGGCAGCCTCTACCACCACTTCGACTCGAAGGAGTCGATGGTGGACGAGATCCTGCGGACCTTCCTGGACGAGCTGTTCGCGCGGTACCGGGAGATCGTCGACGCCGGCCTCGAACCCAAGCAGACGCTGAAGGCCCTGGTCGTGGCGTCGTTCGAGACGATCGACACCCGGCACGCCGAGGTCGCGATCTACCAGAACGAGTCCAAGCACCTGATGGGGCTGGAGCGGTTCTCCTACCTGGAGGACCGCAACGTGGAGTTCCGCAAGCTGTGGACGGTGCTGCTGGAGGACGGCATGGGCGCGGGCGTGTTCCGCGCCGATCTCGACGTGGATCTCGCGTACCGGTTCATCCGCGACACGGTGTGGGTGGCCGTGCGCTGGTACCGGCCGGGCGGCGGGCTGTCCGCGGACGCCGTCGCGGACCAGTACCTCGCGATCCTGCTCGACGGCATCGCCACGGGGCGCCGGAAGAACTCGAAGACGTAGAAGGAGGGCCCTCGTGGCCGAGGCGTACATCATCGAAGCTGTGCGGACTCCTGCGGGCCGGCGCGGCGGCGAGCTGAGCCACAAGCATCCGGCCGACCTGGGCGCGCACGTGATCACGGCGCTGCTCAACCGCGTGGACGTCGACCCGACCGACGTGGACGACGTGATCTTCGGTTGCGTGGACACCGTGGGGCCGCAGGCGGGGGACATCGCGCGGACGTCCTGGCTGGCCGCGGGGTTCCCGGAACAGGTGCCGGGCGTGACGGTCGACCGGCAGTGCGGGTCGAGCCAGCAGGCGCTGCACTTCGCGGCGCAGGCGGTGATGAGCGGCACGGCCGACGTCATCGTCGCGGGTGGCGTGCAGAACATGTCGCAGGTGCCGATCGGGTCGGCCATGACTTTCGGTTCACAGGCAGGGAGCCCGTTCGAGGGCTGCGAGGGCTGGCAGCACCGGTACGGCGCCGAGGAGGTCAACCAGTTCCGCGCCGCCGACCTGATCGCCGTGCGGTGGGACCTGTCGCGGCGCGAGATGGAGGAGTTCGCGCTGCAGAGCCATCTGCGGGCGATCACCGCGATCAAGGAGGGCCGGTTCGACCGGGAGATCGCGCCGGTGGACGGGGTCGTGCACGACGAGTGCCCGCGGCCGGACACCAGTGCCGAGAAGATGGCGGCGCTACAACCGTTGCGGCCGGGCGGCAGGACCACCGCGGCGTTGTCGTCGCAGATCTCCGATGGTGCTTCGGCGGTGCTGGTGGTGTCGGAACGGGCGGTGCGCGAGTACCGGTTGACGCCTCGGGCGCGGGTGCACCACATCTCGGCGCGCGGATCCGACCCGATCTACATGTTGACCGCGCCGATCCGCGCCACGCGGTTCGCGCTGGACCGGGCCGGTATGTCCATTTCGGACATCGACCTGTTCGAGATCAACGAGGCGTTCGCGTCGGTTCCGCTGGCGTGGGCCAAGGAGCTCAAGATCGACCTGGGGCGGGTGAACGTCAACGGGGGAGCGCTGGCTCTCGGACATCCGATCGGCGCGACCGGCACCAAGCTGTTCACCACGTTGCTGCACGAGCTGGAGCGCTCAGGTGGCCGGTACGGGCTGCAGACGATGTGCGAGGGCGGCGGTCAGGCGAACGTGACGATCATCGAACGTCTTTGAGCCGGTCGATGGCCTTCTCGGCGTCCTCGACGATGGTCTCGATGAGCTCCTTGCACGTGGGCAGGTCGTCGAGCAGGCCGGCGACCTGACCGGAGGCGAGCACGCCCGCGTCGGTCCTGCCCTCGACCAGTCCGGCGCGCAGCAGCATCGGCGTGTTCGCGGCCATGATCACCTGCGACCAGGTGAGGTCCTTGCCGTGCTTCATGGCCAGACCCTCGCGGATCATCGCGCGCCACGAGAGTCCGGTGTGCTGCCGGAACCTGGCCGCATTCGTGACGGCTCTTGTGAGGCTGCTGAGCTTGCCGGACTTCTCGAGGTGGTCGACGAGGTCGGTGCGCAGGACCCGGTGCGGCAGGCCGTCCACGCGGGTGGTGACGACCGTGCCGCTCAGATCTCGTTGCAGGTAGGCCTGTTTGACCGCGTCCGGGACCGTGCTCTCCCGGGTGAGCAGGAACCTGGTGCCCATCGCGATTCCGGCCGCGCCGTACGCCAGCGCCGCAGCCAGGCCTCGGCCGTCGAAGAAGCCGCCCGCCGCGATCACCGGGATCTCGACGGCGTCCAGCACGCTCGGGAGCAGCAGGGTCGTCGCCACGCCGCCGGTGTGGCCGCCGCCCTCGCCGCCCTGGACGATCACGGCGTGCGCGCCCCACTTCGCGACCTTCTCGGCGTGCCTGGCCGCGCCGATCGACGGGATCACCACGACTCCGGCGTCGCTCAGCTTGGCGATCATGTCGGGTTTCGGGGCCAGTGCGAAGGAAGCGACCTTGACCTGTTCGCGGATGATCAGGTCGACCCGTTCTGGTGCGTCCTGGGCGTCGGCGCGGAGGTTCACGCCGAACGGGTGGGACGTGCGGGAGCGGGTCTCCTTGATGGCGGCTTCGAGCTCGCCGTAGGTCATGGTGGCCGACGCGAGGATGCCGAGCCCGCCCGCCTCGGCGGTCGCGGAGACCAGGCGTGGACCGGCGACCCAGCCCATTCCGGTCTGCACGACCGGGTGCTGGACGCCGACGAGATCGGTCAGCGCGGTTCTCATGACGGCACTTCCCTGTCCCGCTTGGCATCGGGATCGAGGACGGTTCGGATGAGCTCGAGCTCCTCGTCGGCCGGGAGCCGGGTTTCGGTGACGTTGTCCGTGTTGAGCGGGAACGACGTTTGTTCCTGCACCTCGTCGACGGACACACCGGGATGCGTGGAGACGAGGCGCATCGAGCGGTCCGGGGTGTCGAAGCCGAGGACGGCGAGGTTCGTGACGACTCGGTGGACGTCGTGGAAGGGGCCGACGGCGTGGTCGTAGCCGACGCCGGAGACCACGTCGACCGCGTTGACCAGCACTCTGGGGCTGTGTCGCGGGACCCAGTAGCTCGTGCGGTGGTTGATGGTGTTGCCGGGGGCGCCGCGGACGCCGAGGAGCTGGCGGGTGGGCCGGGCGTGGTCGCCGATCGCGGAGATGTTCTGGTTGCCGAACCGATCGACCTGGTTGGCGCCCATGACGACGTGCCGACGGCCGTGCGCGACGACGTCGAACACCTTCCGGTAGGGCAGCCAGCCCTCCACAGTGGACTCAGGAGTGAGCAGAAATGCTTCACCGTCGCTGAGCAGCAGGTCGGGTTCGGTGGTGAGCCTGGCCAGTTTCGCGCCGAGGGACGGTATGAGGCCCATCGGGCTGGCGAGCGTTTCTCCTGCTCCCGCGAACAGGTCGGCGCACGCGGTCACGCAGATCTCGGCCCTGGTGATGTCGCTCATGCCGGCAACCTCTTCTCAGCAGCTGCTTCGGCGTACTGGCGTTGTCTGGCCTCATCGCGTGGGTAGTCGGGCACGCAGCTCGTGAAACCCGCTCCACCTGGAGCCTCGATCACGCCGTCGACCATCATCCGGTTGAGCAGCAACGTCTGTGGTGGTCCCTCGAACTGGTCGATGATCCGCTCGCACGAGACGTAACGCCGCTCTGCTGCCAGGCAGAACAGGTCGTCGAAGTACGGATCCGGACCGAGGTACTGGGCGTTGCCGTGCTTGTCCGCGCGGTTGAGGTGCACGAGCGCAACGTCGAGCTTGAGAGCGGGCATGGCGACCAGCTCTTCGCCGTCGTCATAGGGGGAGCGGACGGTCTTGAGCTCCGGGGCGTACTTGAGCACGTCCGAGCCCAGTCCGGCTCTGATCGGCAGGAACGGCAGGCGGTGCGCCGCTGCCCGCAGGCCGGTCTGGAACATGCCCTCGTCGAGCTCGAGGACCTCGATGGCGCCGGTTTCCCTGGCCCGTTTGAACCACGGGTCGTACGGAATGGTGTCGAGCGTGACGAAGCCGTAGACCAGCTTGCGGATCTTGCCCGCCGCGCACAACATCCCTACGTCGGGGCCGCCGTACGTGACGACGGTGAGGTCTTTGACGTCGGTTCGCAGTATCGCTTCGACCAGGGCCATCGGCTTGCGCCGCGAGCCCCAGCCGCCGATGCCGACGGTCATGCCGTCCTTGATCGTGCCGACGGCCTCGTCAGCTGTCATTCGCTTGTCGCGCATGGTTTCCGTCCAGGAAGGCCTGCCGGGCGTGGTCCGACACACCGGTGAGGTTGAGCTCGAAGGTGAAGCCCTGCTCGAAGCGGTAGCTCTGGTGCACGCGCTGCGGGTCGATGCCGTTGATCGCCTCCTTGGCCGCGCGGATCACCGTCGGGTCCTTCTTGGCGATCTCCTGGGCGATCTCCCGTGCGGCGTCGTCGAGCTTTTCCCTTGTGGTCACCTCGATGACGCTGCCGTGGTGGTGCAACGTCTGCGCGCTGACGTTCCTGGCCGTGTAGTAGAGCGTGCGCATCAGGTGTTGCGGGACGAGCCTGGCCAGGTGCGTTGCCGCGCCGAGTGCCCCGCGGTCGACTTCGGGCAGGCCGAACGTGGCGTCGTCGGAGGCGACGATGATGTCCGCGTTGCCGACCAGCCCGACGCCGCCGCCGAGGCAGAACCCGTTGACCGCGGCGATGACCGGCACCTCGCAGTCGTAGACGGCCGAGAAAGCCTTGGCGCAGCCCCTGTTCGCGGCGATCAGCGCCGCGTGGCCCTCGGTGCGTTGCATCTCCTTGAGGTCGACGCCCGCGCAGAAGCCGCGGTTCTCGGCCCTCAGGATCACCACTCGTGCCTCTGGGTCCTCACCGGCCGTGGTGATCGTCTTGGCCAGCTCGAACCAGCCGTTCGACGGGATGGCGTTGACCGGGGGATAGTCGATCGTGACCTCGATGATGCCGTTTTCGGTGTGGCTGCTGGATATTCCCATCGCGCCGCCTTCCGAACCAAGCGATTGCTTGGTAATTTAGCAGCGCCGGAGCGACCGGGGTAGGTGCATCGTGGAACTGTCCCTCGACGGAAGCGTCGTCCTGGTGACGGGCGGCGTGCGGGGTGTCGGCCTCGGGATCACCCGCGCGTTCCTGTCCGCGGGTGCTGTCGTGGTGACCTGCGCCCGGCGTCCCGCTGAGGTGCCGGGTGCTTCTTTTGTCCAGTGCGATGTCCGGGATGCAGAGCAGGTCTCGTTGCTGGTGTCTTCGGTCGTCTCGCGGTTCGGCCGGTTGGACGTCGTGGTGAACAACGCAGGTGGAGCACCTTTCGCGTTGGCGGACAAGGCTTCGCCGCGGTTCCACCAGAAGATCGTGGAGCTGAACCTGCTGGCGCCGCTGCTGGTGTCGCAGGCCGCGTACGCCGTGATGAAGGACTCCGGCGGCTCGATCGTGAACGTGAGCAGCGTGTCCGGTCGCCGTCCGTCGCCGGGGACCGCTGCTTACGGGGCCGCGAAGGCCGGGCTGGACAACCTGACCGCGTCTTTGGCCGTCGAGTGGGCGCCTCGGGTGCGGGTCAATGCATTGGCTGTCGGCATGGTGGAGACCGAGCAGTCTCACCTGCACTACGGCTCTGCCGAGGGTGTCGCCGCTGTCGCGCGGACCGTTCCGCTCGGGCGGCTCGCTTCGCCGGACGAGGTCGGTGCGTGCGCGGTGTTCCTCGCTTCTCCGCTGGCTTCTTACGTGACCGGTGCGACTTTGGTCGTGCACGGCGGGGGCGAGGTCCCCGCGTTCTTGGCCGCTGCTGACACCGATGGGGGTTCGTCATGACGTTGTGCGAGGACCGGGTTGTCATCGTGACGGGCGCAGGGCGTGGCATCGGCCGTGCGCACGCTCTGGCGTTCGCCGCTGCCGGCGCGCGCGTCGTGGTCAACGACCTGTCGGTGGGCCCCGCCGCCGAGGTAGCCGACCTGATCGGCCCACGCGCCGTCGTGAACACCGACGACATCGGCACCTGGGCGGGCGCCGCACGGGTCGTCGACGCGGCGGTGTCGACCTTCGGCGGCCTAGACGTGCTCGTGAACAACGCTGGAATCGTGCGCGACCGCATGATCGTGAGCTGCGGTGAGGACGAGTTCGACGAGGTTGTGCGCGTCCACCTCAAGGGCCACTTCGCCCTGCTGCGCCACGCCGGCGCACACTGGCGAGCAGTCCACAAGGCAGGCGGCGCGGTGTCGGGCCGCGTGATCAACACGTCGTCGGGCGCCGGCCTGTTCGGCAGCGTGGGCCAGGCGAACTACTCGGCGGCCAAAGCGGGAATCGCCGCGATGACCCTGGTGGGCGCCGCCGAACTAGCCCGCTACGGCGTGACGGTGAACGCGATCGCGCCGGCCGCGCGCACCCGGATGACCGAGCAAACGTTCGCCGACGACATGGCGGCACCGGACGACGGGTTCGACGCGATGTCACCGGAGAACGTCTCGCCGCTGGTGGTGTGGCTGGGCAGCGAGGAGGCCGGGGACGTGACCGGGCGGATGTTCGAGGTCGACGGCGGGCGGGTGTGCGTGGTGCACGGGTGGCAGCGCGGGCCGGAGATCGACAAGGGGGCGCGGTGGGAGCCGGAGGAGTTGGGCGGGGTGGTGCGCAAGCTGGTCGCGGACGACCACCCGGTCCCGGTGTACGGCGCTTAGACGGCTTGCGTTGGGTGGTCGCGTTCCAGCGTGCTTGCGTGGGCAGTACCGGGCCGGGTCATTTCATCGCCGCTTCGCGACGATTGCGATTGGGGCTTGACTTTGAGCCTCTAGCAAGATGCTTCATCGGCCTTAAAAGGCCGGGCATAAGGAGCCC
>NZ_JBEXVQ010000065.1:0-24384 GCF_040629405.1 Lentzea sp. NPDC005914 | reverse complement strand
GTCATCGACGCCAACACCCGCCTGGTCGTCGCGATCGGCGACCCCACACCCGGCAACCGCAACGACTGCCGGGCCTACACCGACTCGGGCGTCGACGAGCAGTGCCGGGGCGCGAAGGTGATGGCCGACGGCGGCTACCAGGGCAATCCCGAGGTGATCATGCCCTACCGCAAACCCCGCGAAGGGCAACCGCCGCTGCCGCAATGGAAAGAGGACCTCAACACCGTCCACAAGAGCGTCCGCGCACGGGTCGAGCACGCCCTGGCGCACATGAAGTCCTGGAACATCCTGCGCAACTGCCGCCGCAAACGCGACGGCGTCTGGCACGCCACCCGAGGCATCGCCCAGATGCGCAACCTGACCATGACCGCCTGAACGGCCATTGGCCGCAGGCGATGCCGCTGTCACCCGTCCCCGCCAACACTCTTGATCATTACGGGACAACCTTTAGGGTCAGACCTTCCTCAGCACGAATTCGTCGCTGCGCCCGCCGCCGAGCAGCACGTCGAGCCTGCCCGCGACCGCGTATGCGCCGCACGGGGTCTGAGTGAGCGTGGTGGGCGCCTTGTCCGGCCACTTGGTCTCGCGGACGATCTCGACGGTCCGCCAGCGGTCCGTGGTGCGCACTTCGACGACCCGGTTCGCCGCGGTGTTGTCGACGAGCAGGATTCGGTTGCGCCCCAACGCGAGCAGGCCGTCCGGTGCGCCGATCGCGGCGGTGATGGTGGTGACGTTCTGTGGCTTGTCCAGCGGGATCACGGCCAGCTTGTGGGCGCCGGACAGTGCCGCGACGAGCTTGTTGCCCAGGTACGCGATGCCGTTGAGGCCCCAGCCGCCGGTCTGCGGCTGCGCGAGGTCGGGATGCTGGACGAGCGTCGTGGCCGCCCCGCTCGGGGTGACGCGGTAGATCGCGCCCGAGATGGAGTCGGTGACGAACGCGGTGCCGTCCGGGGCGAGCGCGACGTCGTTGGCGAAGTGGCCGGGGCCGGTGGCGAGGGTGACGCGGTGGATCGCCTCACCGGTGCGCAGGTCGTAGATGCCGAGTCCGGCGAACGCCCTGGTGGTCTCGGGCTTGCTGCGGTCGGCGAGACCCAGGTCGGCGTTGGTGACCAGCAGGCGGCCGCGGCGGGCGTCGACGGTGATGCCCATCGTGGTGATCAGCCACGGGTCGTCGACGAGTGTGCGCGCCTGGCCGTTGGGACCGATGCGGGACACGGTGCCGTGGGTGACGGAACCGACGAGGAAGCGGTGCCGGACCGGGTCGTAGGTGACGCCCTCGGGGTGCAGGGACGCTCCGGTACCGGCGATGACGGGCGGGCAGCCGGCCGGTGCGGCGTCCGCGGGGGACATCGGCATGACCAAGAGTACGACCAGCGAGAGCAGGATTCTCGTCATCCCGCTGATCCTCACCAGCCCGCCGAGGCGCGGCTACCGTCTTTCGGCCAGACCTGCGAGCTTGCGCGCCGCCTCCGACTCACCCCACCGGAAGCCGATGCGCCGCGACAGTTCGACGGCCTCGCGGTACGACTCCCGGGCCTCCTCGGCGCGGCCCGCGAGTTCGTGCACGATGCCGCGATCGAGCAACACGCCTGCCTCGATCTGCCTGTCCCCCACCGAACGCGCGAGGTGCAACGCCTCCTCGGACAGTTCCAGAGCACGGTCCAGCGAACCCATCTGGCGGTGCGCGTCGGCCATGTTCGCCAGCGCGTGCAGCTCGCCGGAACGGTCGCCGCACGCGCGGAACGTCGTCAAAGTCTCCTCGTAGCAACCCAAAGCGGCAGGAAGATCACCTAGCGCCGCGTGCACCAGCCCCAGGTTCGTGCGCACGTAGGCCGCACCCTGAGAGTCCGAGAGCTCCTCGCGCAACGCCAGCGACGCTTCCAGCGAGGTGACCGCGGCGGGCAGGTCGCGGCGGCGCCAGTGCACGATGCCGAGGTTGTTGAGCGTCACGGCTTCCAGCTGCCGGTCGCCCAGCGAACGGGCCAGGACGAGGGCCGCCTCCCAGTGTTGCCTGGCCTCGGCGAACTTGAACCCGCGCTCGTACGCGGCGCCGAGTTCCTTCAACGCCAACGCTTCCGCGCGAACATCGCCCAGCGTGCGAGCCGCCTCCAGGGCCAGCGTGTTCAGCGCGGCCCAGTCCGCCACCTCGGAACGGCGGCGGAAGTACCACGAGAGGCCCGCCGCGAACGCGACCGCGTCGGCCGGTGAAGCCTGGTGCGCGGCGGCGATCAGGTTGTCGCGCTCCTCGGCGAGCCAGAGGTCCGTCGGGTTGTCCGCCAGGACTTCCAGGTAGTGCTTGTGCAGGCGTTCGAGCGCCAGTGAACGCTCATCCGGCGACTCCGAACCTCGGCACCGTTCCCGCGCGAACAACCGCAGCAGGTCGTGCAGGGCGAACCGGCCGGGTACCGGTTCCTCGACGAGGTGCGCGTCCGCGAGTTCGGCGAGCAGCTCCTCGACGTCCGGCACGTCCGTCAGTGCCCGCGCGGCCGCCACCGCGAAGTCCGGGCCGTCCAGCAACCCGAGCAGGCGGAAAACCCGTGCCACGGCGGAAGACCCGAGTTCGGCGTAGCTGACCTCGAACGCCGAGCGCACGGCGACGTCACCGAGCCTGAGCTCGTCGAGGCGGCGTGTCTCGTCGGCCAGCCGCGCGGCCAGCAACGGCGCCGTCCACTGTGGACGAGCGGCGAGGCGGGCACCGGCGATGCGCAGCGCGAGCGGAAGCCCGCCGCACCAGCGCACGAGTTCCGTTGCGTCGTCGACCTTTCCGGCGACACCGGACAGCAGCTGGAACGCCTCCTCCAGAGGCAGGGCGCCGAGCTTCACGTACGAGGCGCCGTGCAACGACGTCAGCGGACGGCGTGACGTGATGAGCACGGCCGAGCCCGGTCCCGTGGGCAGCAGGCGTTTGACCTGTGCGGCGGTGGCAACGTTGTCCAGCACCACGAGCAGCCGCCGTGACGCGGTGAGAGAGCGGTAGCGCAGGGCTTCCTCGTCGCCGGGACGTTCGCCGAGCGCGCGCAGGAACTGGCTCAGGACGCGGTCCGAGGCGCCGTCGGAGAGGTCCGCGTAGAGCTGGCCGTCGGGGAACCGCGAGGCGATCTCGTGGGCGGCCCTGACCGCGAGCGCCGACTTGCCGATGCCCGCCTGCCCGGTGATCACGCACACCGCGACCCGGTCCTGCCGCGTCTGAGCCTTGATCAGGTTCAGCTCGCGCGTCCGGCCGGCGAAGGTGACCACGTCCGGCGGCAGCTGCCGGATCGCCGACGCGCCAACGGGTTTCGCGCGCAGGATCTCGGCCTGGAGCCTTCTGAGCGACTCTCCCGGCTCGACGCCCAGCTCGTCCAGCAGCACCCGGCGGCACTCCTGGTACGCGGCGAGCGCCTCGGCCGGACGGCCGGCGCGGTGCAGGGCGCCCATCTGCTGCTCGCGCAGGCGTTCGTTCAACGGGTGCTCGCGGACCCACTCGTTGAGGTCCGCGACGATCTCCACGTGCCGCCCGAGGTCCAGCTCGGCCTCGGCGCACTCGACCCGCGCGGCCAGCCGCAGCTCCTCCAGCTGGGCGATGACCCCGCGCAACAGTCCGGACGCGGCGAGATCGGCCAGCGCCGGCCCGCGCCACAACGCGAGCGCCTCCCGGTAGCGCTGCGGGGTGCGTTCCCTGCGGGCGACGTCGAGCAGCTCGGTGAACCGGGTCAGGTCGAGCTCGGCCGGGTCGATCGACATCAGGTAGCCGGGCGGGCGCGACAGCAGCCGCGAGCCGACGATCTTGCGCAGCTGGTAGACGTAGACTTGCAGGTTCTTCAACGCGGTCTTGGGCGGCGCGTCGTCCCACAGCACGCTGATCAGCCGGTCGACCGACAGCACCCGGCCGGGCTGGGCGAGCAGCAGCGCGAGCACGGCTCGTTGCTTGGGCGGGCCAAGGCTCAGGCGCACGCCGTCGTCGGCGTAACACTCCACCGGCCCGAGCACCCGGAACTCCACAACTCCTGATCGTATCTACCGGACGCATACCGGACACATGCCACGCGGCATGACGTTTGAGCCATGACGAAAACCTCACTGGCCCTGGTGGTGGCACTCGGCACTTTGGCCGCCGCCGTGTCCCCCGCACAGGCTGTCGAGCCCTACTCCGAGAGCCCGTCGGTGTCGCGGGCCGTCCGATCCGGCTCCCCGGGATCGAACACCGACTACGACGTGCTCGTCGGCGGCGTCAAGAGAGCCACCTTCGCCGTCAGCGATCCTGCATACACAATTCAGTCGACGTCTTCTGCCGACGGTATGCAGTCTGCCGTGATCTCCGACTTCAACGGCACGAGCGGCAGCATCCTGTATGCAGTCGACCGCTATGGCAAGTCGCGGTTCGTCGCACGTGGCAGCATTACGTCGGCTGTGTACAACGGCTCCACCCTCGCCTATGCGGACGGCGAGAACGTCGTCGTGGACGGCGTGACCGTGGGCCGGTTGAAGGGGCGCGCACCCCAGTTGCTCGGCTTCACCTCCGACGGCAGCGGCCTGCTGGCCGTGCAACACCCGGACGCCGCCGACGAGAGCACGTACGTCGGCTCGCTGGTCCGGTTCGACCTGAAGTCCGGGGCCGCGAAGCCGTTGATCAGCAGCGACTCCACGGCGCTGTACCGCGACTTCAAGCTCGTCGACGTCAAGGGCGAGCGGCACGTCAGCTTCATCAAGCACAACGAGATCTACCGCTGCGGTGGCACCGAGCCGCAGTACCTGGGCCTGGCGTCGGAGAGCGGCGAGGTCAAGTCGCTGATCGGCGGGACGCGCCACCACTACCGCAGCGCCGTGTGGAGCACCGACGGCGCGCGCGTCGCGTACGAGGTCATGGGGTGTGTGTCCGACAAGACGCTCGGCCATGACCAGTTCGAGGGCTTCAACGGCGTCTACGTCCAGGACCTGGCCACGCACAAGGCTTCCCGCGTCGTCTCCGGTCTGTCGTTCAACTACGCCCTGACCGGCATCGACGGTTCTGCCGCGGTCATCGGCAGCCCGCAGAAGGGCTACGTGAAGGCCGCGGATCAGAAAGCCGCCGCGCTGGACGGCGGCCAGGTCACCACGATGGGCCGCCTGAACCGCGCCGAATACATCCACCAGCTGTGGGACACGCGCAACGACTTCAACGGCAACTCCTCCTGCGGCCCGACCAGCGCCGTGATCGACCTGGTGACCTACCAACTGCCGAACGAGTTCGGCGTCCAGGTCTCGCAGCCGTCCTCGCACTGGTCGAAGTGGGGCCGCTACATCACCGACGAGTTCTCCAACCGCGGCACCACCTTCAACCGCGCCATGAACGACTGGTCGCGCACCGGCAGCTGGAAGGGCGCCCACGGCTGGATCACCGGCTACTACTGCCAGGGCAACCCGGCTCGTCCCTGCGCCTCCTGGGAGTCGGAGCGCGACTTCCTGGCCCGCAACGGCGCCGCCGTCCAGCAGGGCAACTTCACCCCGGCCCAGGTCCGCGCATTCATCGACCAGGGCAAGTTCGTGATCATGAGCGGCACGTGGGGCTCCACCTCCGGCCACCTGTCCGTGGTGATCGGCTACCACGACAACGGCTCGTTCTACGTCCACGACACCTACGGCGCGGGCACGGACGGCAGCTACGACGGCGCGAACCAGCTCTACACGTGGGGCTACATCGCGCCCGCCCAGATGTGGGCGGCCTGACCACTTGACGATCAGAACTACTTGACGACTCCCGTCAAGTACTTGCTATCGTCTGTCAAGTGGCGACCACCTCGGAACACGTGGACCTGCGCGACGACCTGATCCGGCTCGTGACGAGCCGGCTGCTCGACCCGCTGGAGATCCTGTTGCCGCAGGCCGACCTCGTCGGCCTGCGGTCCTCCGTTGCCGCCGACGCCGAGATGTGGGCGGCCCAGCTGCTCGGCGACGACCCCGGACTGGCTCGCCAGGTCGCGATCCGCCTGATGACCGTGCTCTACCCCGGCGACGCGCCGTTCGACCCGCCCGATACGTGGTGGTCGACGCCGCTGGGCCGCGTCACCGCGCGCCGGGCAGGCCATCCGAGCAAGGAGGGCGTGTCGTTCGGGGTGGCCGGCGCGATGCTCGGCATCACCCGCCAGGGAGTCCACGACCTGGTGAGCCGCCACAAACTCTCGCGCCACCCCGGCGGCGGCGTCTCCGTCGCCTCGATCCGCGCCCGCCTCGACCACCGGAGAGAACTTTGATCCTCGCAGCTCATGACCACGGCGGCGACGGCCCGCCGATCCTGCTGCTGCACGGCGCCGGCGGCGACATGTCCGCCTGGAATGTCGTTGCGCCACAACTGAACGGGCGATGCGTGGCCGTCGACCTGCGCGGTCACGGCAAATCGCCCGACGGGCCGTGGGACTGGGACGCGGTCCTCGACGATCTCGAAGCCACGACCGTCCAGTTCGGACTCGACAACCCCGTGGTCGTCGGCCACTCGCTCGGCGGCATCCTGGCCGGGATGTGGGCGCGCCGCCACCCCGGCTGCCCTGCGGCCGTTAGCCTCGACGGACACCGTTCCGCCGCAACGGATCCGGCGAACTACGCGGGCTTGGCGCCCGAGCAGGTCGAGGCGGATCTCGCCAAGCTGAACGCCATCTTCACCGCACAGGAGGAGATGATCACCAGGCCGAACCGCGAGATCACGTCGACGCTCCGAAACTCACCGGAGTTCGCAGACGCCCTGCCGATCTTCGCCGAGGTGACCGTGCCGTTCCTGCTCGTGCTGGCAACAAAGAACCTGCCCGTGCCGCCGGACCTGATCCCGCTGATGGACGCCCACCGAGCGGGCCTGCGACGCGACCTGCCGAAGATCTGCCCGAACGTCCGCGTGCACGAGATCGACGCGACGCACGGCATGGTGTTCGAGCAACCCGCGGAAGTCGCCGCGGTCGTCAACGGATTCATCTCGGGCTGAGCAGCCGTTCCAGCGCCCGCCGAGCACGGGCGGGCGCCGCGCTGTCGTGCTCCAGCTGCAGGAAGTGGTTGAGCGCCAGCATGATCCCGACCAGCTCGTAGATCAGCTGGTCGACGTCGGTGTCCCCCGGCAGCTCGCCGAAGCTCATCGCGCGCCGGATGTGGATCCGCAGATCCCTGCGCCACAACGCGTTCATGCCGGCCAGCGCGTCCCGCACCCGGCCGCTGCGCCCGTCGAACTCGGTCGTGGCCGCGGTGAAGAAGCAGCCGCCGGGCAGCACCTCGCGTTCGAGGTAGGAGACCCACGCCTCGCAGACCGCGCGCAGGTGCGGCAGCCCGGACGGCGCCTGCTTGACGCGCTCCGGCACCTCGCGCGAGAAGACCGCCGCCGCCTCGTCGACCACCGCGAGCTGCAGGCCTTCCTTGGTGCCGAAATGGCCCAGCAGACCGGCTTTGCTCATGCCCAGCTCGTCGGCGAGCCTCCCGATCGTCAGCCCCTCCAGCCCTTCCGCCGAGGCGATGGCCAGGCTTCGCTCGAGGATGCGCTGCCGCGTCTCGAGGGTGTCGGCAACAGATCTGCGCGGGCTCACGGGCGTAGCGTACGACACTTTAGCTACCGACCGATCGGTTGCTATATTCGCCGAGTCGTCTCGCCGAAGGAGCTCACCTTGTCCGGATCCCGCGTCGTCGCGCTCGGCCACCACCAGCCGCAGCGCGTGCTGACCAACGCCGACCTGGAGAAGATGGTCGACACCAACGACGAGTGGATCCTGCAGCGCACGGGCATCTCCACCCGCCGCATCGCGGACGACGAGTCGGTCGCGGACATGGCGGCCGGAGCAGCCGCCAAGGCGCTCGCCGCATCCGGCCTGGCACCCGGCGACATCGGCCAGGTCATCGTCGCGACCTGCTCCGCGGTCGACCGCTGCCCGTCGATCGCCGCCCAGGTCGCCGGCCGGCTGACCATCCCGAACGCGGTCTGCTTCGACCTGAACAACGCCTGCGCCGGCTTCTGCACGGCCCTCGCCACCGCCGACCACACCCTGCGCGCCGGAGCCGCCCGCCACGCGCTGGTGATCGGCGCCGAGAAGATGTCCGACCTCACCGACTGGACCGACCGCTCGTCCTGCATCCTGCTGGGCGACGGAGCGGGTGCCGCCGTGATCAGCGCCGACGACAACGCCCGGATCGGCCCGGTCACGTGGGGTTCCGACCCGAGCCGCAACAACGCCGTGCGTCTGGTCGACGAGTGGCAGCCGCGCTTCTCCCAGGAGGGCCAGGCCGTCTTCCGCTGGGCCACCAGCGAACTTCCCGCCATCGCGGCACAGGCGTGCGAGCGAGCGGGCATCACCACCAGGGACCTCGCGGGCATCGTCACGCACCAGGCCAACCTGCGCATCATCGAGGCCATGACCCGTCGCCTCGACCTGCGCGACGACGTCATCATCGCGCGAGACGTGGTGGAGTCCGGCAACACCTCCGCGGCCTCCGTGCCGCTCGCACTGTCCAAAATGGCCGAACGCGGCGAGCTCCCTTCGGGCGAACCGGTGCTGCTGTTCGCTTTCGGCGGTGGCCTCTCGTGGGCGGGACAGGTCATCACCGCCCCGTGACACTGAGCTGAACGAGCACCGCCCACCGCGGTGGGAACGATCTCGGCTACCCGGAGTGCGTGCATTTCTGATGGCCGAGTGACCGGGCGCGGGCGTTCGAGTGACGACGTCGACACCCGACCCGGCGCGGCACACTCTGTCAAAAGGGGATCTACACAGGGTTGTGCTGACATCGGCGGGGGTGAAAATGCTGCGCGAGCTCTCTTCCTGGCTGGACGAGTACCTCTCCAGCGAAGGCCCACCGGCCATCGCCAAAGCGGTCCTGGGCATCGTGTCCGTCGCGGCGCTTCCGGGTGCCGTGTTCGGAAGTCTGCTCGTCAAGGTGGTCGCTCTGGTGGTGGCCGTGTGCGCGATCACCGCGCTCGGTCTCGTCCTGCTCGCCGATCGCAGTTCGTTGCGCCGCGAGCTCGAGGAACAGCAGCGACTGGTCGACCGGTACTGCAGGCACATCCGCCAGGAGAAAGACCTCTTCTACCAGATGACGAGCTGGCACGAGGTGTGCGTGGTGACCGACGACCGCGGCACCACCGATGACGTGATCAGGATCAGAATGCGCGTCCTGCGGCCGGACATGCTGTTCTTCCGCTTCAGGTTCAGCTGCAACTGGGCACAACCCGCGCGGTACCGCGGTCGCGTCCAGACGCAGATCCGCAGCATCAAGGTCGACGGAGCACCGGGTATCCGCTTGCGCACCACCAGGTCCTGGGTCGCGGACGGCAAGATGTACCTCACCGCCCACTTCGACGCGCCGCCCAGGGCCGGCAGCGAGATCAGCCTGGCGATGAGAGTGCGGTGGCCGCAGCGATGCGCTCCGCTGATGGGCTCGGGACAGCCGGACACCTTCGTCCTGAGGTTCAGCCAACCGATACCGCACGCGCGGTACGAAGTGATCCTTCCCACCCGTCGCGAGGCGTTCTGCGAGCCGCTCGGCTTCGATCACGGAGACGAAGGCTTCTCGCTGACCCCCGAGAGCGACGCCGACGGCCGGACCCACCACGTCTTCGAGGCGTTCGATCTCGAAGCCGGCCACGAGGCGGGGATGAAGCTGGAACTGAAACGGCGAGGAGATCTCGCGAACTCCTCGCCGCAGCAGATCTACAGGTCAACGCGACGTCAGTCGTCGTCTTCCCCGTTGTCACCGCCGGCGAAAACATAGCTCATCGAAGCAGTTCCTCTCGGAAATAGGCTCACGCACCGGCAGAACGACGGATGCGATCACAGCAGGGCGTGAAATTACCGACTGAAGATGATCTTGGCAATCCCGCCACCGGATCGAGTGAGAGGAACGGCGAATAGGTCGGTGTGCGGCCCGGGAGCCCGCCGAGCCGCACACCGCTGGTGACGCACGAGAAGGAGATCAGCTTGCCGGCGCGGGAACGAGCGCATCGCCGCGTGGCGTCATCGGTCCGCCACCTGGCCACCGCAGCGACGTCGGAGTTCGCCGTCCCCGCTTGCCCTGTGCCGGCAAGCCAACACCTCCTGACCGGGTTAAGGCCTCGCGCGTCCTCCGCCCACTCGCACCATCTCCGGCCTCGAGCGTGAATGCCTCCGCCGCTGCAAAGGCGGGGACATCGACGACGAGACTGACGGGGGAACCGATGATGCGCGGGCGGCGACTGGTTCTGGAACTTGGATCTGGGTGGTGGGCAGGACTTCCGGCGTCTGGGCGACCTTGGTCTCCTCGGCCGGCTGGGTCCACACCGTCTGGTTCTCCTCGACCGTGTTCTGGCGGAAGAGCTCCGGCGTCTCGGTGATGATCCGGCCGGGCTGTTCCAGGCCCACGATGCCGACGAGCTTGCCGTTGGCGATGAAGCCGGTCAGTCCGTTGACGTCCGTGGTGTCGGTGCCCAGTACGGGCAGGCCGGCGCCCTGCACGCGCATGCCGTACTGCTCGGTCCAGAACCGCGGGACCGGCGTGTACGACTTGGCGTGGTTGCGGCCCACCAACAGGTTCTCGGCGGCGGCACGGCCGCCCTCGACGGCGTTGAGCCAGTGCTCGACCCGGCGCACGACGCCGTTGAAGCGCAGGTTGGGCCAGCGAGCGACGTCACCGCAGGCCACGATGTTCTCGGCGCCGACGACGTGGTTCGTCTCGTCGCACAGCACACCGTCCTCGATGTTCAGGCCGGAGCCGCGCAGCCAGTCGACCGCCGGCGAGGCGCCGACCGCCAGCACGACGCACGAGGCGAAGAACACCTGGCCGTCGGACAGATGAATGCCGATGCCGCCGGGCTGACGCACCCAGTGCTTGATGCCGACACCGGTGGCCAGCCGCACACCGTGGTGGACGTGCGCCTCGGTGATCTTCTTGCCGATGTCGTCACCGACGATGCCGCCCAGCAACGCGGGCGAGCGCACGATCAGGGCCACGTCGCGGCCCATGTGACGAATCGAACAGGCGAGCTCGCAGCCGATGAACCCGCCGCCGATGACGGCGACGAGACCCTGTGACTGCCGGATGTTCCTGCGGATCGCGACCGCGTCGTCCAGCGTCCGCAGCACGTGCACCCGCGGGTCGTGGCGCGGAGCCCCGCCCATCGCACGCGCGTCGACGCCGGTGGCGATGATCATGCCGTCGTACTTGATCTCCTCGCCGCCGGGCACCCAGACGGACTGCGTCTTGGGGTCCAGGTGCAGGGCCGGGGAGTTCAGCCGCCACTCGGCGTCGAGGTCACCCGCGAACGACAGCAACGAGTCGTCCGGGTGCCATTCACCGGTGATGATCTGCTTCGACAGGCACGGGCGGTGATACGGGAGGTGCCGCTCGGCCGACAGAATCGTGATCTGCCCGTCGAAACCCATCTCCCGCAGCCGTTCCGCGGAACGGACTCCTCCGAGCCCGCCGCCGACGACCACGATCCGTTCGCTCACTTCACTCGCTCCCTGATCTCGATCGCGCGCATCGGGCACGCGCGGGCTGCCGATCTGGCCTGGGCGAAGTGCTCCTCAGGCGGCCGTCGGTTGTAGGTCAGGCGGTTGTCCTCGATCAGCTGGAAAACATCCGGCGCCTCCGCCTGGCACGTGCCGTAGCGGTGGCATTTCTCGTTGTTGACGCTCACGTCCATCGCGTCGCCCTCGCCGACACCGGGCTCCTTGCCGCGCTCGGAGTCGAGCATGCCGATGCGGGTGAGCGCCTCGGCCGGGAGGAACCGGGCCAGCGACAGGGTCGCGGTCGGGACGAGAATCGTGAGGCCGGCGAGCCAGAGAACGGACAGGTTGCCGTTCGCGATGGCGCCGAACCAGGAGTGGACCACGGTGATGGTCACCGCGATGTAGGCGGTTTGGTGGAACCGCAACCACTTGCGGTAGAAGACCTTGTGTCGCATGGAGGCGAGCACGGCGATCGCGAGCATGACCTCGAGACCGAGGATGCCGAGCGCGTGCCGGAACAGGCCGCCGTCGACGAACGGCAGGATCAGCTTGATGACGCTGAGCGGGGCTCCTTGCAGCAAGGAGAACGCGAAGGCGTGCAGCGTGCCGAACGCGATCGCCAGCGACGCGAGCACCATGTGCCCGTTCTTCAGACCTTCACGGCCGGTGAGCTTCTCCGCCCATCCGGTCGCGATCAGCACACCCCAGGACAAGGTGGCGCACATCAGGACGTAAGCCAGCCTGGCGGACATCTGGGCCATCTTCTTGACACCCGAGTCGAACTCGGTCGCCTGGGCCACCAGGAGCGGAATCTGGCTCGACAACAACTCTTCCTCCGGAAAGAACTTCTCGCGGGAACCCGCCCGGTCCTTGGTGCAGGAGTGGACACTTCAGGGCCGGGCGGGTGGGAACAGGTCCGCGTTGGAGTGCCTCTGACCTTGGGACACCACCTCCGTTTCCCGTCGCACAACGGGGTCTTGCTGAAATCACCGCACCGGTCGTCGCGGGCGGAGTACTCGGAGCAGGAGCACTGTGAGGACGGCTCCCGCCGCGGTGACCGTCAGGATCACCCACATGTTCGGCCCCTCACCGGAGGCCAGGGTCGCGTTGATGATGCCGCCGGCGGGCTGCGGGTCGGCGAAGGCGGGATCGCCCGCCAGACCAGTGCTCTCCAGCAACGTCATGTGCTTCATCACCACGTCGATGCCGGCCTGCGCGAACCCGCGGATGGTGTCGTTGCGGGTCTGCGTGCGCACCTTCGCGATGAAGTTGAAGACCTGGCCGTGCGCGGCCCGCAGCCTCGCGACGAACGCCTGGTCGAACGCGTCTCCTTCGAGACCGTTCAGCTCGTCCATCCACGACTGCTGCGAGGGGTTCGGCACGTCGGGCGTGGTCAGGTTGAACTGGGCAGCCGTCTTCTTCGTCAGGTTGTCCAGCATCATGTGGTCAAGCATGATCATCTTGCCGATCTGCTTGACCCGCGCGTTCGACGCCTTGGTGGCCGTGAGCTCGCCCATGGGCATTTCCCACAGGCCGGCCTGACGCACCTTGTTCAGCAGGTCGCGGTCGTTGGCGGTCAAAGGTCCGGTCGGGGTGTCCTGCACTCCGCCGGTGTCCGCGGGCTGCGCTTGCGCGACCAGGGGCGAACCGGCGAAGAGGAACAACATCGCCAAGACGGTGGCGAGGGCTCTGGTCATCGTCTTGATGTCCTCGTTGTTCAGTGGAAGTCGGTAGGGGGGTCGGAAACTGCGAGCAGTGGGCTCAGTAGCCGGGCGCGGCCGGCGGCGGCGCAGGCGGCGGTGCCTGTCCGGTGCCGGGAGTGGGGGACGTGCTCGGCGTGCTGCTGCTCTTGTTCTGGGTGTTGTTCTGCGCTTTTCCGCCGGTGATCTTGGCGCCGTTCGGGGCGGTGACCCACCAGGTCCCGCCCTTTCCCTGCCCCTTCATGTCACCGGCCGCCTTGTCCTCGGCGAAGGTGTACTGGGGATAACCCGCGATGGTGAGCTGTTTGGTGCCATCAGCCCTGGTCACGGTGCCCATGGAGATCGGGTCGACCCCGGTCGCCATGGCCGGCTTGTCCGCGGGGACCGGCTTCCAGGCCTTCGCGCACTCGCCTTCGCAGTTCGACTTCGACGGCTTCGGGGTGTCCTTGTCGAAGCGGTAGAGCGGGAGTCCTTCGCCGTCGGTGACGTACCACCCCATCTGCTCGGTGTTCGCGATGAAGAGCATCATCGAACCGCTCAGATCAGCGTTTTTGGCCTGCAAACCGCCGGTCGCGGCCCCTCCGGGAGGGGCCTGGGTGCTGCCGCACGCCGTGAGACTCACAGCCAGTGCCGCCAGGGCGGTGATGGCTTGACCACGTCGCATCGGCAGGTCCTTTCTCAGCGGGGGTACCGAGGAGTACGGACACGATCCGGCAACGGTTCACGGACTTCGTGAGGAATATTTGCCTCTCGACTTGGGACGCTTCATGAGGCAAGGATGTCCCCCGTGGCGCGGCATAGACGTCAACGTGAGTTAGACGAACAATCACCAAGACCGGGATCCCTCGAGGAAGAGTTGATCCGACGGCTGTACGAGGAATTCGGCAGTGCCCTGCTGGGACACTGCATGAGGTTGACTGGCCATGATCGTCAATGGGCAGAGGACATCGTGCAGGAAACCCTGGTCAGGGCATGGCGCAACGCCGAAAAACTCGAACGTGACCCGGTGCTCTTGCGCTCGTGGTTGTTCACGGTGGCAAGGCGGTTGGTCATTGACGACAGGCGTAAGAGAAGCGTCCGTCCGCAGGAGTTCGAACTGACCCCTTCGGACGAGTCGCCTTCGGGCGGCGAGGAGGATCGCACCCTCGCGGCGATCGTCGTCGCCGAGGCGATGAACGGTCTCTCAGAGGAACACAGGGAGGCTATTCTCGAGACATACCTGCGGGATCGCACCGTCGGTGAGGCCGCGGCGGCACTGGGTGTGCCACCGGGAACGGTCAAGTCGCGGGTGTACTACGCGCTGCGTGCGTTGCGGCGTGCGTTGCACGATCGGGGAGAGACGCGGTGACAACGGCACCAGATCACCTCGACGTCGCCGCCTACGTGCTCGGCATCCTCGATGCCGATGAGGTGGAGGCGTTCGAGAACCACCTGACCGAATGTCGGCGGTGCGCTCTTGACCTGCGCGACTTCGCGGTGGTGCCGGACCTCATCGACGAGGCCGACGCGGGCGGAATGCTGCGCGGAACAGCTCCGGAACGCCCGGACGGCAAGTCGGTGCGGGTCATGCTCGACGCGGTCGCAGCACGCAGAAAGCGCAGGCGTTGGTTCGTCGCCCAGGGTGTCGCGGCCGCCGCCGCCGGCATCGTGGCGGTGACGGCCGTCGTCACGACGCTGGTCGTGCGCGGCAGCGATGACGGCTCGAACCAGGCTGCACCCATCACCAGCAACACGACGACGTCGCAGACGCCGGTGGCGAACAACTCCACCGACTCCTCGATGAAGGTGCAGCAGCAAGACCCGAACAGCGGTGTCTTCACGAAGATCACCGCCTCGGACGAGGCGTGGGGTACCTCGATGGACATCGAGGTCAGCGGCATGACCGGCCCCAGCAGGGGATCGCTCGTCGCGGTCGGGCGCGCGGGCCGCGTCGCCCAGGTCACGTCCTGGTACGCGCCGGAACCGGTGGCCGGAGACAGGAAGACCATCAGGCTCCAGGCGAACGTGGCGATGCGCTGGCACGAGATCGCGACGTTCCGGATCCAGGACGAGAACGGCAAGATCCTGCTCGAAGTCGTCGCTTCCTGACGCCTTCCCGACACCAGAGAGCTGCCCCTGCGGGATCCGTGAGATCCTGTAGGGGCAGTTGTCGTTTTGGGGAGGCTTGCACGTGGCGATAGGCCCGTCAGCGGTCGAGCGCTGGCTCGATCTGTCCACAGAGGAGCTGCGTGCTCAGGTCACGCGGCTCGTGTCCGCCCGGCTACCGGGTGATCACGCTGTGTGGCAGGCGATCCGGCGTCATCCAGCTCTCGTTCCCCGTATTCGCGGTGTCCTCTCCGGACTCACCGCGACCGCGGCCGGGAGCAAGGACGAGACCATGCAGAAGGTGTGGATCGCCAACGCGCGCGCCGCTTTGGACCAGTCCACGCCAGTGCCGGTGAAAGCCGCGCGCAAACCGGCGGTCAAGGAGGTTCCCGTCGAGGAACCCGAACCCGTGATCGACCTGAGGGAGCCGGAGCCGCAGGAGCTCAAGCAGCCCCACAAGGCGATCCCGACGATGCTCTTCCAGGAGCCGAGCTAGTGGCGTGATCAGGAACGTGGCGGGGTAGTCAACGCTCGGCAGGGTGCATCGAACTCGCCCGGCAACGGGCCACACCACTAGGAGCCAGCCAGATGGTCGTCTTCGGATCGTTCATCTCCCTGGCGGGTCTGCTGATCCTGCTGTTCCGCACCGCCAGCCTCGGCGGGCTCAGCCCCGCCGTCGTCGGCTGGGTGATGATCCCGCTCGGCCTCGTGTTCACCGTCCTGGGCGTGCTGCGCAACCGTCGCAAGCGCGCCCAGAACGGCCCCGGCCCGGTCGGCAACCCCATCCAGCGCGCGAAGGCGTTGCCGAGGCTGTGGAAGGCCTGGCGCGGCGGCAAGTACCCGGAGCTGCCGCGCAGCCAGGTGGTGCTGTGGGTGGTGTCGCTGGTCTACCTCGTGTCGCCGATCGACATCCTGCCGGAGTTCCTGCCGGTGATCGGCGTGACCGACGACGCGGGCGTGCTGGTGTGGCTGCTCAGCAGCCTGTCGATCGCGTCAGGATCGTTCTTGCGCTGGGAGAAGGACCATCGCGACCCGAGTCGCGGGATCGAGGCCCCGTGAGGCCTCCTCGCTCATGATCGCGGCCAGGCCGGGTGAAGTTCCGGACACGACGCGGAATCCGAGGCGCTCGTAGTACGGCTGGTTCCACGGCACGTCCCGGAACGTCGTGAGCGTCACAGCGCGTCCGGGCCGCGTCACGTGCTCGATCAACGCCGCACCGATGCCCTGGCGCGCGTGTGAGGGGTGCACGCTGACCTGGTGGACGTGGATCCCGTCGTCCACTTCACCGACGGCGATGAACGCGACGGCCACCCCCTGCTCCCCCACGGCGACCCACACTTCGTGCTCTGCCAGGTCTTCCAGCGACATCGGGTCGTCGTCGGCGATCTCGGGCATGCCGACCTCGCGGAACACTTCCCCGGAGGCGTTTTCGATCTCCTGGAGGTACGGGAGTTCGGCTGGTTGGGCGAGACGGATCAACACGCCCGCAATCCTCGTAGGTGGGATGCGAGTCCCGCACCTGAATAACGTTAAAGTCCGACCTGATGCGAACCAAGACCGTGCGCGTCCTCCTGGTCGAGGACGATGATGGCGACGCCCTGCTCGTCGAGGCGCTGCTCGAAGAGGCGAGGGCGCCGTTCATCCTGTCGCGCGCCCGGACGCTCGCGGAGGCCGAGCGCATGCTCGCCGACGCGGAGTGCGTGCTGCTCGACCTCGGCCTGCCGGACTCGCAGGGGCTCGACAGCCTTCACCGGCTCCTGCGCAAACAGGCCGCGCCCGCCGTCCTCGTGCTCACCGGTCTCGACGACGAACGAGAGGGCATCGACGCGGTCTCGGCCGGTGCGGAGGACTACCTCATCAAGGGCCAGGTCGACGGCGAGCTGCTGCTGCGCGGAGTCCGGTACGCGGTCGAACGCCGCCGCGCCGACGACGCCCAGTTCCAGCTGCGCGAGGCGAAACTGCTCGCGGCGGAACGATCCCGCCTCGAACGCGGCCTGCTGCCTCCCCCGCTGCTCAAGGGCTCCGACCTCGACCTGGAGGTCCGCTACCAGCCCGGTGGTCAGCGAATGCTGCTGGGCGGCGACTTCTACGACGCGGTGGGCCTGCCGGACGGCTCGGTGCACGCGATCATCGGCGACGTCTGCGGCCACGGCCCGGACGAGGCGGCGCTCGGCGTCTGCCTGCGGATCGCCTGGCGTGCCCTGGTCCTCGCGGGCGAGCCGCCGGAGAAGGTGCTGCGGACGCTGGACCAGGTGCTCGTCGCGGAACGGCACGGCGAGGGCATCTTCACCACGGCCTGCGTCGTCACCGTCGCACCGGACAGGCGGTCCGCGCGCTACTTCCTGGCCGGGCACCCCGAACCGCTGCTGGTGGTGGGCCAGCAGATCATGGATCTCCCGCAGTCCAAGGTGGGCGTGCCGCTGGGCGTGCTTCCGGACTACGCGTGGACCGGTGTGGACGTACCGCTGCCGCCGGGCTGGCAGCTCGCCTGCTACACGGATGGACTGATCGAGGGCCGGGTACCTGATGACACAGATCGGCTCGGCGTCGAGCGCTTGTGCGAGATCCTGCGCGAACTGCTGCGGCGGAGTCCCGAGTGGCTGGATCCCCTGATCGCGGAGGTGAAGGAGCTCAACGGAGGGGAACTCGACGACGACATGGCCGTGCTGCTGCTGAAGGACCCCAAGTGACACTGCAGGACAAGCTGCCGGCCAGTCGGCTGCTGATCGGCATCGTCGCGGTTCTGCTCGCGATGACGGCCATCGTGATCTCGTCGACGGTGATCGCGCTCGACTCGCTCGCCGACGCCCGCGAACAGTCCATCGACCAGATCGCGCCCACGGAACGCCGGGCCAAGGACCTCAACCGCTCGTTGCTCGACCAGGAGACCGGCCTGCGCGGCTTCGTTCTCACCGGCGAGCAGTCGTTCCTGATGCCCTACCTCGACGGGCAGACCGCGGCCAAGCAGGCCGCGGACGACGTGCGGGGACTCGTCGGCGGACTCGACGGCCGGGTGGACCGCATCGCGTCGCTGGCCCAGCAGTGGCGCACCGAGTACGCGGATCCCACCATCAGTCGCGTGCGCGCTGCCGGTCCCGGTCTGGAACCCGCGGGCGACACCGACCGCGGCAGGAGATTGTTCGAGCAGGTCCGCGTCGAGGTCAACGCGCTTCAGGCCGACATCGGCGGGCTCGGTGTCACCGCACGCGACGAGCTGAACCACACCGCGGGCGTGGTGCTGTGGCTGGTGATCGGCATGGGCGTGCTGCTGGTCGCGGTGATCGGCGGGCTGTCACTGCTGTTGTACCGCTTGCTGATCGGGCCGCTCGCGGAGCTCGCCGAACAGGTCCGGCAGGTCGCGTCCGGTGACTTCGAGCACGAGATCGACGTGCACGGCCCGCGTGAGACGGTGATGCTCGGCGAGGACGTCAACGCCATGCGGCGGCGCATCGTGCAGGAGCTGGCCACGCTGGACGCCGCTTCCGCCGAGCTGCAGCGGTCCAACTCCGAACTGGAGCAGTTCGCCTACGTCGCGTCGCACGACCTTCAGGAACCGCTGCGCAAGGTGGCGTCGTTCTGTCAGCTGCTGCAACGTCGCTACGGCGGGAAGCTCGACGATCGTGCGGACCAGTACATCGAGTTCGCTGTGGACGGCGCGAAGCGGATGCAGGGGCTGATCAACGACCTGCTGGCGTTCTCCCGGGTCGGCCGCATCACCCGGGAACGCACGATGGTCGACCTCGGCGAGATCGTGCGCCACCTCGTGGACAGCTTCTCCGAACGCATCGAGGAGACCAACGCGCACATCGTCGCCGAGAACCTGCCTTCCGTGCGTGGTGAGGCGACTCTGCTCAGCGCGATGTTCCAGAACCTGATAAGCAATGCGTTGAAGTTCCGGGGCTCGACGGACCCGATCGTCAACATCGAGGCCGAACGCGACGGGGACATGTGGAAGTTCTCCGTGCACGACAACGGCATCGGGATCGAACCGGAGTACGCCGACCGGATCTTCGTGATCTTCCAGCGTCTGCACCCGAAGGACGCCTATCCGGGCACGGGCATCGGGCTCGCGATGTGCCGGAAGATCGTCGAGTACCACGGCGGGACCATCTGGCTGAAGACCGATGTGGACGCCGGCACGACGTTCGAGTTCACCCTGCCCGTCGCCGAGGAAGACCTGGCATCGGAATCGGCAGAAGAAGACCTGGTTGAGGTATCGCGATGAATGACGCACCCATGACCGTGATCGACGTCCTGCTGGTCGAGGACGACCCGGGCGACGCGCTGATGACGCAGGAGGCGTTCGAGCACCACAAGATCCGCAACTCGCTGCACGTGGTGAAGGACGGCGTGGAAGCGCTCGCTTTCCTGCGGCGCGAGGGCGAGTTCGCCGACGCGCCGCGGCCGGGGCTGATCCTGCTCGACCTCAACCTGCCCCGCAAGGACGGGCGCGAGGTGCTGGCGGAGGTCAAGGCGGACGCGGATCTGCGGCACATCCCGGTGGTGGTCCTGACGACCTCGGACGCCGAGGAGGACATCCTGCGCAGCTACAGCCTGCACGCCAACGCCTACGTCACGAAGCCGGTCGACTTCGACCGGTTCATCGAGGTCGTCCGGCAGATCGACGACTTCTTCGTGACCGTGGTCAAACTGCCGCGCTGATCACCGCGGCGCTGAAGTCCAGGCAGGAGCGGCAGATCAGGGCGTCCTTGTCGACGACCGCACCCTGGTGCACCGGCTTCGTCTCGCTGCAGAACGAGCACGTGCCGACCTCGGCGACCTGAGCCTCGGCCACGCAGATGTCGCAGATCAGCGCGACCGGGCCGGCCATCATCTTGCCGACGTCGTCGGCCACCCGTCCGCAGAACCAGCACTGCTCGGTCCGCTTGGACTGTTCGACGATCTGGTGCACGCGCTGGTGGCTGATCTTCAGCGCTTCCGCGATCTCGCGCATCGACCCGCCCGCGCGGTGCAGGCGCAGCACGGAGTGGTGGTAGACGGCTTTGGCGATGTCGGCCTGGTCTTGAGCAGCGGCCGACGCGGTGCCCGCCTTGCGCGCCGCTGCCAGCAGTTCCTCGTCGAGCGTCATGGTGTCTAGACTAACTAGACGCGTCTAGCGTGTCTAGACAGTGGTTGTCGGGGCGTGCTCGGGGGTCAGTCGACGCCGAGGACGATCGCGGGGTCCTCGTCGGCCTGGACGACCCACTCCTCGTCACCGCGGCGCTGCGGGACGACCGGCGCCCACATGCCCGTTCCACCGGGGCGGGAAACATCCTTGGCGGCAAGTAACTCTTCCAACGCAGTCATGCTTTCTGGCTACCCGTTTGGCCGGAACGTATGCCCGACAACATGGTCGTGATGGCCTGCATGACCCGCGTGGTGGCCTCTTCCAGCACGTCAGCGGTCAGCTCGCGGTCGTACAGGTCGGACAGGTCGACCGGCGCACCCGCGACCACCTCGACCCTTTTGCGCGGCAACAACCTCGGCAGGATCGTCCCCTTGGGCAACAGGTCCTGCGTGCCCCACGCGGCGACCGGGACGACCGGCACCCGGCTTTCCAGCGCCATCCGCGCGACCCCGGACTTGCCCTTCATCGGCCAGTTGTGCGGGTCGTCGGTGAACGTGCCCTCGGGGAACACCATCACGCACTCCCCCGCCTGGAGCGCCTCCACAGCGGGTCTGAGGGCCTCGGCAGCCTTGACCGTGCCGCGTTCCACCGGGATGTGGCCGCCGGACCGCATGACCCAGCCGATCACCGGCGTGCGCCACAACGACGCCTTCGCGAGCACGCGCGGCACCCGGTTCGACATCAGCGCGAACACCACGGCGGAGACGGTGTCTGCGTTCGACAGGTGGTTGAACGCGAGGATCACACCGCCGTTGCCCGGCACGTGCTGCTTACCGCGCACGTTGAGGCGCACGAACAGCACGACGATCGGCCACAACACGTCGATCGCCAGCGAGAACCAGAACCCCCGGCCTCTGCGGGGCATCTTCCAGGTCCAAGCGGCCAGCTCAAGCGGTGTCACAGGTGGTATTCCAACACCCAAACCCGGGATAGATCCCGTGTTCATCTGAACACAGGAAGTCATGATCGGGAGCGTAGCAGCAACAGCGCGTTACCTCGCAACACGGGATGCGTCACGTGCTCGGCGTGCAGCACGACTGCGCTCGCCGTCGGCACCGGGTCTGGAGAAGTTCGGCACTACGGAGTACGAGCAGCGGGCCTCGTTACGCCCAGAAAGCCCGAGAAATGCATGGTCGGCCTGATTGACGATCACCGTCGACGGACCAGCCGTCGCCGTGGCCACTCGTAACAGGGTCCATCTGGGGCAGCCACATCACTCGCTGCAACGGCGTGCGTGTCCTACCGCGATGGCGACCTTGGCAGCCGGGCGGCCCCGAGAGCGACGGAAGTGCTTGTGGCATAGGCTCATCGACTACCGCGCACTCCGAGCCACGGCTCTACGAGCTGGGAGGCGGCGTGGCTCTGCTCGCCGCTTGTGACCGTAGGAAGCGCAACGCTTCACATCCTGTGCCGCTCGAAAAGTCGTCACCGCAGCGTGGCAGTGCATCTCTCCCCGGCTGAGAGCATGCTCGGATGATCGTGTCACTGCTGTACAAGGTGACGTGGAAGGTGCTGTCCGCCGCGTCGGTGCTGCTCTGTGGTGAGACGGCGAAGGATGCGGAGCTTCTCGTGCTACGGCACGAGAACACCGTGCTCCGTCGGCAGTTGGCCAGCCCGGTCCGCTACGAGCCAGCGGACCGATTCTGGTTCGCCACGCTGTCCAGGCTGATACCTCGTTCGCGCTGGCGCGAGGTTTTCCCAGTTAGGCCCGGCACGGTGTTGGGCTGGCATCGCAGGTTCATCGCCTGGAAGTGGGACTGCACCGCGGGACGACGCATAGGACGTCCACCCAGCCGAGCCGCGATCAAGACGCTCGTGCTTCGACTTGCAGCAGAGAACCCGCGGTGGGGACACCGACGGATCCAAGGCGAACTGACCCGACTCGGCCACCGGATCGCCGCCTCGACGGTCTGGGAGATCTTGAACGCCGCGGGAATCGGCCCGGCACCACGTCGATCCGGCCCCACCTGGCGCGAATTTCTTCACCGCTCAAGCAGAGGGCATCATCGCGACAGACTTCGTCCACTTCGACACAGCACTCGGCACACGCCTGTACGCATTGGTGTTCCTCGAACACGGAACCAGACGCCTGCACGTCACCGGCGTGACTACCCATCCGACCCAGGACTGGACGGTGCAGCAAGCTAGGAACCTCGCCGCAGACCTCGGAAAGCGGATGGAGTCCCTGCGCTTCCTGCTACGCGACCGCGACGGCAAATACGGCAAGACGTTCGACACTGTCTTCGAAGCCGAGGAACTGCGGGTGATCAAAAGTGCGCCGCGAGCGCCCCGGATGAATGCCCACTGTGAACGGGTCATCGGCACCCTGCGACGCGAACTGCTCGACCACGTCCTGATCACCGGCGAGGCCCACGCACGGCACGTCCTCAAGGCCTACCAAGGGCACTACAACCGACACAGGCCCCACCAAGCCCGCGACCAGCTACCACCCGCGGACCAACGACACCCCGCCGCAGTACTCGACCTCGACACCCACGGCGTGCTCCGCACGCGCATCCTCGGCGGACTCATCAACGAGTACAGACAAGCCGCCTGACCAGCAGCGATGACTTTTCGAGCGGCACAGCACCCACATCGACCCGTGTACCACGGAAATAGCCGTACACCACGGCGCAATCGACGAAGACCGGGATCTCGACAGCGCGTTCCGGACAGTCTCGGATGTCCCGATCATCGAACGCGTTCGGCTGCCCGACAGCGGTTTCGGGCGCGGATCACCCACCTCACAGCCATGCAGCCGCACGCGGCAGGTACAAGCGCCCTCCCGTGAAAAGGATCGCGAAGCGGCGCGCTCCGACGTACGTTTGGGCCTCCGCGCAAGTGACGGTCAGTGGTCAGCTCTTAACCGTCTCTACAACCCCGCCACCTGCAAAGGCAGACGACACATCGTCGTCCCAGGAATCAGCAGAGCGATCTTTGCCGGGGGCGAGGTCCGCGTGGATTGCCCCGCCTGCGCAGCAACGCCCGGAGTCGACGCGAGCTGGCGGTTGACCAGCAGCCACGCCTGCCCCGACCGCGCCGAGCTGGACGACCGACCCTACGGCGACCTCATCCACCGCATCCACCGCGTGCGGGCGGCGACCGGCGCGAGGTAGGCATGTGCGTCGTGATCAACAGCCCGTTCACGCGCTGGGAGGGCGATGACTTATGCCGACGTCGGCATAAGTCATCTTATGCCGACCTTGTGGTTATGCGGTCTTGCGCCAGTTGAGTCTGGCGGGGAGTGCGGCCATTCGAGTGAGGCCCGCATAATCCGCATCACGTGCCTTGTCACCGGAGTAGCGCCCCGCCGCCCGGATCGTCATTCTTGTTTCATGGACCTCGCCGGGGTGAGCACCGTCTTGGGGCTGGCGTTCAGCGCTGCCTCGCTCTACTACACCGCGCGAGCCGACCGGAGGGCTGAGCGCGACCGACGGAGGAACACTACGTCCGCTGCGGGGAGCCCTGCGCCCCAGCCGCCGCGCCCTGTTCCGGGCTACGCGCCTGCGGCGACGCGCGGCGGCGGGGCGGCAGGCCGGAACGCGCCCTTGGAAACGGGTGGATTCGCCTTGTTTGCAGGGTGGGCAGGGCTGGTCTTCACATTGACGACCATTGTCTACATGATCCCCGACTACATGGTGAAGCAGTTTGGATCGGTGCAGGACTACGCAGGTGCGTTCAAGGCGGGCGTGATCCTAACCGGGCTCACCGCGATTGGCTTGGCAGGCAGCGCCTGGATTCAAGGCAACACCGATATGCGGGTGAATGGGCGGATCACCCGTAGGGTCGTCTACGTCCACGCCCTCGTCGCCCTGGCCGGGCTGATCGTCTGTGTGGTCGCGGCGGTCACCTACCCTCAGTACGTGCTGTGACCTGACCTAGTGTTCTGTGATTCTGTTTGCTTTACATCCGCGTGACTGGTGATGGTGTTGGCTGTCGGGGTGGAGCTGACTGCCGATGAACAGGCCGAGCTGCGGGCGCTGGTGAACAGCCCGGATGTCGCGGCGACGGTCGCGACGCGGGCGCGGATCGTGTTGTGGCGGGCGGGGAACCGGCCGAAGAA